>NZ_JABMCX010000214.1 GCF_013179505.1 Paenarthrobacter sp. CM16 | reverse complement strand
GCGGTCTGCCGGTCTTCGGCTACATTGACCGTGAGGGGCACGCCGAGATCCTCTTCGAGGACGTCAAGGTTCCCGCCTCGGCCTTGCTCGCGGGAGAGGGTGATGGCTTCATGATCGGTCAGGCTCGCCTGGGACCTGGTCGGATCCATCACTGCATGCGCTCAATCGGCATGGCCGAGCGTGCGCTGGATCTGATGATTCAGCGCGCCCAGACCCGGGTCACATTCGGCGAGCCCGTCGCCAACCGCTCAAACATCCAAGACTGGATCGCCGAGGCGCGCATTGAGATCGAGATGGTCCGTCTCCTTACGCTGAAAACGGCATGGCTGATGGACACCGTTGGCAACCGGAAAGCACGCGTCGAGATCGCTGCGATCAAGGTAGCCGGTCCTCAGATGGCTCTCAAGATCATCGACCGCGCTATCCAGGTCCACGGTGGGGGCGGTGTGACCGAGGACTTCCCGCTGGCCAGCTTCTATGCGCACCAGCGCACGCTCCGGCTCGCGGACGGACCCGACGAGGTCCACAAGCGCACCATCGCCCGGGTTGAGCTCAAGCGAATGCGGGATGCAGTCATCGCACGCTGACTAGATCGTGCGAGGCGCCGCGCCGCTGACCACAACAAAGAGAAGAGGAACGTCATATGGGATCCGAGGACAAATTGTCAGGGACCGCGGAGGTGGGCACGGTCGCGCTGGACACGGTCGCACTCAGAGTATTCCTCCAGGGGGAGGGCATCACCGTCGCCGGAGAGATCTCGGCGAAGCGGATCGGTCTTGGCCAGTCCAATCTCACCTACGAGCTGACCGATGAGGACGGCAGCCACTGGGTCGCCCGCCGACCGCCATTGGGAAACCTGCTGGCGTCGGCCCACGACGTCACACGTGAGCACAAGATCCTATCGGCACTCGCCAGGACTTCGGTGCCGACGCCTAGAGTGGTCGCACTGGTGGAGGACTCCGCGGTCTGCGACGCTCCCGTACTGATCGTGGAGTACGTTGATGGCCTGGTGGTCGACCGGATGCCGGTTGCTGAGGCCTTGACGCACGATCAACGGCACCAGATCGGTCTCGAGCTGGCCAGGGTGCTGGCGCGGCTCCACGCCGTCGATCTCGATGCCGTTGGGTTGAGCGATCTGGCAAGCCACTCGCCGTACGCCCAACGGCAGCTAAAGCGTTGGAGTCACCAGTGGGATGCCAGTCGCACCCGGGATCTTCCGACTTTGGACCGCCTCACGGCGTGGCTGACGGACAACATCCCGGCCGACACCTCGCTCGCCGTGGTCCATGGAGATCTGCATATCCGAAACGTTATCCTCGACCCGGTCACCGCGGGGGTGCGGGCTACGCTCGACTGGGAGCTGTCGACCTTGGGGGACCCCTTGGCTGACCTGGGGTCCACGCTCGCCTACTGGCCGGAGCCGGCCGACCCGCCGAGCGGCCTGTTCGAGGCCTCCACGCTGGACGGGTTCGCCTCGCGGCAGGAGATCGCCGAGACCTACGCGGCCGAGTCTGGTCGCGAGCTCGGTGCGCTGACCTTCTGGGAGGTGCTCGGAATGTGGAAAATTGCGATCATCGCGGAAGGCGTCCGACGGCGTGCCATGGATGAGCCGGCGAACGCGGCCGAGAACGGTCCGCCGACCGTCGAGCTAATCGACGCGATCGTCGCGGCGGCCAGTAAGCGCGCCGGCATCTGACAAAGGACAGCGCGCCGATCTCCTGTCACGGATCAAATGTGGTGGAAAGTCGGTGCGCTGTTGTCCGTCGCGCTCGACCTCACAGCAGACCAGGGAGGGCGGTCCGGTCGTCTCACGGTGCAACGTGCCGCGCCGTCAGGATGACGTGCTCCGGCGTGATGTTGGCAGCCCCGTCGGCAAAGCATAGCGGACCAGCTGATCGGCGAGGTCCCTCAGGCCGGTTTCGTCGAGACCGGCTGTAGTCTCCTCAGCAGCACGACGCTCGGCTGGCCGGGGAACGCTCTCACGACTTCCATCAAAGGTGGGGCCTGTGTAGGCGACTGTGTCTCCCGATAGTTCGTGGTCCCAGAGGTCCGCGCCGGGAAGAGCCGCCTGCGTGTCGTCGCTGCGGATTCTCCTGGACTTCGGCAGGTGGGGACGTCGACTCCCCGGGGATAAGCGGGGTCTGGTGAGGACGCAGGCTGCGGATCTCTTCGTTCCCGCCGAGGATCCTCCCACCAGCAGGAAGCTGATGCTACCGCGTCCCGCCCGTACGAGGACTGCCATGCCGTAGAACGAGTCCGCAGTAAATGGGTAGGACCTGCGTTACCGAGGCTTGAAGGAACCCAAAGATCAGCCGGGCTGACCCAACGGCAGCGCTTGTAAAGGCTCTGCGGAACTTTTAGCGGTTACACGTCGCCGGATCAGAATCAGGAATTGCTCCGGAACCGTAAGGTTCCGGAGCAATTCCCCAAGATGACTTCAGGCTTAAAACTCCTTCGTTTTTGACGTACCCGGAGACACCATGCTTCGAGCTCAGATGTCCATTAGCACTCGATCAGCGGACGTTCTCGGGTGGCTTTCAGCGCACAATACTATGCGCATCTTTCGGCCTCTTCATGGAGAACAATGCAATGATTCCAAGCGTGCATGCTGCAGCGACGAACAATCCGGGAGAGATGGGGTTGCCTGTCTCCCGGATTAGCCAGGTGGACACATACGCCGCCGTCCCACCGGTTAGAACGGTTGAGAGGTTGTTTCCCAGGGCGAGCCCGGTCACGCGAGTACTCGGACCAAAGAGTGTGGGCATGACAGTTGCGGCACTAACTGTCACCAGTGCCATTGCCAAACCAAAAGCCAGAAAAGAACCGACCGCAACCGGCCGATTTCCTGTCGCTGTGAAGTGCAGCACCGGGAATATGAGTAAAATGCATGCAGCAACACCGAAAGCATTGCATTGGAAGGCCCCGAAGCGGTCCACTATTAGGCCGTATACAGGCATTAGAATCGTAATCAAAGAGATGACACCAGCGGAAATCCAAGCCACTTCCGTGGTTCCCAGGTTATTTTCTCGTACTAGGTGTATACCCATGTAAGTAAGCACTATGTACATGCAGGCGCTAGACGGGATTGCGAACCCGATAGAGCGCAGCACGGACGCGTACTGAGTCCTGAGCAACTCCATTAGTGGAGACTTCTTCACCGTGCCGTCTCGAACTTCTTCCACGTACGCTGGCGTGTCATCTATTCTGGCTCTTGACCACAAGCTGAGAATGAGAAGTGGAATGCCCAGCAAGAACGGGATGCGCCAGCCCCACGACGTCATCTCCGAGGGTGACAATACGGTCGACACAGTGCCGACGCAGATTGCAGCTAGTGCAAATCCTCCGAATGTGCCAAGAAAGACGACTGACATGGCCAGTCCTTTCCGTCTCGGTCCTGCAATCTCGTAGGCGTACGTCATTGCCCCGCCCAATTCACCCCCCGCGGAGAACCCCTGGGCAAGGCGGGCCGCAACGAGTATTATGGGCGCGAGGATTCCTGCGGTGTCATAGGTCGGGAGAAGCGCCATCACGAGACTCGATGCTCCCATGAGTAACACGGAAAGCAGCAGCACCCTCTTACGGCCGCTACGATCCCCTACCTTCCCGAAGAAAATTCCACCGATGGGACGCATAAGATATGCCGAGGCGAATACCGCAAGACTTGCCAGCAGGGAAGCAGTGGGGTCGTCTCCTGGGAAAAACAAAGGAGCAACCACAACTGCAAGATATGCGTATATGGTGAAGTCGTAGTATTCCACGATGGTTCCGGTCGAAGCGGCAATAAGGCCACGTATCTGGCTTCTTTTGTCTACAGTCGGTGGATAAGATATATCGGACTTATTTGTCAATTGGTTCTCCATTCTGGGACGTTGTTGATCGCTTGCGATCGGTTTGCGGAGGTGTCCCGTGAATTGGCCGGCGTGAATAGGTGCTGAAACCCATTTCCGTTCATCACAAGGACGTTGCAAATGCCATCGTCAGGCGCAGAACCTCGATAGCGCGTCGCTGGACACCGTTGTTGGGTCGGCTTTGCGCCGATGAACGCGCCGAGCGACGGACTCCTTGCAGGACCAGGTCGGCGGTGTACAGCTTCGAGCTCGCGTGAAGCACGTCGCGATGACAGAGGTGAAGAAGCGTATGTTCTCGAGCATCTCAAGGGCGAGTGGCACAGATGTCTCTACCGGGAAGGCCGGGCGGATGCCGCGTTTCGAGATCGGGAATTTGCGAGAAACGCCGCGATCAGCGAGGTTGCTCTGTCAACCCGGCACAGGTTGCAGGAGCTCGGTTCCTGCTGGTCAATCAGATTCCGGCGTTACCGGACCGTTGCCCGTCGCCGATCAGGTGTCACCGGCCAGGCATGCTCCTTTCAAATCAGCGGTCGGTCCGGCATGAAAGGTCGGGCCCAGGGTCCGTTTCGGAGAACGTCGCACTAGTTCCGGATCGGACCGTTTGTTGTCAAACGCCTTGTAGATTCCCCAGTTCGCTGGGAGCCTTGTAGTCTCATGCGTCGGGGCCCGGACGGCGCGGTGCGCTGCGGCGCCGCACCGTCCGAGTGGTGATTACGGTCCATGAAAGGCGCATGGATAGTTTTCGTCTACTGATCTCGTGATGCCCCTCGAGTGAGTTATGAAACCTGTGAGCGTCGACGAGGGGCCGGTAGAGCGACTATTGGCCGGAGGGAGCACCAGCTGCGTCTCGAACCCCGATCGCACTGTGGGCCGAGAACGCCAGGGTCCACAGGTTGCCGTGGTGCGGGAACTTCGCCGACATTATGCCGATGAGGTCCTCGGCGTCCTTCGCCGTCTCGTATGCGGACGAGAATTCCTTGATGTAGGAACGGGTTTGTTGAATCATCGTGTCCACTGCGTAGTCGTCGCCGTCGGGCCGGCGGTGCCCGGCGACGATCTTTCGCGGCTTCAGGCTCTCCACGACGTCGACGCTTCCGAGCCATTCCGGCCAGTCGTCCGCCGAGGACAACCCGAGCATGGGGTGGATTTCGTTGTAGATCGCGTCCCCCGTTACGACAGTGTCGATGGCGGGGATGTGCACGATCGTTGTGGGGCTGATGTCGGCCTGTTCGATCTCGATGATTTTCAGCGGTGAACCGTCAACAAAAAAGGTGTCGCCGTCGAACGGCTCGGGAAGGGCGTCACTTGTCACGACCCTGTCGCCGAACATCTGTCCGAACTGTTCGGCGAATGTCTCTAGATTCTTCTTCATGTCCTCGACGATGTGCGGGAGCGCAATGCACTTCGCGTTGGGGAACCTTTCCATCAGTGGACCGATCCCTTGATAGTGGTCCGGATGTGCGTGGGTGACATAGATCGTGGTGAGTGTTTTTCCGGTGCGTTCGATGAGATCGGCGAGGTCCCGGACGTCCTCTTTGAGATATTGCGCATCGATGAGTACTGCTTCGGTAGGACCGCTCACGATGGTGGACGTGCAGGGTGGGAAGGTTCCGGTTTCCGGCCCTGGGAACAGGCTGGGAAATTCGGGCCACCTACCGACGTACACCGTCGCGCGAATTGATGGTGCCGATGCCGATGCCGATTTCGGCCCGGTTGTAGTGGCGTGAGCGTCGGTGGTCACGTGTCCTCCAGAGATTTTAGATCGAGGGCCTCAAGCTCAAATTGAGTCTGAGGTCAGACTCATTTCTACAGTGGCCTTAATCACATTGTCAAGACTTGGTTTGACTCAGGGAAAGGTCGGCGGTGACAAATACGTTGTCGCAATTAGCATTAAGGACGCACAACCGCCTGCGTTGCGGCAGGGGCGAGGGTACTGCACTTGGGAAGACGGTGCGCTGGGTACACATACTTTCGCGCGCCCCTTTCGCTAATAGACCGTCCCCGCCCGCTTATAGTGCAGCGCTGCATATCCTTCTCCTATGCGACCAGCGGTGGCCGCATAGACCCACGCCGCCAGGCAGGGGCGAAGCACCTGGCGCCGCGGTACCGTTCCGAGGGCAGGAGCGTGTTGGGGCGGATCCTCAGGGAGGTGGTTGGTCTGATCGGCTGGCGGCGGGACTATGCTCGGTCCATGCTGCACCAGGCTCTACATCCGCCGCGACCAAGGACGGCGCCGCAGTAAAGAAAGCCTGTCTATGCGGACCATCTTCAGTCGTCCCAGGGGTAGTGCTGGTCTGCGCTTCGGGGACGGGTGGAAATCTCCTCGCGGCCGCGGCCGCCTACCTCGTCCAGATGCTGCGTGCCGAGTGTCAGAAGATTACCCATGTGCAGGCACAGCTATCGGGGAGTATCACTTGCCGCTAGGATCGGCCGCAGGCTGGCCCTGAATGGCAAGAGGTGAGCCTGCGCGGGCGGGCACTCCCACACCAAGCCCGGGTCGCCATTTACGGCGTGGATCCTTATCCGGACCTGGGCCAGGGCGGACGAGGCCACACTCGGTTCCGTGGAAATCGGCTTGGCCAGTCACGTTGGTGGAACAGCCCGGCCGAGTTCTGCTTAGCGCTCACCATCAGCGACATCACAACCGGGCGGACGTTGCGCCAGTACATGTGCTCAAAGCTAGAAATGGGTGTCTGAGACGATCCAACACACGACAGCGATGTTCCCCTTCCCCATCGTCCGCTTTGATTCCACCACGGCAGCCACTTCATCAACAACGAGTTTTACCGGTACTGCCAGAAATACCAGGTCACCATCACCCGGTCCCGGCCCGGCGACAAGAAGGACGCCGCACACGTAGAACCGGAAGAGCGGCCCCGCGGCCGCGAACTTGGCGGCTACCACGGTCCCGACACGCCTCGGCACCGTAGTAGGGGGCCCGGGCGTGACGTACTTGAGCACAGGCGCCAGTCGATGTGACTTACCCGCATGGTTGCGGTTCCAGCCGGTCGGACACACAACTCGTCCCAGCGCCACTCTCCTTAGTGCCCAGTGGGCGGTCTTCATGCAGAATCGTATGGCCGGTTTCCGCGGGCGAGCGTCTACAACGCGAGACGATGAATGACCCACAAAGTCGGGGAGAGTCGTTACGCCGGCCGTACTCGTGTCGATTCCGTACCGGTGTTTGGCGCATTCGACCTATGTCGCCGGCTTACCCGTTCATATGCTGAATGTGACAAGCAGCGCACCTTCCCGTGATGCTGCAAGTCCATAACTTGAGGGTCCACACGGACTGCGTGCCTCACTCAAGGAGACGAGCGTTTCTGGCAAGTCCCGTCGGTGCGCCGTTCAGTAGCAGCCCATCATCCAGAAACCCGTTTACCTGCCATTCATTCATTTGACGTTTTGCAAAGGAAAATCCCATGCGTGAAGATATCGAGTTCGACGCTGAAGGCGTGACCTTGCGCGGCTGGTTCTACAAACCTGATAGTGCACCCGAGGAACTGCCGTGCATCATCTTGACGCACGGATTTTCCTGTACCAAAGAAATGGGTCTCGAACCCTTCGCAGAGGCGTTTACTGCCGCGGGGTTCGCTTGCGTGCTCTATGACCATCGCGGTTTTGGCGCCTCGGACACGGCTCCGGGCAAGCCGCGGCAGGAGCTGGACCCGTGGGACCAGATTCACGATTGCCAGCACGCGATCACCTACGCGCAGGGCCGGTCAGATGTCGATGCGTCGCGCATCGGGGTGTGGGGTTCAAGTTACTCGGCCGGTAACGCGTTTGTAGTCGCGGCAATCGACCGCCGCGTGAAGGCCGTGTGCGGGCAAGTGCCCGGGGTCTCTATGCGGCGCACATTCGAAGCGGGCGTGCCCAAAGAGTTCTGGCAGTCAGTATGGGACGGACAGGAAGCCGATCGGCTTGCGCGAGCTAGAGGGGAGGCGCCGGCGATGATCGCGGTGGTCACCGCGGACCCCACGCAGCCCGCAGCGCTGCCGACACCCGATGCCTACGAATTCTTCTCTCCTTATGAGGGGACAGCGTGGCGCAACGAGGTGACGATGCGCTCGTTGGAGCTGAACTACGAGCCAGGACAGTTCCTCAAGTTCGTCGCTCCCACCCCGCTACTTATGGTGGTTGCCGAAGAGGACAACATCGTGACGCCCGCTGAGTGGGCGAAAGAGGCGTTCGAGACCGCGGCCGAGCCCAAGCGACTCGTCTCGATCCCCGGCGGCCACTTCGACGCTTACACTGGTCACCCCTTTGAGCTCTCGTCGGCCGCGGCACGCGAATGGTTCCTCGAGCACCTAGCACAGAAGGTGGCCTCAGCACCTGCCTGACGAGGCCGGTAAAGGGCTTTGGGTGTGGTCTTTATACGTGTGAGCACCCGTCTCACAACAATGAGGAGAATGTCATGCCGTGGAGAATCCACACCCCCGCTGGGGCCTACACCGACCAAGATAAAGAGGACTTCGCGAAGGCGATCACAGCTCTTTATGCGGCCGAAATGCCAGCTTTCTACTGCGACGTGTTCTTCTACGAGGTGG
>NZ_JABMCX010000213.1 GCF_013179505.1 Paenarthrobacter sp. CM16 | reverse complement strand
TGTAGCTCAAAAGATCGCCGTTGGCGGCGACGGCCGAGAGTTCGTTGTATTTCGAGTGGCTGGAACTACCAATTCCTGCTACCTCGGAAAACGTCTCCCACCCCGGGCCGAGGGACGCAGGTTCCTCCCAGCCGCCCTCGCCGTCAGTGGGGTACTGGTGCAGGAAACCGTCCTGGTCGCGTCCGAAGATGTCCACGGCACCATCGGCATTCATGTCGCCGCCGGTGATGATCTTGTTCATGACCTGCCAGCCCCAGCCCACCTGTTCGCGGGGGAGCCAGCCACCTTCGCCGTCGCCGGGGTAGAGGAAGAGGCCGCCTGCTGCGTCGCGTGCCAGCACATCGTTGGTGCCATCGCCGTTGAAGTCGCCAGGGCCCACGATGGAATTGAAGACGTTCCAGCCCTGGCCAACCTGCTCGCGATCGAGCCAACCACCCTCGCCATCGCCGGGGTAGAGGAAGAGCTTGCCTGCTGCATCGCGGCCGAGGAGATCGTTGAAACCGTCGCCGTCGAAGTCGCCGGGGGAGAAGACGATGTCATAGACATTCCATCCTTGTCCCACCTGCTCGGGTTCGTCCCATGAACCCCAATAGGCAGGGCAGGGACCCTCGCACATGCCTTTGTAGTACGTGTAGGTCCGTGGGTAGAGGATGAGCCTGCCATCGTGCGTCCGGGCGAGGGGCTCAAAGTTGCCACGGCCGGTCCACCCCATGGCCCGGCTGGAGGCCTTCACGGGCAAGGTTTCCGCGCTCAGCTGCGTGCCGGTTGGGCAGCCCTGGTTGCCCGGGGTGAGGGGATGGACGCGCATGGATATCCGGCTGCCCTGGTCCTCCGGCAGGATCCGGAGGGTTTCCCCCTGCCGATCCTCCGGAAGCGGATCGCCGTCGCGGAACCATTCCAACGTAATGCCGTCACCCGAGCCGTCCGGATTCCTGCAGCCCCAATAGCTGTAATCGTACTGTCGGCGCAGCTCGGCACCCACGTACGGGGCGCCGTCGATGATTGGCGTTGGCTGCGTGTCCGCGGTGGCAGGCGGTGCGCCAGTGGCCAGCAGCCCTGTCGTCAGCAGTCCGGTGGCCAGCAGACCGGCTGCAACGGCCTTGGCCGGCACCAGTAGATACCTCTTCTTGACCGCATTGGTTTTGGGCGCTTTGTTGGGCGCTTTGGTGCGCGTTCGAACGTTCCCCATGATGTTCCCCCCGGAAGCGGCATTGACGTGCGTGGGTTTGTGCTGAGGCTACCGCACTTGGGGTGGGCAGTCAGGAGGCGCGAGTGATCACCATCAGTCGGAACAACCTGCCCACAGATCAGGACGACCGCCTGCTGATAACCCGTAGGCTCAATTGTCCATACAGCGTCTGGACAATTGAGTCCAAGGTGGCTGTCGGTGGGCCAAAATGGGTTCCCTTGCCAGCTTGCTTCCATGGGTCGTTTGCAGACCTGCTCCATGAGGCTTCGATGAGGCTCTAAACGGAGGCGGCGCCGGGATCCGGCGCCGCCTCCTTCCCGGCTCACGTGACCGGAAGGCCCGGGCACGTGAGGTCTTTGTGCGTCAGGCGCAGGGGTTTCCTTGGCTGACGACTCCGTCTTTCACTCGCTGGTAGCCGGGACCAGCGGTGTAGTTGTTTGTTCCGTTGTTGTCCCAGGTTCCGGCCGCATTGTTGAAGGCTGCGGTGATGCCGGAAGCTCCGTTGAGGGGGATGGAGGTAGTTACCCAACCAGGGCATGAGGCAGTCATGGCCACGCCCGGGGCAGTAGTCCATGCTCCGGCGCCCACACGATAGTGGGCGTTATAGGAGGACCAATTCTTGTTGGTTGAGTAGAACAGCACTGTGGTGTCTGTTGGCCCGGGGGTAGATGCGCTGCTGCAAGGATCGGCATTACTAACAGCATTGCCGTTCACCGTTGCGATCCCACCGTCCAAGGCGTAGTTGCTGGTGTTGTTGTTGTCCCAGATGCCGTTTCCGTTGTTGAAGGCAGCCGTTGCCCCGGTTGAGCCGGCGGGGATGGTGTACGAGACCCAGCCAGGGCAGGCGGCGGTCATGGTGACGCCGGGTGCAGTTGTCCAGGCGCCGGTGCCTACCCGGTAGTGCATTTTGTAGTCGTTCCAGCCTTTGGTTGTGGAGTAGTAGACCTTGAGGTTGGTTGCTCCCGGTTCTGTTTGCCCGCCTGCTTTTGCGTTGATGTGCAATGCGAGGGCGGCGTTTTGGCCGACGGTGGCCTGGAAAGTCCCCGATGCGTCCACGGTTACCACGTCACCCGCCGAGCAGCCTGTAGCTGTTGGCAGTCCCACAATCACGTTGCAGTAGCGGCCAGCGGGAAGGGAGCTCTGGAAAGTCCTGGTGATGGCATTGCCACGATTGATCGCCACATAGCTTTTGTCACCACGACCAAAAGCGATGGCATTAGAGCCGTTGTCCCACTTATTGACGATCGGCGCCGCATGGCTTGTATTGCGGAAGCCCACCATGTTTTCAATGTTGGTTTGCGCATGCTTGCAGGTCCAGCCGTTCTGGCCGCACACGGGATCCATGACTTCCCCGTTCGAGGCAACCGCCGGTCCTGTCTCATTGTTGGAGAAGGAATAACCCGAATGGATCGACGGGGACCCGTAGTTCCACGCCAGTGTGAAGATCTGGGCAAGATCGTAGTTTGCCCCGTCCTTGTAGGTGAGTGTCTCACCATTGCGCTCAGTGTCATGGTTATCGACGAAGACTGCGGCGTTCTGTTGAGGAAGGAAGCCTGCCCAGCTGGGGCCGATGCCATTGCCCGTGATCAGCCAGTTGATATTCCCGCCGTTGAAGGCCTCTTTGAGTTTGCGGGCGAAGGCAAACTCGTGGATATCACCGTTGCTGGTGTATTCCTCCGGCTGGATCGGTTCGTTGGCTCGGATAACTTCCTGGACCACATAGAGCCTTGCGCGGTCGTTGACCCTGGAGAGAATTCCTTGCATGTCGCTGGCCGCAATATGTTTGACTGCGTCAATCCGGAACCCGTCAACTCCCAAGGCCACCAGGTCATTGAGGTATCCGGCAATTCTTCCCTGAACGTAGGGGGAGGAGGTGTTGAGGTCAGAGAGGTTGACCAGATTGCACTCCTGGACTTCCCATCGGTTCTGGTAGTTGGCGATGTCCCTTCGGCACGAGTGAAAGTCCTGCCCTTGGTAGTTTCCGGGGTAGTCGTAGTGCTGGAATATGGTTCCCGCCCAACCGGTTCCTCCGGCGCTCTTTCCGGACATGTGGTTGATCACGGCGTCCGCGATCACTTTCACGCCAGCGGTGTGGCAGGTGTCCACCATCTGCTTGAACTCGGCCCGAGTGCCGAGCCGTGACTCAACCTTGTAGCTGACGGGCTGGTAGTGGGTCCACCATTCCGGACCTTGGACGTGTTCTTGCGGGGGAGATGTCTGCACGTATCCGTATCCGGCCGGGCCGAGGTTCTCGGTACATTCGCGGGCTATGGCGTTCCATGTCCAGGAGAACATCACCGCGGTGGCGTCTTTGGGCCCGGGAGCTGCGGCTTGGGCCGGTGGGGCTGCGGCTGTGGAGGAAAAGAGGGTGCCGAAGAAGGCCATGAGAACCAACGCGGCTATTATCTGAAAGCGTTTCCCATTGCTGGAAAAGCGGACTGCGACGTCCTCGTCGTGTGCTGGCATAGAGGTGAAGTCTCCTCAGTGAGAGGCTGCTACAGGCCGGGAGTCCTGGCAGCGACTGACGCCGCCCGTGCGGAACGGGCGGCCGCGTCACGATGACGGCTACCCATCAAGGTAGGCGGAGTTCGGCCGATAAACAAGAGCAACTTAGTAAAAACTGGAAGCGCTTGCAGATCGGCGAAAGTGCGTCTTCGGCACGAAGAACTCGCGTGCGGAAGGGCTGGTTTATGACAGGTCAAAGCGTGGGGACGAGGACGGGGGCCGAGCTAGAGCTGTACTGTCGGCTCTGATGATGACGAGGGGGCTGCGAAAAGTGCGGGAGGCGTCGAATGGTCGACGACGGGCTGGTACCGACGTGCGGCGGGCTCCCACAGGGTATTCCAGCGGTCCAGGGCGGATTCGCTGGTGGCGAGGGTTCCTGGGTGGTCCGGGGCTTCATGCATTGTGTCTCCGAAGTTAATTTGGACTCAAAATTTAGTGCCTGAAGTATTATGTGACCTGAGCTACAGAGAGGTCAAGACCCGATGAGCGCCCCTTCCTCCTCCCCCATGCCGCAGATGCTTAGGCGGGCAAGCCTCAGATCAGTCTTGGACTTCATGAGGGCCTCCACCATCGTGACGATCTCGGACGTCATGGAGGGCACCGGGCTCGCCCGGGCTACTGCCATATCTGTATGTGAAGAGATTATGGACCGGGGTTGGATCACGGAGCTTGAAAACCAACGCGAGTTTGGTGAGTACCTCAAAGGGCGGCCGGCCCGACGATTCGTTCTGAACCAGGAAGCGGGATACGTCATTGGCCTGGATGTGGGTGTCTCCAAGGTGACGGCCGTCGTGTCCAACCTTCGCGGTGAAATCGTCGGTAGGGCGAGCCAGCAGTTCCGTGGAGTTCAGATCACGGCCGATGACAGCATTCCGGGTTCGGATATCAGTCCCCACGAGCGTGTATCAGCCATAGACAGCACTGCGTGTGATGCCCTCCGCAAAGCAGGCGTCACCCCCGGCGCGGTTCTCGCAGTCAGTGCCGGAATTGCGGCTCCGGTGGGCCGTAACGGCGATGTATTGGTGACTCAACCCTTCTGGGCTCTTCTGGACGTTGGCTTGAAATCGGCACTGAAGGATCTTCACGGATGGACAGTGTTGCTCGCCAACGACGGAAACCTGGCGGCCCTGGGCGAGCGTTGGCGCGGTTCAGCGGTGGGGGTGGACGACGTCGTGGTTATCCTCGCCAGTGAGCGATTTGGTTCCGGAGTGATCGACGACGGCAGGCTTCTGCATGGTTGTGGCGGAGGCGCCGGCGAGCTGGCATTCCTCAAACAAGTCGAGGGGGTCGGGGACACCTTTGGCATTGCCCTGATGGCACGCACCTGGGCTGCGGAGGCCCTCGCGGGAAGTGATGACACGCTGCTCCGCGAATATCCTGCCGAAGCAATTGAAGCTGAACACGTCTTCGCCGCCGCTCGCCAAGGTGACGCTGTGGCACGGCGGATTCTGGATCGGCTTGCCGATCGCATGGCACGGGTCATCGGGGCCGTCGCTACCATCCACAACCCGGAGCTTGTGGTGATAGGTGGTGCAGTTGCCAAGTCTGCAGGCGCACTGATGGACCCAATTGCTGAGCAACTGCCCCAATTCACCGCGACCCCTCCACGGCTGGCCGTTTCACCCCTGGGTGATTCGGTGGTGACCATGGGTGCGGTCAGAAGCGCGCTGGACTTTGTCGAGAAGGAGACCCTGGATATCGAGCTACGCCACAGTTAGGTCAGTAGCTCCGACAGTTTCGGGTGCAGATGCTTACTTTCAATCGCAGTGCGGGCCTGAGTCGCGGCTACCGTCAGGGCATCGTCAATGGTGGCACCGCGGAGTGTCGCGGCCAGGAAACCGGTCATGAAGGCATCACCAGCACCATTGGTATCAACAACCTCGGCGGGAAGAGCGCTGACCTCGTGCCGTGCCCCGGATGCCTCCAGTGCAATTGCACCCTCTGCTCCGCGGGTGCAAACGGCCAAGCGGGGGCCGCGTTCCAGGCAGGAACGCATAAGGTCCCACGGGTCTTCTGCATTGTCGTCACTCATGAACACCGTTGTGGCAGCGCGAAGGAACGGTTCGTGGAATTCTGACGATCCGTCATAGTCGTGAAGGTCCGCCCAAATGGGCGTCTCCTGCGCGTCCAAGCGCTGCAACAGGAGCGCACCAAGTTCGCTGAGGTCAACGACGGCGACGTCGGCGGCGGCCACCGCCTCAGCCGCGATGCTGAGTTCGCGCTCGGTGGGCGTCGACGGAACCGCAACGTACAGCGACACCCGTTTGCCGCCGTCGGACATCAAATTGACGTGGCGTTCGGTCTGCTCGGACGCCAAGGGCTCGACGTGCACCCCGGCTGCCGTAAGGGCGCTGCGGATCCGCTGCCCCTCGGCATCAGTTCCAAGCGGCGAACACAACCGCACTTTAATGCCCAGGCCGGCCAGATGCAGGGCCTTGCCAGCGGAGGTCCCTCCGATGGTGTGCCACGAGCGGCGGGCAAACTGCATGTGGGGGACAGGTTCCGGAAGGTGGTCGAGGAGGATGAGTTGATTCCACGATGCGGGGCCGCAGACAGCTACAGAAGGAGGCGCAGACATGGCCGTATCCAGCCCTTCATTCATAGCAACCTGACCCTGGGCCGCATCATTGGCGGTGGTCAGAACGGCCGGAATCCGGCCGGCTTCAATATTCACGGATCAAACTCTACGCAAGAATCTCCCATCTAATGAGAGGTTGCGCCGCTGATACCATCACTACACCCAAGCCGCAGCAACACTCCTTTGGCATGTGCTATCCCAGCCGCGAAATCACCGCAAAACGCATATGACGGGATCTCTCGTCTGTTTGAACTCGTCCCACTCGAACGCCGATAACGGAGATTCTGTACATGCCTGTCTATCGTCAGAATGTAGAGCCCTTGACCAGCTTCAGTGGTTACCAGTCAAGTTTTCTGTAGGGCAGACGGGATAACGATTACCAGACAGCGTGGCGTGGCGGCACCTCCCAAGTGGTGGGATGGAAGGTAGCGTGCAGCTGAGGCCGCGCCGAAACCACAGCATCACGGAACAGCTGTTTTGGTTCGGGACCCTGTCGGTGAAGATTTTCCGCGTATGCGCAGCTACGGGGGCCTGAAGAACTCTTAGATGTCGAGGTTGTAGCCATTTATTGGTGAAGCCTAGTTTCGAGGGCCAGAGAATTTCGCCGGCTGACCCGCCCTTTCTGGAGCCCACGTCAAAGCAAAAACTCGATCACCGCAGTCGACGCTCCAACAAACCCGCTCCTACGAGAAAGGCTAGGGCCACCGAGAAGGGTTTGGGGCGACCATGAAAACATCCACCGGGTCCTCGTTTTCGAGCACGAAGCCATGCCGCTCATACAGGTGGCGTGCGGGGCTGCCCTGGAGCACGTTCAACCGGAACGGGCGCTCGTCCACGGAGGCCGCCATGACACGCCGCAGCACCTGGCCGCCGAGCCCCTTTCCTTGGTGCGCAGGTGTCAGGTAGAAGTGTTCTATCCACCGCGAATCCGGCTCGGGGCGGACCGCTATGACGCCAGCGTCCACGCCTTCGCTATGGATGATGTACGTGTGCTCCGGCTGGAAACCGTTCAGGAAGCGCTCGCGCACCCGCACAGGATCGAAACGCTCCAACCGTTCCAGGTCCGGGCGCATCACCACAGCCCGGAGTTCTGCTATCCAGGCAGCGTCCGAGGCGACGGCGGGGCGGAGGGCAAAGTCGGCAGGCATGTCTCAAGCCTATGCTGTGGAGTCGGTCAGGAGGCCTTTGCAAGATACTCGGCCAGGGCGTCACGCATGATGGCTGAGGGCTTGCGGTGCTCAACTGCGGCCCGCGCCAGCAGTTGGTCGTCCATTTCCTGCGAAAGTCTGAGGGACCGGGAAGGAGAAGTGCCTTTGGCGCTCAACGAGGGCTTGCCCACGGCGCGTTTTACTGCCTCGGCTGAGCCCAACGCCGCCTCAAGAATTGACTGCCCGGCACCGGGCGCTTCTGCCTTTGTGATGCGTGCGTCGTTCCCGACGTCCGCCGTCTCTGCCCACTCAGCCAAGTCGGTATAGTGGGCCTCCGTCTCTCCATTGACAGTAACTTCCATTGCTTCCTTCGCAGATTTGCTCATTGCACTGTGCCCCTTTCTGCAATTTCGAGAATCTTCCGCCTTGCTTCCATGACGTGAAAGATCAGGATGTCACCTGGCGGCGCTATCACCGCCATGACCTCTATAGTCGTTCTACGGTCACGGCTTGAGCCGATAAAGAGATCAGGTCTGGTGGTTGTGTCAACGCGGGGTTCATCGAATTGTTCGATGCGGTACATGTAGTTGAGGATCGCGTGTAATGCGTCTTCCCTGTCAATCCCGTGCTTGTCTGCGCTGCTGGCCCACCTGATCCCCATGGAATATTGTCGCACAATCTAGAAATATATTGCAAGACAATATTGTGAATATCCGGTAACCGTATCCAGTCCATAGGATGAAACGGACGGAAAGGTGCAGCCACGATGGTCACACGCGAAGAAGTAGAAGCAGCGTACTCACGCACAGCGGGCTGGGTCCGCCACACGCCCTTGGCTGAAAGCGGCGATCAGGAGCCGTACCACCTGTGGTTCAAATGCGAGTACATGCAGCACACGGGCTCGTTCAAAGCCCGTGGCGCGTTCAACCGCCTGCTCACGGCCCAGGAAAGCGGCGAGCTGGATCCCGGGGTTGGCATTGTGGTG
>NZ_JABMCX010000212.1 GCF_013179505.1 Paenarthrobacter sp. CM16 | reverse complement strand
CTTCATCAGGGCGAGGTCGGCCCGGGCAAAGTCCTCATCGAAAACCCTGCCGCGGTCAGGATGGGTTTCATGGCGGTTCACGCCGTGGAACACCACACGCCGTCCGTTCACCAGGAACTGGTCACCCTTGATCTCCACGGTTCGGAAACCCAGTCGAAGCGAAATGGTCTCGCCTTCGCTGTGCACCGTTGCGTTGTAGAGGCGCGGAACCTCAGCGGACCAAGGTTCGACGGCGGTGATCGCCACCGGGGCGACGTCGGCAGGGGAGTCCCAGACGACGTCGACGTCCAGTTCCGGAACCGACAGCCGGACCGGGTAGGCGGCTGTGTCCGCAGTGATCTCCGGGTCGATGATGCCTGAACCGGCGGAGTAGGACGTCTGCAGCCAGAGGTCCTCGATGCCCGTCTTGGGGCGGACTTGGAGTGTGACATCGCGGAAGATGCCGGGCATCCACCACTGGTCCTGGTCCTCAACGTAGCTCGATGCCGACCATTGGTGGACGCGGACCGCAATCACGTTATGCCCGGTACGGAGGGCCTCAGTCACCTCGAATTCCTGCGCCAGGCGGCTGCCGGTCCCTACTCCGATTTCCACGCCGTTGAGCCATACCTTGTAGCGGGATTCCACGCCGTCGAACCGCAACACTGTTCTTTCGTCGAGGTTCCAGGTCTCCGGAACCTCGAAGGAGCGGCGATAGTCACCGGTGGGGTTCTCGTCCGGGACATGCGGCGCATCGGTGGGAAAGGGGAACTGGACGTTGGTGTAGATGGGGCGGCCATAGGTGCCCCCGCCCTCCAACACCCAGTGGGCGGGAACCGGGATCCGGTCCCAGCCGGAGTCGTCCAAGCCTTCCTCGGAGACTCCTTCGACGGCCTCGCCCTGGGGAAGGACGCCCCGGCCGCCGGGTGTGCCGGGCGCACCGGGGAGAAGCCGGAACCGCCACTGGCCATTGAGGGACAGGGTGGGCGCGTCAGTGTGCAGCCAGGAGCGGGCCGGGACCCTGTTGCCGGTGCCCGGGCCGGTATCGGTGATGTATTGGACGTCGGGTGACGGGTTCATTACTTGACGGCTCCTTCTGTCAGCCCACCGCGCCAGAAGCGCTGCAGGACGATCATGGCGATGCTGAGCGGAATGATGGAGAGCAGCACTCCGCCGGTGGTCAGTTCGTAGAATTCAGGCAAACGGTCAACCTGGCTCAACCAGTTGTTCAAGCCCAGCGTGATGGGGTACAGCTCCGAGTCGGACAACATGACCAAGGGCAGGAAGTAGTTGTTCCAAATACCCACCAACTGGAACAGGAACACGGTGACCAAAGCGGGGGTCAGTACCTTGAGCCCGATGGTGTGGAAGATGCGCAGCTCCCCGGCGCCGTCGATCCTGGCTGCTTCGATCAGCGAGGTATCCACTGTGGCTTGGGCATAGATCCTGCAAAGGAACAGCCCGAAGGGGGAGACCAGCGACGGCAGGAGGACACTCCAGTAGGTGTTGGCCAGGCCCATCTGGCTGAACAGAAGGAAGAGGGGCAGCGCAGTGGCCGTTCCGGGAACCAGCACGCCGCCCAGGATGGTGCCGAAGACCAGGTTGCGGCCCCTGAACTCATACTTGGCCAGCGCGTAGCCTCCAGCGGCAGCAAAGTAGGTGGCCAGGAGTGCGCCGACACCTGCGTAGATTGCCGAGTTCAGGAACCAGCGGCCAAAAATGCCGTTGTCGTAGCTGACCACGCGGCCGATGTTTTCCCACAAGGAGAAAGTCGGCGCGAACCAGAAACCGTTGGTGGAGAAGAGATCGGCGGTGGACTTGGTGGAAGCTACGAAGACCCAGTACACGGGAATCAGGAAATACAAGGCCACCACCACCAAAAGGGAGGTGACAATGATGGTGGAGGACCGCCGTCGTCCGGCTGAACGGTCAGGGCCTGCCGAAGGTTTGCTGCGGACGGCGTCGGAGGCGGGCTTCGTGGCGGTGGCGGTCATGAGGACTTCCTGTTCGTCAGTGCGAGGAAGGCGAAGGACAGGGCAAAGGCGGCCACGGCGATGATGACCGACTGGGCTGCGGCGACGTTGTAGTCGTTGTAGGCAAACGCAGTGGTGTAGGCACTGAGGTTTGGCGTGTACTGGCTGTCGATGGCCGGGGCCACGGTCTTGACCACCTGTGCCTCCGCGAAGAGCTGCAGGGTACCGATGATGGAGAACACCGTGGTGAGCATGAGTGCCGGACGAATCAGGGGGAGCTGGATGCTCCGGGCAACGCGCCAGGTTGAAGCACCGTCCACCTTGGCTGCTTCATAGAGCTCCACCGGAATGGCTTTAAGCTGCGCCACGATGATCAGCATGTTGTAGCCCGTGTAACTCCAGGTGACGATGTTTGCGATGGACCACAGCACGCTGTTGGCACCAAGGAAATCAGGGGTCAGGCCCACCACTTTGGCGACATCGAACAGCGGGCTGAGGCCGGGGACATAGAGGAAGGACCACAGGATGGTCGCGATGACGCCAGGCACGCCGTAAGGGAGAAAGTACGCTGCGCGGAAGAAGCCCGGCCACTTTGCCGAGGCCGACTCGAGCATGAGGGCCAACGCCGTACACAGGACGATCATGACCGGCACCTGGACAACTCCGAACAGGAGCATCCTGCCGATCGAGGCAACGAAACTGCCATCGGACAGGGCCTGGGCGTAATTGCTGAAACCGGCGAACTCACTGCTCACGCCGGCTTCCCCGAAGAGCCCGCTGCGGGTCACTTTGGTGAAACTGGACATGATGGCCACCACGATGGGCAGCAGGAACGTGAGGACGAAGAGGGCCAGGAATGGTGCCAGCAGCACCCAGGGAGCGCGGGCGGCGGCGCCGTTCCGCTTGCCGGCCTGTTTGTTCTGTTTGCCTGAGAGGCTTGCGGTGGCGGGACGCTGCACGGTGGGTGCGGTGCGGGTAGTCGTCATGCCGTTTCCTTCCGGATGGTGAGGCCCTTGTTCTTGAAGACCGTGATGATCTGCTGCTCAGAAGCGGCGATGGAATCCACCAACGAGGTACCGAACGCCTTCTTGCGGAAACCGTCGCTCAGGATGTTGAAGGACTGCTGGGTTACCGGCCACCAGGACCAGTCCGGGTTCTGCTGCCGGGTAGCGGGAACAAAGACTTCCTCGTTGTAGCGTTGGCCGCCGAAGAACGCAGATGGCTGTTGCCGGTCCGTGCCGATGAAGTCGGGGTTGGGTGACCAGCCAATGCCGCTGTTCTTGATCTGGGCGTCTATGCCTTCCTTGGACGTGGTCAGCCACACCGCGAACTCAAGTGCTTCCTTGGGGTGCTTGCTGTTGGCCAGGACTGCCGCCGTGGAACCGCCGAGGTAGCTTGAGCCGAAGCCCGTAGCACCCCAGGTGGGCATGGGGGCAGCGCGCCACTTTCCTTCCGAGCCGCTGACGCCCTGGACCAGGGCATCACCCCAACTGCCGGTGATGGTCGAGGCAATCCCACCCTTGGCCGCTGCCGCAAACCAACCCGGGGAGAAGGCGCCGTACGCGGTGGTGACGAGGTCGTCGTCGATCGCTTTATCGAAGAAGCGCGCCGTGTTGAGAGTGGCGTCGTCGGTCATGTTGATGACCCAGCCATCCTCCTCCGGGCGCAGCCACTGCGCACCTGCCTGTCCCGCGAAAGAGGCGAACGGGGAGGCATCGCTGATGGGGAAGCAGTCCAAGTAGCTGTCCACGGAACGAAGTTCGGCGGCCAACGCAGCCCACTCGTCCCAGGTTTTCGGGTTGCTGCCGCCCACCTTGTCCAGGATCGCCGGCTGGTAGAACATGCCCATGGGGCCCGCGTCCTGGGGAATGCCATAGACGCCTCCTGTGTAGGAGACCTGCTTCCACAGGGTGGGGTCGTACAAATGGGCGTGGTCGTTGGCGCCGTAGCGGGCGAGATCCACAAGGCCATTGACCAGCATGAACTCCGGGATGGACCGGAACTCAACCTGCGCAAGATCAGGCCCGCCCCCGGCTGCCAAGGCCGAGTAGAGCTTCTGGTATCCGCCGGAGTTGCCGCCCGGGATCCACACCACATCCACTTGGATGTTCGAATGCGCAGCGTTCCAGACGTCAGCGACCTTCTGGAAATCCTTGAGCCAAGCCCAGTAGGTGAGCCGCACGGGCTCGTCGGCGGCGGGGATGGTGGGGGCAGCGTTGACGGACTGTGTCCCTGGGGTAGCGCACCCGGTCAGCAAGCCCATGGCTGCTGTTCCCAGGCCTGCGCCCAGGAGTTGTCTTCGCGTGAATCGGGTCATGAGCCTTCACCTCTTCGTGTCAGGTTGACGATGGCGCGGCATTGGATTCGTGGGTCCCACCGCGGCAAGTGTGACCACGGTAACAGAAAATTCGAGTGGTTACTCGAATTTCATTTTTGATCCGTAACACGCATGTACACTGGCTAGCCATGACCACAAAGGACGTGGGCCGCGCAGCGCGGCGAGGCCCCTACGCGAAATCCGAAGAACGGCGCCGGACCATCCTGGACGCCGCCCATGAGGTGTTTGCTGCCCACGGCTACCGTGGTGGATCGTTACAGGATGTTGCCGACAAGGTGGGTCTGAGCCAAACCAGCCTGTTGCACTACTTCCCGTCCAAACGCGATCTCCTGATGGCAGTCCTGGAACGCCGCGATGAAATCACCGGCGATGCTTTCCCTGACGACATGGAAGAGGGCCTGGTTGACTCGGTCATCCGGACGGCGCTCTTCAACGAGAACATTCCGGGCGTGGTTGAGCTGTACATCGTTCTGTGCGCCGAGTCCGTCACCGATTCCCACCCCGGGCGGGTTTACTTCACCGAGCGCTTCGAACGCCTCCGGAAGAGCTATGCGCTGCGCTTTGCCGAGCTGGCCGCCCAGGGCAGGCTCCGGCCTGGAGTTGATCCTGATGAAGCTGCCATGTCCCTGGTTGCCCTCTGGGACGGGCTCCAGACGCAGTGGTTGCTGGCCCCGGACGAGGTAGACGTGGTGAAGGGCCTGCGCGGCTATTTCAACCTGGTGGTCCTCCCCGAACACTGACCCAACTGCGACTTACTTGGGTCAGCCGCGGAAGGCTCCGATGCCCGTGATGTGTTGGCCAAGGATCAGGGTGTGGACTTCATCTGTACCTTCATAGGTCCGGACGGATTCCAGGTTGTTGGCATGGCGCAGCGGTGAGTAATCCAGGGTTACGCCGTTGCCGCCAAGAATGGTGCGGGCTTCCCGGGCGATCTTGATGGCCTCGCGGACGTTGTTCAACTTGCCGAGGGAAATCTGCTGGGGTTGGAGATGCCCGGCGTCCTTCAAGCGGCCCAGGTGCAGAGCCAGCAAGGTGCCCTTCTGGATTTCCACCAGCATGTTCACCAGCTTCTCCTGCGTGAGCTGGTAGCCGGACAGCGGACGGCCGAATTGGAGCCGGGTTCCGGCGTACTCCAACGCGGCTTCGTAGGAGTCGCGCGCCGCACCCATGGCACCCCACGCGATGCCGTAGCGGGCCTCGTTCAGGCACGAGAATGGGCCCCTAAGTCCCATGGCACCAGGGAGGATGGCCTCCGGACCCAGCTCCACGGCGTCGAACGTTACATCGCACTGAACCGAGGCACGCATGGAGAGCTTCGGCTCGATCGGCGTCGCGGTCACACCGGCAGTTCCCGCGGGAACAAGGAAGCCGCGGATTCCGTCGCCGGTATTGGCCCACACCACCATGACGTCCGCGATCGAGGCCAGGCCGATCCATCGTTTGGCGCCGTCCAGGACCCAGCCATCCGCCGTCTCACGGGCAACGGTGGTCATGGACGAGGGATCCGACCCCGCATCCGGTTCCGTCAGGGCGAAGCAACCGATCAGCTCGCCGGCAGCCATCCGCGGCAGCCACTGCTCCTTCTGCGCCTCCGAGCCCCACTTGTGGATGGCGGTCATGGCCAGGGAGCCCTGCACCGAGACGAACGTGCGGATCCCCGAATCGCCCGCCTCCAGTTCCATGGCCGCAAGGCCATATTCGACGGCGGTCCGGCCGGGGCAGCCGTACCCCTCCAAGTGCATGCCCAAGACGCCGAGCTCGCCCAATTCCGGGGCAAGCCCGCGCGGGAAATGAGCGTCCTCGTACCATTGCGCGATCTTCGGGCGGATCCGCTGTGCCGTGAAGTCACGGACCTTCTCGCGGACCGCCAGCTCGTCCGCCGTCAGCAGTGAATCAAGGGCCAGGACGTCGGAGGTGTTCATCATTGAATCGCTCATTCCAGCATCCTAGGGTGCCGGGCGGCCCGGCAACCATTGCGTGCCGCCGGCCGTCCGGTGCCCCTTCAGTAGTATGGAGGCGGGGGTCGCACACTTCCCCCGTTGCGTTTTTGGTTAACTTGGGGGATTTTGCATGGCACTGCCTGACGTCGATTTAAGGTCCAAGGCGGAAGCCGCACCACCGCGCAGCGGGGCTTCACGGTCCGCCCTTGCCCTTCGCCTGCTGCCGCTGGTTGTCTTGGCAATCCCGTTATGGATGATGCTCGCGGACTGGGCCAAGCAAGGCCTGGACTTCAGCGTCTACTGGTTCGGCGGGAGCATCCTCAACCAAGCCGGGACGTCTCCATCGGATCTTTACGGCCCCAGCGTCGCGTCAGCAGGCGGCCCGCAACTCCCGTTTACGTATCCGCCGTTTGCCGCCTTGGTTTTTGGCTTGCTGGCAAGGTTGCCACAAACTTCGGCTCTGATGGTGTTCAACGTTGCCGGCGTCGCCCTGGCGGCCTGGGTGGCGGTCACGATCGTCCGGTACTGGTCCTCCAAGCCTGATCTGCGCAGTGCACTGTCCTCCACAAGGAGCTGCTGGATTGCAGCCGCGCTGTTCCTGGCTGTCCTGTTCCTGGGGCCTTGGCGTGAAACCCTGGCGTTCGGCCAGATCAACATCATCCTCATGGGCTTGATGGTGATCGACCTCCTGGGTGGGCTGTCCAAGCGAAAGGGCTTCCGGGGCACCGGCCTCCTGGTGGGTATAGCGGCTGGCATCAAGCTGACGCCGTTGGTGTTTGGCCTGTACTTCCTGATGCGCAAGGACTGGCGTGGGCTGGCGAACATGGCCGTGGGCTTCGCGGGCACTGTGTTGCTGGGCTGGTTGCTTCGGCCCGCGGAATCCCTTCAGTTCTGGCTGGAGATCCTTCCCGATACGTCCAGGATCGGCGGGGCCGGCTATGTGGACAACCTCTCCATCAAGGGCGCACTCCTGCACTTCGGTGTCTCCCATGACGCCGTCACCTTGCCCTGGATCGTCCTGAGCCTGGCTACCGTCGTCCTGGCGGCCGTCCTTGTCAGGGCGGCCAGCGCCCAAGGCGCACGGGTCATCGCCATTTCGACGACGGCACTTGCCATGTTGCTCATCAGCCCGGTCTCGTGGTCCCACCACTGGGTATGGATGGCCGTGGTCCTGCCGGCGTTCGCCTGGACCATCAAGGAGACGCCGGCCCGTTTCGCAGCCCAAAGGGTTGTTATGGGCGCCGTGCTGGCTGTGTCGACACTGGTGTTCTTCTTCTCGCCCAAGACCATCGGCACGGCATTGGGCTCCCAGGACCTGAATGTCCAGACTCCCGGTCTGTGGATCATGGCCTCCAGCGCCGGCGTTTTCTGTGCTGTGGCCATCCTGGTGTGCTGGCTTGTGGTGCTGCGGCGCCACTCAGTCCGGATCGAGGACGTTCCGGATGTGCCCACCCGGCTGCGTTTGTGGGCCTCGCGGGGGCACTAAGCCCCCTTCCCGAAGGGGAGCATCGGCATGGCCGGGAGTGCAGAAAGGGCCGGAAACCACGCGATGCGGGTTTCCGGCCCTTTCCAGTCTGAGCACTCGGGGTCTGAGCAGCCCGGGCAGGAGCAGCTACTCGCCGCGGACTACGCCAACCTCGGCCCTCTCGCCCGTGAAGTAGCCACGGGTTGATGGAGCGAACCGGCACACAATGGCCAGCACTACGCCCAGGGCCAGCAGCAGCACACCGCTGACGAACGCCCCGCCAATGCCAAAGATCTGGGTGTCGCCGTAGGCCGGATCCCACATCTGGACAGCGGAGATGAAGAAGGCCACGGTGAGGGACAGCGCACCCAGGAAGGGCAAAATCCCGCGGAACCAAAGGTTGCGGGCAGAGTCCCGGAGCGTGGAGCGGAAGAACCACACGCAGGAGAACCCGGTCAGGGCGTAGTAGAACGCGATGAACAAACTGATGGCGCTGATGGAATCGGACAGCAGGTTTTCACTCAGGAAGCTCATGGCCACGTAGTACACCACGGCAACCGCACCCATGACCTGGGTGGAGAAGCCCGGAGTCATGAAGCGCTCGTGGACCTTGCCGAACCGGGCCGGCAGCGCACCATGGACGCCCATGGACAGTGTTCCGCGGGCGGTGGGCAGGATGGTGGTCTGGGTGGAGGACAGGACCGACGCCAGCACAGCGACGATGA
>NZ_JABMCX010000211.1 GCF_013179505.1 Paenarthrobacter sp. CM16 | reverse complement strand
ACGGAGTGGAAGTTTGCGCCGAGCTTGGGAATGCTGATGTCCAGGAAACTGGTGTCCGCGTTGGACAGAGCCACAAGCTGGTAGTTGTCGCCCATGAGCTTCAGCGGGGCCGGCACGTCCTCGTGGGCAACCCAGCCGCGGACAGCGTCGGCAAACGCCGCGCCCGCACCTTCGGTGGGACCAAAGCCCCAGCGCTTGCACACACGATCAAAAGAATCCTGAAGGATCTGCTCATAGGGCTTGTAGTCCCCCAGCACCTCGTCGAACCGGTATCCGCGGAACTGCTTCTTGAAGGTGGGCCACTGCTCTTCAGAGATACGCCCATCAAGCAGGCGCCGGGTGGTGGGATCGATGTCGAAGTTGATCAGCGTGCCGTAGATGTCAAAGGAAATGTACTTCGGCCTGGGGGTGGTCTCTGCCATGTCGATTCCGTTTCTTGTAGGGAGATAGAAGCGGGCGGGCCGCCTGTAAAGGTGTCAAGAGGGGCGGGATTTCACCGCTAACACTGCCGGGGAAGCCACAAGCTTCTGGGCTGATGACTCGACTGTAGGCCGACAAATTGTCAATTGTCAACAGTTTGGCGACCAAGATCCTCCTCAACTCCCGGCCAACCAGGATTGCAAAAAAGTTTCTGTAAATTGTTGACAATCTACTGTTGAGGGCGTTGCATTGCAGTAGATAACGGAGAGATCCGGATCACATTTGAACCTAAGACTTCTTCCTTCCCCAACCAGACTCCCCCCTCGAAGGGAACCACCATGAAGACTCGAAACAAGGCGCAGACTGCAGCTGCAGGATTGGCCGTTCTCCTGGCGCTGAGTGCGTGCGGAGGAGCTGCCAACAGCGACTCCGCACAGAACAGCAAGAAAGCCAACACCACCGACATATCCGAAGGCGTTCAGCCGGACGCTGCTGCCGTGGCACTCTTGCCGCAGTCCATCAAGGACAAGGGCGAACTCACAGTTGCCATGGATCTGCACTACCCGCCCACCACCTTCCTCGCCGAGGACAATACAACCGCGATCGGCTTGAACCCTGATGTCGCCAGGCTCATTGCCAAAAAGCTCGATCTGAAATTGAAGTTCGTGGACACGAAGTTCGACACCATCGTTCCCGGGCTTGACGGCGGTCGCTTCGACTTCACGGCCACCACGATGTCCAAGACGGAAGAACGCCTCAAGGTGCTGGACATGATCGACTACTTCAAGGCCGGTAACTCTGTGGCCGTGCCCAAGGGAAACCCACTCAACCTCACCGTCGAAACACTGTGCGGCAAGAACATAGCCGTCACCCAAGGGTCCACAGGCCAGCTCAAGCGCCTCCCCGCCCTGAGCGAACGTAGCTGCACGTCAAAGGGACAGCCCGCCATCAACGGCGTGACCTTGCCCAACGTCCAGGACGCCCTGACCCAGCTGCACTCCAAGCGCATTGACGGCATCCTGTATGACACGACTGCACTTGCATGGGCCGAGAAGCAGCAGCCTGGCTCCTTTGAGCTCGTGGGCCGCGTCGAAGTGGGGTCCAGCGACCTGACCGCCATCGGCTTGAAGAAGGGCTCACCCCTGACGCCTGCCTTCCAGGCGGCGCTCCAATCCGTCCTTCAGACACCGGAGTACAAAGAGTCCCTCGATAACTGGGGCCTGGAGTCCGGAGCTATTACCGACGCCAAACTGAACTAGTGGGTGCCCCGATGAAGCAAGTGACTTTGGAAAGAAGTAAAGGGATGAACGGGTTGGATCCGGCGTTGAAACCGCGGTTGAAGCGGCGCAGCACCTTTGAATATGTTTCCTGGGTGGTGTGCATCCTGGTCGGCATCGGGGTGCTGAGTTCGGTGGCGACGAACCCCAACTTCAAATGGGATGTTGTAGCAAAGTACTTCACTCACGAATCCATCCTGCGCGGGCTGATGCTCACCATCTTCCTGACCGTGGCCAGCATGGCGCTGGGCACCCTCTTGGGATTGGGCTTGGCCATCATGCGAGCCTCCAGCATCAAACCCATCGCCACCTTGGCCGGGGTCTACATCACCATCTTCCGCGGCACCCCGGTGCTGGTGCAGTTGATCTTCTGGTTCAACCTCTCCGCCTTGTACCCGAACCTGAGCATCGGGATTCCCTTCACCGACATCGGCACCGCGATCGACACCAACGCCCTCATGGGCCCCATCACCGCAGCGTTGATCGGACTCACCCTGAACGAGGCGGCCTACATGGCTGAAATCATCCGCGGTGGATTCTCCTCAGTAGGCAAGGGCCAAATCGAAGCCGCCGATTCCCTTGGCATGAGCGGAGCCATGAAAATGCGCAAAGTCATCATCCCCCAAGCCATGCCCTCGATTATCCCCGCCACCGGAAACCAGGTCATCGGCATGTTCAAAGGCACCTCCCTGGTCTCCGTCCTCGGCGTAGCAGAACTGCTCCAAAGCGCCCAGCTCATCTACGCCCGCACCTACGAAACCATTCCCCTGCTCATCGTCGCCAGCCTCTGGTATCTGGTCATGACCATGCTCCTGAGCTACCCCCAATCAAAGCTCGAACAAAAGTACTCACACACCTCCGCCCGGGTTCCCCGGAAAGCCCGCAAAGTGACACTCACCGCACCGGAAGGCATCGCACGATGAACGCTGACGGCACCATCAACGCCCAAAAAATCCGGAAGTCCTTCGGCCCCAAAACCGTCCTCAAAGACGTCGACCTCGACATCGCCAGCGGAGAAATTTGCTGCATCATCGGCCCCTCCGGCTCCGGCAAATCAACCCTTCTCCGCTGCATCAACGGCCTCGAAACCGTCGATTCCGGCATCCTGAAAGTCAACGGCGAAGACTTTGGCTACTACGAAACCGACACCGCTTACCACGCCCTGCCACCCAAAAAGCTGGCTCTGCAACGTACCCGCGTGGGCATGGTCTTCCAGTCGTTCAACCTATTCCCCAACATGACCGCCCGCGAAAACGTCATGGCCGGCCCCGTGCTGGTCAAACACGCCGACAAAAAACAATCAACCAAACAAGCCCAGGAACTGCTCACCAGCGTCGGACTCGGCGCGTTCGGGGACCGCTACCCCGCCGAGCTCTCCGGCGGCCAACAACAACGCGTCGCCATCGCCCGGTCCCTTGCCATGAACCCGGACATCATCCTCTTTGACGAGCCCACCTCCGCCTTGGACCCTGAAAAGGTAGGCGAAGTCCTGGCCGTCATGCAGGACCTCGCCAAGAAAGGGATGACCATGGTGGTCGTCACCCACGAAATGGGCTTCGCCCGGGAAGTAGCAGACTCCCTGATCTTCATGGACGACGGCAATGTTGTGGAACGCGGGGACGCCCGGGAAATCCTCACCAACCCCAAAGAACCCCGAACCCAAGCCTTCCTCAAGCAGGTTCTCTAGCCATGGATGGAAAACTCGCGGTTATCGGTTTGGGCAGCATCGGCAGCATGGCCCTCTGGCAGGCATCCCGGCTCACTGACTCCGTAGTGGGATTCGAAGCACACTCACCTGCCCACAGTCGCAGCGCAGCAGGCGGAGACACCCGGCTCTTCCGCATGATTTACCGCGGCAACCCGGGATACTTCCCTGTCCTGGAACGCTCGCGCGAACTCTGGGCAGAGCTTGAGGCAGAGACCGGTCAGGACATCCTCACACGCTGCGGCGGGCTGTCGATCGGCACCGACTCCGGTACGTACCTCCGCAGCCTGTTCGAGACCACACGCGCCACCGGAGGCATTCACCAGATTCTCAGCCGTGAAGAGATGGCCATCCGCTACCCCCAACACAACCTCCGCGCCGACGACGTCGCCGTTTATGACCCCAACGCCGGCGCCCTCCGAACCGATCGTGCCATCACGGCAGCAGTCAGCGCGGCGGAGGCCAACGGCGCAACAGTAAACATCAACACTCCCATCGAAAGCATCACTGAAACCGACGACGGCGTCGTGATCACATCCGGCGCAAGCACTTGGACCTTCGATCGGGTCATCGTCGCCTCGGGCGCCTGGTCCCAACAACTCATGCCCGACTATCTCAAAGCGCACACCGAAACCAAGCGGATTTTCCTCTCATGGTTTGTTGCCCGTGACGCGGAACAATTCGCACCGGAGAAGTTTCCGGTCTTCATCAGGATTTCCGGGGATCGCTCCATGTACGGGGCACCGGCCATGGACGGCGTCACAGTCAAAGCCACGCTCGATGGCCGCGGGGTATCCACCCCCGCCGCCGATGGTGTGCCCCGTGACCTCAGCACAGCAGAGATTACGGAAACCATGGAGACGGTTTCCGAATTCTTTCCTGGCCTGATTCCCAGCATCGTGCGCTCGGACGCATTCCCGGACCTCTTCACCTCCGATTCCCAGCCTTTGATGGGTTTCTTCGGCGGGACCAGCCGAATCTACTCGGCCACAGGGTACTCCGGGGCCGGCTTCAAAATGGCCTCGGGCTACGGAGAAATTGCAGCCAACGAGGCACTCGGCAAGCGCTGGTGGGACGGCTTGGATTTCCTTCGACCAGAGAGATTCCACGCCTCCTAGTGGGTGCTGCTCACGCAGAGGCCTACCCTTCAATCGCGCATTGTTGACAATCTACAGTTCCTAAGAAAGTATGAACCCATGGCAACACTTAGCCCTATCCTGAAGCAGGCAACTCCCGTGGTTGTCGACCATGCGGCCGGAAGCTGGATCCACGCGACCGACGGAAAGAAATACCTTGATTTCACCACTGGGATTGGTGTCACGAGCACAGGTCACTGCCATCCCGACGTTGTAGCGGCCGCCCGCGAACAGGTGGGCAAGATTGTCCACGCCCAATACACCACGGTGATGCACAAACCCCTGCTGGAACTCACCGAGCTTTTGGGTACTGTATTGCCGCAGGGTTTGGACAGCGTGTTCTACGCAACATCAGGCTCTGAAGCGGTTGAGGCCTCCATCCGCTTGGCCCGCATGGCTACCGGCAGGCCCAACATCATCTCCTTCCAGGGTGGGTTCCACGGCCGGACTGTCGCCGCGGCCTCCTTGACCACAGCCGGGACCAAGTTCCGCTCAGGTTTCTCGCCGATCATGGGCGGCGTGCACATAGCCCCGTTCCCGCACTGGTACCGCTATGGCTGGGACGAACCCACCGCCGTCGAATTTGCGCTGAAGGAACTGGACCATCTGCTGCTGACCATCAGCACCCCCAGCGATACTGCCGGCTTCATCATCGAACCTGTCCTCGGAGACGGCGGGTATATCCCCACCCCCGTAGTATTCCTCCAAGGTTTGCGTGAACGTGCAGACAAACACGGAATCGTCTTGATCCTCGACGAGGTACAGGCCGGCGTCGGCCGCACCGGTAAATTCTGGGGACATGATTGGGCCGGAATCCTGCCCGACGTCGTCATCACCGCCAAGGGTCTTGCGAGCGGTTTCCCCATCTCCGCAATTGCTGCCTCCGCAGAGCTAATGGGAAAGGCCTGGCCAGGGTCCCAAGGCGGAACCTACGGTGGAAACGCGGTGGCGGCAGCAGCCGGCGTAGCCACCCTTGGAGTCATCAAGCGCGAAAAACTCGTGGAAAACGCCCTTCTCCGCGGCGATGAACTCCGGAGGGGGCTGGAGACATTGCAAGGCGAATTCCCAGGCATCGGCAATGTCCGCGGCCGGGGCCTGATGCAGGGCGTTGAATTCACTTCTGCAGGCAAAACCCCGGACGCGGCAACTGCGCTGGCCGTCCAGCAGGCTGCCATTAAGGAAGAGCTCCTGCTGCTCACCTGCGGGCCGCACGGAAACGTCATACGACTCATCCCAGCACTGAACGTCAGCAGTGACGAGATTCAAGTTGGCCTATCCAGGTTCTCGCAGGCCCTCAAGTCGGCCACCTCCTAATCCCCCTGATTACTGAAAGAGCCACCATGACCCCCTCCCTTGATCCCGGTTCACTACAGACAAACCTGTTTATCGACGGCCGCTGGCAGCCGGCCGCAAACGGCGCCACTTTTGCTGTTGAAAACCCCGCCACGAACGAAGTCATCGCCTACGTGGCCGACGGCAACAAGGAAGATGCCACGCTGGCCATTGAGGCCGCAGGGCGCGCCCAGGCCGGGTGGGGAAAATCCACTCCCCGTGAACGTGCGGACATTCTCCGCCGCGCATACGACCTCGTCATTGCCAACACAGACCGCTTGGCAACCATCATGACCGCCGAGATGGGCAAGCCACTTGGGGAGGCAAAGGGCGAGGTAGCCTATGGCGCCGAGATGCTCCGTTGGTTTTCCGAAGAGGCAGTACGGATCGGTGGAGACAACGCCAGCTCCGTGGACGGCAACACCCGCATCCTCATTACCAAGGAACCCGTGGGCCCCTCTGTTCTGGTGACCCCGTGGAACTTCCCCCTCGCCATGGGGGCGAGAAAGATTGCCCCGGCCGTCGCCGCAGGATGCACCATGGTGTTCAAGCCGGCAGAGCTGACGCCACTGACTTCGTTGGCGCTCGTTGAACTCTTCAAGGAAGCAGGACTTCCCGACGGCGTGCTGAACGTCGTGACGACGTCGAGCGCCTCGGGCGTGGTCCGAACCTGGACGGACAGCGGAATCGCCCGCAAGATCAGCTTCACCGGCTCTACCGAAGTGGGAAAGATCCTGCTCCGACAGGCCGCGGACAACGTCATGCGTTCCTCCATGGAGCTCGGCGGAAACGCCCCCTTCATAGTGCTCGCCGACGCGGACATCGAAAAGGCGGTAGACGGAGCCATGAAAGCCAAGATGCGGAACATGGGCGAGGCTTGCACGGCCGCCAATCGCTTCTTCGTCCACCGCTCCGTCGTGGACGAATTTGGTGAGAAGTTCGCCAAAAAGATGTCAGAATTGCAGGTGGGCAATGGCGCTTTGACGGGGACCGAGGTCGGACCCCTCATTGAGCAGAAGGGCCTGGAAAAGGTCGAAAGCCTCGTTGCAGACGCCATTTCCAAGGGTGCGCGCGTTCTGACAGGCGCTAGCCGTCCGGAAGGACCGGGTTATTTCTACACCCCCACTGTCCTGGTGGACGTCCCCACGGACGCCGCGCTGATGTCCACGGAAATTTTCGGCCCTGTAGCTGCCATTACACCGTTCGACAGCGAAGACGAAGTTCTCCGTCTCGCCAACGATACTGAGTGGGGACTGGTGGGGTACGTATTCACCGAGAGCATGGAAAAGGCTTTGCGGTTCTCAGCCGACTTGGAGGTGGGAATGGTGGGGCTGAACACAGGTCTTGTGTCCAACCCCGCAGCCCCCTTCGGCGGCGTCAAGCAGTCCGGATTGGGACGCGAAGGCGGAAAAATTGGGATTGACGAGTTTTTGGAATACAAGTACACCGCAGTAGCGGTCTAATAGATTCAATTTGCCGAAGCATGGAATGAGGGGATGTCAATGGCGGCACCGGAGGGAATGTTCGTCCTGGAGGGCCGGCCCACGGCGCAGCTGATCGCTGACCAATTGCGGGAGATGATTGTTCAAGGGGCTTTCAGCCCCGGGCAACAGGTCAATGAGTCCGCACTGGCCAGTCAGCTCAGCACGTCCAGGGGCCCGCTGCGCGAAGCACTGCAGCGACTGTGCCAGGAAGGCATCCTGGTGAGCAAGCGTAACCGCGGCGTCTTCGTCCTGGAGCTCTCCACGGACGACGTCAGGGAGATCTACGCCGTCCGGGAGGCTGTGGAACTGGCCGCCGCCAACACACTCCTGGATTCCGAGTCCGACCAGGTCACGGACACCTGCAGGGAACTCAAAGGCATCATCCGGAGCATGGCCAAACAAGTCGCGGCATCGGACTGGCAGGCAATCGCCCGGTTGGATATGCAGTTCCATACGGCTTTTGTGTCCGGCACCGGAAACACGCGCCTGATCCGGATCTATGAAACCCTGGCCGCGGAATCAAGGATGTGTATTCTCAGCCTGGAAGTGGCTTACCCGCGCATCGATGCGCTGGTGCAGGAACACCAAATGATCCTGGATCTCCTCGAAGCACGTGACCGCAGTGGCCTCCAAAAGGCCATCAAGCGTCACATGCAAAAGGCCGTGGAGGACCTCACTTCCAAACCTGAGGTCACGGGAATCACCGCTTAGGCATCATCGACATACCGAATCAAGGGAAGGGCCCGGTTCACTGAACCGGGCCCTTCCCTTGATCTATTGGTGGGCGGACCCCCAACAAGATGCCTCCCAGTACTTGCTCCACACCATATCCGACCTTCATTTCCTCAGCACGGCATACTGGTCAAAAGGAACTAAGCAACCTTATGATCTTCATTATTCGGGAAAGTCCCGAGGCTCCATCCGGACTCATGTAATGCCACTGAGGAGAACAAATGACCCCCACCCATAACCCCGCCCGGACCCGCACCACCATTCAGCGAGCAGCGCAGATAGTCGGAGCGGTCTTTCTCCTTGTAGGGGTCCTCGGCTTCATTCCGGGGATTAC
>NZ_JABMCX010000210.1 GCF_013179505.1 Paenarthrobacter sp. CM16 | reverse complement strand
CGGCACCTTGGGGTGCGGCTCCCCCGCCGCACGCGGTCAGGAGGAGGGCTGCGGCTGCGATTGCGGCTGATGTGAGGGTTTTGCGGTTTCGGGGCGTTGTTTGGTTCTGGCTCTGGAGCGGGGAAGCAGGTCGGTTCAAGTCCACAAGTGGCTCCTTTGGGGTCTGTGGGCGGTGGGAGTTCAGCACGCGCTTTGGTTGTCCCGCGTACTGAGGGTGGCTTCTTTGCCGGTGGTTCGTTCTGATCCGTGGAATCGATTCCAAATGTGTTCAAAAGAATCGGCCTTGCGGCCGTGGAATCGATTCCAAAGTAGTGTGACAGGGGCCACTGAGGGCTGTCAACCCTCTTTATTTCGTGGAGTCTCGGATGACGAGTTCGTGCGGGAGGAAGGTTCTTCCCTTGCGATGTGACCCCTCGACTGTCATTCGTTCGAGGAGTTCAGCGAAGGCGACTCGGCCCATTTCGTAGGCGGGTTGGCGAACGGTCGTCAGCTCCGGGACGCACATTTCTGCCTGGGCTGAGTCGTCGAAGCCGGCTACGGCAATGTCGTCCGGGACTTTTAGGCCAGCGTCGGTGAGCTCACGGACGCACCCGGCGGCGACCACGTCGGTTCCACAGAAGATGGCGTCCGGGAGGTCTTTTGTTTCCAGGATTTTCTTCGCGAGATCGCGGCCGGCGTGGAATCCGAAGTTGCCTTCACCGAGCAGGATCTGGTCTTCTTCCAAGCCTGCTTCCTCGAGTGCCTGGAGGAAGCCTTCCTCACGCAGCCGGCCCGAGCGTGCGCCCCTATGGGCGAGCATGGCCAGCTTCTTGGCTCCTGTGTCGATCAGGTGTTTGGTGATGTCGTAGGCAGCCTGGCGGTCGTCGATGGACACCCCGAACGCGGCCTCGGCGTCGACGATTTCACAGACCTGGATCACGCTCAGTTGCTCGGCGACGATGTTGACATCGTCGTCCGGCATGGTGGGCGAGAAGATGACCAGTCCATCTACGGATCCGTTGCGAAGCATGTCCACGAGTTGCTGTTCGCGGTCCAGGTCCCCGTCGGTCGCCGCGATGAGGCTGACGTAACCGGAATCCGCCGCAGCATCACCGACGCCCCTGAAAACTTCACTGATGACGAGTGAGTCCAGGTTCTTGGCGAGTGCCAGGACTCGCATGGTCCTGTCACGGCGCAGATCCCGCGCAGAGGCCAACGGGCGATAGCTGAGCTCGCGGATTGCGGCGTTGACCTTTTCCTTGGCCGCCGCACTGACAGCCGGGCTCCCGTTCAAGACGCGCGAAACAGTCCCCACGGACACGCCAGCAGTCCTGGCGACATCCTGAACTGTCGGCCGAGCCATTTGTTGTCCTTCCGCGAGCCGTTCCGCCGCTTCTGCGCAATTGCCGTGGCATGCCAGCGGCGCTCCTCAGCTTAGCCGGAGTAAGGAAATCAACCAGGGCTGACGGTCAGTCGCAGTTCGCCCGCTGGAGCGATCACCGTAAGCGGCGTAGAGGTACCGACTTGTTGATTGGCTCGGGCCGCGCCACCACTGGCGTCATCAGGAATGAACATGCCTCCCAAGTCTCACTAAAGGCGTGAACTTATCCACATTGAGAAAATCGAAATGAGACAGTTTACTTCGACCTCGCAAACCCTGGTACAGAGGCAAACGGAATTCACATGACCTTAGGAGAGGACTTGTGTCAAAGGATCCCTATACGGGACGGCCTGACCACGGGCGCCCGCGGTATTGAACGAGTTCGCTGATGGTGCGCAAGCTAGCTGTTGCGCGGTCCGGATTTTTCGACTTACGATTGCTTGAAATTGCATGTAAATGTTCGGCAATAAGGGCCTCAACTGTGAAGGGGCACGTCTCGACCCAATCGGGATGGTGGTTCCGGGGCGTGTGATTTGTCAGGTCTCCAGGTCGCCCCGACCCGCACTTCGCAACCATCAGAAACCTGAGCGAGCAGCTCAAGTGGATCGAATCCCAGTTCGATGTAGCCGTGGCCGCAACCCGCGCCGACGGCCTCTTTTTCGACAAAATCGGAAGGACATTCGGGCTCATTCGCCAATTAGCACGAAATCACCGGGACACTAATGTAGCAATCGCCAACAAGTGATGAGAGTCCTGAACTGCGGTCTGATGAACGCTCGAGCGAAAGTTGGGACGCCGACGGCCGGGAGCCCGAAAGGCCAAAGTAGAGGGCGAAATATTTGCTTTTCGGGCACCGATAGTAGCATGTATGTGTGTTTTCCCAGCCCCGAAGTCAACTCGACAATGCTCAAAGCAGAAGCACCTGTGCCACTGGTCCTTTGCCTAGCCCCCTGCCCGCGGTCGAATACGAGCCGCGGTCCTGATATCGGCTATGGCAACATCTCGAGCTTGCAGTGACCGGCGCATCTGGTTAAACACGGGAGCTTCTCCCCAAGGATCCGAGATTGTGAGGATTGCAGCGAACGGAATCCCCTCCGCGGGTAAGGCGAATCCGCTTCTCGCCAGCGGCTCTACCACTAGGCGAAACTGGGACGACATCCCAACGCCGGCTTTCGAGGTCTTCCTGGACCATTTCTTTACGGCTCCCCACTTTTGGCCTTCCTTCACTCGCTCATGTTCTTGGCCGGAGGAGGATTTTGATGTGAAGAACCCTCCGTAAGAAAGTTCCCCCGTCGACGGGTTGAGTTTTTCCTGGCGTAAGTACGCCTCAAGATTGACTCGGACGGTCTCACTACCGTATTTCAGGTCTAGAGGTGGCCTATAGACCAAGGAGAGAGTAGCTTCACCCGCACATTTACCTCCGGCGCGCACCAGCGCCTGAGGCCATTGGAAATCGAAGGTCAGGGCCTTCCTGTGCATAAGTTCGGCCTCGAAAACCAACGTAATGGAATGGTCATCTGAAAGGAGAATGTTCTCCGACAAATCCGGTAGCCCGAAACCGACAAAATCCTTGGCCACGTATTCCAGTTTCTTATGGGAGATATGGGTCGGGGCTGTAGCACCGTGGATGGCCAAGGCTGTAAGAGTTTCTCGCTTGACTGTCCCAGCAATTTTGTGGTCGATCTGTCCCAAGGTTTTCGCCACCAATGGGGCGGCATAGCTCGTCCCGCAGCCTTCGACAGGTCTTCCGGTGCTGTCTAGTGACCGCAAGCGGTTAGAGGGATCGGCTGATCCTCCGAGGTGGCAGAGGTCCGGTTTGCTGCCTAGCGCCAATCCGGGCCCCCGGCGGGAGTACACGCTGGGCAGGAGATGGCCGTCGGGCGCCGTTTTGGGGTCGAGAGCCGCAACAACGATGGCCCTGAGGCTGTCGGCCGGTTGGTGCATTCGGTCGAGGCCGGGATACCTGTAGTTGGCCAGCATGGCCAGTGCGTCTTCGGCTTTTTCCGGCCACTCTGGTCGGAACTGAGGGGGTTCAAGATTTCCCGTAGGTAGGACGAAAACGACGTCGTGTTTGTCGGCTATCGCATCGAGGCGAGCAGCAAAAGGGCTGTATGCATCGTCTCGGACCAGTTCCTCCACGACCAGCGACATGTTGAAAACACGGACTCCGGCGGCCACCGCGGACGCTATTTCGAAGTCCAATTGCTCTAAGAAGTCCATGAAACTGTTCGGATAAGCCTGCTGGTATTCCAGCTCGTCGGTAACGTGCAGTCCGAGGTCGTAGACCCTGCACGAAGGCTCCCCAGCCTCTGCATGGGCGTTCAGCGTTTGCGAGTCAGCGATCAACGCCCCAATGAATGTCCCGTGGCTGGTGTCTTGAGACGCCGGATCTCCCATCGCTGACCGACCCACGACCCAGGGATCGAGCGCCGGGATTGCGGCAACACCCGTGTCGACGACACCGACTACCGGATAGTTCGCTCCGTTGGATGGAACCGGCAACGCATGAAGCTCATCTGAGGCTGCGTCGACCGCGTTAGTGCGCGTGGGCCTAATTATCGACGGAAGCCAGATCTTCCGAACAAAGGGCTCGTTTTCGACGACGTCCAAGACACTCCTGAAAACGTCTGGGCGAAAGTCAATCTCATCCATACTGAGCCGCATGAATCCTCGATCATGCCACCAGGACGGCGGTTCGGACAGGACCAGCGAGGGATCTACCTTCCGGAGCTTTCTCCTGAATATCGAAAGCTCGTCAGCCCTCCGACGCGCTTCGTCCTGACTACTACCGTTTGCAGGAACAAACATCTGGATCAGGAAGTACTGTCCAGACCGAGGATTTCTCAGCCACGCGATGGCGTCGTCAACGGTAAATTGCCTCCTGTCACTCGGCCCGTAGGGAACAACCTTGGCAATCGCACCCACTTCGCTTCGGGTGCGGCTTGGGTTCGCCTTGAGCTTCCCGTTCCTGTCGAGCTTGAGGTTGGTGGCTGGCTCAGCACTCTCAATCTTGCCGATGACGGCGTCGAGAGAGGATGTCGTAACTTCAATAAGAAGCTCCCCGAAATCCGATACGCCGCGGATCGGCACTACGTCGGGCTTGAGGACAGCTTGCGTCGGCCGATGGGATTTGGCCAGTGCTGCCGTGCTGAGGGAAACCCGAGCAATTCCCGTTGAACGTCCCGATGACGCAAGAGCCGTCCTTGCAGCGCTGAATTGGTCTATGAGCCCAGACTTGTGGGCAGCGAAGTCCTTGTCTCTCTCTGCAAAGAAATCCTTGTTTTGACCCCCCGGATTGATCTTGACGTCATCGACAAACGATCCACTGTTGAGGACTATCTGAATCGGATTATTGGCCATCCCCCGTGCCTACTTTCTTATCCAGCGACTTATCGTCGACTGTGTCGTGTTGAATAAGCGAGCCAAAGACTCCTGAGTGAAGCGTATTTCTTCGTCGTTACTGAGCTTCCGGACCAATCCCTCGAAATCCTCCGCGAACATGTCCTGACGGGGTGAGTCGGAATGGTCAGCGCTGAGCAACAAGTTGACTTTAAGCGCCTCCAACAGGGACTTACGGCCGGTACCGTTCATCACGAGATACCGCTTAATGGAGCTGCACAGGGTTTCGATTTCCGCCCCACTCCTGCCGTCAGTGAGCCACGCTAGGAAATCAATATCCACATCCTCGACCGCAACACCATTGAGGAAACGAGCCACCATTCGCCGCCTGGACCCAGCTCCTGGCCTCGGTATTGCGACCCGGGAATCAAACCTCCGCCAAATGGCCGCGTCAAGAAGATGCTCATGGTTTGTGATGGCAATCGTGAAGCCACGTTCCCGCCTTTCATCGAGGCATTGAAGAAGGGTATTCACCACGCGCTTAATCTCCCCAAGTTCATGGGGATCATCTCGAATCTTCGCAACCGCGTCGAATTCGTCGAGAAGTAGGATGCATTCATAGCGGTTGGCGAACTCGAAGAGGTTTGCAATGTTTCTAGCCGTGGTCCCGAGAAACGACGAGATTAGGCCATCAAGGCGTGCCGTAACGAGCGGAAGTTTCATTTGAGCCGCGATGACTTTGGCCAAGGCAGTCTTGCCAGTTCCGGGCGCACCATAGAGCAAGAGATTCAATGGGGGTCGGATACCCGCGTCCAGTAACATGCCCGCGCTCTGCCACTCGGAGACAAGTGCTTCGATCGCCATGCCGAGGTCGGCTTCCAGAATCGGTTCCAGCCCCTGCTCTGCGTCGCCAGGAAATATTATGGATGCCAGCGGCGCCCCCGATTCCTTATCGACAGGTGCATGAACAGAACGCGTCATTCGCTCAACGGTCGCCCTAGCCAAGACTACCCGGGACGGAGCGAGAGCGTCCGTCGCCCGTTTTCCAGCGAGGACCACGGACAAAGCTTCAGCTTGATCTTCGTGACCCTGGCTTCCAAGGGCGTCCCTAAGCTTGCCGATATTGCGCGTCAGGGTGGCGCTTGGGGAGCGCATCGCTGTTCTGCAAATGGCCAAGACTGTAGGGAAGTTCTCCATGCTTTACTCACTAACGTACGGGTCTTCGACATACTCTCTGATAGCAAACACTCTAACATGTCTAAATATGAGTATCCACGCATATTTTTCACGTTTTGTGCATGAAGTATCGACGATGTAGGATGGAAGGTATGGGAAACAATGAAACCAGCGGCGTTGCCAAGCCCGGTAAGACGGCCAAACTGAGCGAAAGCGGCAGGGGGTCTTTCATCGTGGCACCGTCACGAGGTTCCAGGCCCACCCAACCGCCTACTATTTCTGCGCCCGCAGCTCCGAAGAAGTAAGTAAGTGCCAAGCGAAGCCGGTGCATTCCTCATCCTCGTTGCACTCATTCCAGGGTGGTGGTTCGTGCGGCAGCGGGAACGGAAGACCGGAGACCTCCGAGCGTCTGCGCTGGACGAACTCCTCCAGGTACTCGTTGCCGGGGTGGCGACGACCGGCGTTTCCGTCGCCATCTTGGTCTTGTGGCCTTGGGGACTGGTGAATTGGCTGGTCGACGTGCAGCACTGGTTGAAAGAGGGAGATGCCTACCTGCAAGGAAACATAAGAGCCGTCGTCGTAACGGCCGGCCTAGTACTCCTAGTGGCAATTTTCATGGCTCACTTCGCCGCCAACTGGATGCCCGTGCCGAAACGGCGCCTCAACGATCGATCCAGCATGTGGGTGAACGCCCTGCGGGCAAACAACAAGACGCATCACAAGTACATCAGCACAGAGCTTCTAGACGGGCGCGTTTTCGAAGGCTATCTGGAAGGAATAACTCCCGAGGGTGCCGCTGACGAGCAGGTAATGGCCCTTGGCGCGCCAATGTTCGTCAAGAAGGACTCATCCAAAAACGCAGAACCATATGAGGCCGATTCGCTCGCAATACCGCTATCCCAGATAAAATATGCCGCCGTGCTCCTCAGGTGACCCAACCTGGCGTCAGCAGGAACGCCTGTCAGTCAATTGCTGACAGGCTTCCTAGTTTTGAATTATGGGAACATGTTTTCGGCACTGATGGCCTTACTCGCAAAAAGTCCACGCCAGGGACTGGTTCGCCACCTGCGATGCTCCCTCCCGTACCCAGCTAATCCAGCACTTCCTGGGTCCCTGGTGCCGGGCCTTATGAGAGGGTTGGTGGTTTCAGCATCCCCGATGTCGGCTCTTGGACTGGGCGTCATGACCACGATGCTGTGTGTGTAGTTAAGGCACAGGGATCAGCCGCCCTACTCTTCACTAACAACGAGTGATCCGTGGGGCTTGGCGCGGGTCTGTCTTTTCGTCAGCTTCGGTGCGCCGACCTTTTCCGCGACCCTATAAACCCGGTACTCGCTGACGCATCCAAAATCCGCGGCCATTGCGGCTGCGTTGGAGGCGCAGATGGATTCCAGGGCGTTCGCTTCGTTGAATAGTGATGCCACAAACGACAGCGGAACCCAGCGGCCTCCGAGTTCGGCGTCGAGACCTTTAGCTGTTCCGTTTTCGGCGGCGAGATATCCTAGCTCCCAGCGGCCCATGCTGCGGGCCTCTGTGATCGCTTGCGTAGTCTCGACACTGGCGACTAGGACATCGTATTCGGCCGCCTGCAACAGCTCGAGCAGAGCTCTGGCATGCTTGTTGTTGCCTAAGGTTCCGTCAATGACAACGTTCAGCCCTGATTTCAGAGACACCCCGCGTGTCTTTCTGGCAAGGAGGGAGGACTCTGCGTGAACCAAGGCTGCGAGCTCGCGCGGGTAGAACTTCTCCCCCGACGCTTCAAGGCTTTGCACTTCGGCCGGCATTAAGTAGCTGCCGTAGCTTCCATCCCGAAGTGCCTGCTGGAGCAGCTTATCCTTGAAGTCGTCGGCGTTGATCGACAACCAATGCTTTTTCTGCGTCCCGGTTGTCTGAATGAGTGCATCTTGGGCAGTGGACTTCCCGACGCCGGGAGGACCGGCCAAGACAATAGCTTTCTTGCCCCTGCGGACCTCGGGCATCGACTCAATGAACCGGGTCACGATGTCGTTGTGCAACAGTCGCCGTTCACTGCGCGGTTCGGCTCGCCGCAGGTTGAACCACTCCGGGTTTTTGGAGGCCAGGGTCTTAGCCTCAGCGGACAGCGGCCCCCCGTCTACGCTCAGGCGCTCCAAAGTGACGCGATGCGCTGCTGCCTGCTTTTCTGTAGTCACGCTTTACAGACTAGTCATTAGGCCTCTGTCACCTCGTCAGAGTCCAGAATCTGGTCGTAAGCGTCCCCGTCGATAAGTCCTTCATCAAAGGCGCGCCCAACCTCGGCAAACGACCCCGGCGTGTCCACGTAGGGCGTGGAGTCCCACTCGGCCTCAGCCACCGCGGCGCCTTCGTTCCTCACGTATGGCCATATCGACAATTCCCGGATCATAGTGTCACGACCGATATCGCCGGCTGCGTAACGCTCCGCGATCTCGTATGGGCCTGCCCCGCTGAACCCGTCCGGGACCGGCGCCACGCCCCTAGCCTCAGCGCTCGCAAGAAGCTTGCTGATGGAGGGCTGCGAGACGCTCAAGGCGCGAGCAACCGCCATCTGGCCCAGTTCATTCACGGCCACACGAA
>NZ_JABMCX010000021.1 GCF_013179505.1 Paenarthrobacter sp. CM16 | reverse complement strand
ACAACCAAACCCGCACCAGCCACAGCTACACAGAAACCGGCAACTACCAAGCCACCCTCACCACCAGCTTCACCGGCACCTACTCCGTCAACAACGGCCCACCCCTGCCCATCAACGGAACCCTGAACCTCACCACACCAGCCCAAACCATCCACGTCTGGAAAACAGAAAGAGCACTCGTCGCCGACACCTGCCAGGAAAACCCCAACTCCTGGGGCTGCCCCGACGCAGAACCAAAATAGCCGGCGGCTCACCTTGGCCCCTTGCCCGCACCACGTACCCCGCATCATGTACCGCCATCACCCACTTCGAAGGCGAACAGCACGGCAACACACCGTGGCAGATGGCGAGTCAAGCAATCCAAAATTCAAAGTGGGTGGTGGCGGGCCGCGAATTGGGCACGCCAAAAAAGAAGAAAAGCACCGTTCCGAAGAACGGTGCTTTCCGCTGGCTGATTTCTAGGAGAACCAGGTACCTGGAGGGCCCATGAACAACAGGAAGCTGAACACGGCACCCACGGCTACCAACGTGACAACGACGGCCAGAATGGGATTGCGCAGAACCCAAGCCTGGGCTTTCTCGAACCCGCCCCGCGGCGATTCTCCCCCGGCTGCCAGGCGCCAACCGCCGGCGAGGAGGCCACGGCGGTCCAGCGACTTCTCCATGGGAATGGTGGCATACGGAATCACGGCTGAACCGATGGCAAGGAGACCGGTTCGTGTTGACCACTTCTGGTTGATCCAGGTGAAGGCGGCCGTCGCGGCGTAGCAAAGGAACACGAAGCCGTGAATACCTCCAGCGATGCTCACTCCGACGTCGGTGGTGCGCGTGACGTACTTAAGGAACAACCCGATCAGCAGCAGCGTCCAAGTCACGGCCTCGGCAAAAGCTACGGTGCGGAACAAAGTGCGGGGCTGCATGGAAGTCCTCAGGTAGGAAACGGGAGACACCTCGTATTTTACCGGCTGTAGAACTTCCCGTGCGTCACCTACCAACAACAATTCACTTTGCCGAGGGCAGTGCCTGCCGGTTCCGGATACGGGAATCGCCAAACTCGATGGCAACGGGCGCGATCTCCATCGCAGGTTCGTGGCGGGTCCGGGATTTGCCGACGGCGACATGAGGCAACCAGCGCGGTGACCTGTAACCCAGTGCAGGTGAGCTCAGGATGAAGTCGTCAATGTTGTCCAGGCCAAGGTCGTCCAGAAGCGTGTGGAGCCCTTGCACCAAAAGGGCCTGGTAGTCGTGCACTTCCTGCGGCACATCCACCTCGAGCCCCATCAAGCGGCCACCGCCCAAAGGGATCAACTTTTCCGACTTCCCCAGGAAGCCCTGCAACACCGGGAGCTCGGTCAACCAACTGGCGATCTCCGGAAGTGTCTTTTCAGGAGATGACAAACCCTTGGTCCAGGCTGCGATGTCCTTGCCAAGTTCATCGAGAATGCCAACATGCAGCAAGGTCAGGTGCAGGCCCTGAGGCTTGCGCAAGGAGTCGACATACCGGCCCAGCCCCTCGTAATCCGAAGCACCTGCGCCGACCCGCAGAACAGGTACCTCGACTGTGATGCGAGGCCCATGCGGCGTGTTTCCAGAGGGGCTGCTGGCCGTCATGCTTGCCATTATGCGCCGAACGCCCAGCAAGCGGGAGGCCGACGGCGGAACTCGCCGAACGCCGTCGGGCCTTGTTCGCTACTTCTTGGGACGGGCCTGGACCAAGTTGGCAAAGGGAAGCCGCCCGAAAGTTGCAAGGAAGTCAGAATGATAGGCGGCCTCGGCCGCATTCACCTCGGAAGCGGGGAGTTCCTTCCACGCAACCACCAAGTCCAAAGCATCACGCAGCTGCCAGATGAGCCGCGCGTCCCAGACAACAGTGGGGCGTCCGCGGCCGTAATCCATGAACTCCTGGATCTGCTTGCGCAGTCCCCGGTTACCTTGGCTGCCGGCGCTGGCTTTGCCCAGGTAAAGTACGGAAGCTTCCGCTATCCACTCGGTTTCCAACGCTTCACGCTTGAGCGAAGGGTCCTTCTTCTTGAACGTGCCTGCGGTGCTCTTGCTGAGGAACACGGGGTCGAAATCCGCGGGGCACAGGATGGCGAAGATTCCGGGGCCTTGGGGAATCCTCATGGGATCGAGTTCGTCGAGCGGCCGGAATCCGGTGAACCCGTCCTGCATGAGCGACTTTTTGGTGAAGAGCATGGTCCATTGTGTCAATCAGAAGTCACAATATCGCCGCACTACAGGGGAAGCATCTGAATTGTGCGTTGTAGCTTAAAGTGTTCCTCGGCTGCCCAGCGGCCACTTCATCACTCCAATCGCATAATAGGGGGACTATTTGCGCGCCCTAATCCGGCTGCCCCACAGCCACTGTCCACTCACCTTCTCGGTCGCGAGAGGTGCGGCACCATGCGGAAACTAATTATTGGTGCTACGGCCGCTATGGCCGTCGTGACCGGCTCGCTAATTGCGGCCGCCGCCGCGAACGCTGACTCGGGCACCGTCGTACGCGTGGTTGACGGAGACACCGTGGTGGTTTCCATCAACAACAACGATCAGACGATCCGACTGCTGAACATCAACACGCCGGAGACGAAGGATCCGAATAAACCCACCGAATGCCTCGGCCCGGAAGCGTCGGACCACTTGGAGGAGGTACTACCGGTGGGCAGCAAGGTCCGGTTGGAGTTCGACGTCGAACGCCACGACAAATACGGACGCACTTTGGCCGGTGTCTTCAATGCCAAGAATCAGCTCGTCAACGCCGAGATCGCCCGCCGCGGGCTGGGGGTTCCGATGGTTGTAGGCGAGAACCGAAAGTTCCTTCCACCTGTCGAGGCCGCCTACCAGGAAGCTCGGGCCGCGAAGTCCGGACTCTTCTCAGAAACAGTTGAATGCACCCTCCCCGCGCAACTGACAGCTGCCACGGAGGCAATAGCGGCAGCCCAAAGCGCGGCCCCGGCCACGACATCGGCGGGTGCAGGAGCATCGGCCGCTGGGCTTGCGACTGCCATCGCCTCTGCGAAGACCGCCAAGGACCTGCTATCCGCCGCAAGGGACACAGAGAACTCGATCCTGTGGGCGGCCTACTCTGCCAGCGAATCAGCAGCCAAGTTGACCGCTTTGACAGCAGTGATATCCAAGGCTGAGTCTGCCCACAACCAGCTCAAGGATCAAGAAAAGTCGCTCGCCGCAGCCGAGAAGAAGGCTGAGGAGGAACGGGTGGCCGCCGCTGCGCGTGCGGCGGCTGAAAAGAAGGCAGCTGAGGAAGCCGCTGCCGCTGCAAAAAAGGCTGCTGATGAGGCCGTCGCAGCAGAACAGGCCGCGGCAGCAGCCGAAGCTGAGCGGATACGAAACCTCCCTGTGCCGGCACCCTATGTGCCGCCGGCACAGCAGTACGTTCCCCCGGCCCAAAATTACGTACCGCCGGCGCCGCCCGTCCAATCGAATCCCTACCCCGGGTACACGGGTCCCCGCTGCTACGCTCCCGGCGGCAAGTCTTGGCGTCCCTGCTGACAATCAGATTGCCTGAAGGCCTGGTACCCCCACAGAGGGGTACCAGGCCTTCTTGTCTGTGGGCCGGCCCCAGCTGATGACCCACTAAACTCGCATGAGTGATCACAGGTGAAATCAAGTCCCAAGTAGACAAAGTCTGGAATACGTTCTGGAGCGGCGGTATCTCCAACCCTCTGGAAGTCATCGAGCAGATCACTTACCTTCTGTTTCTCAAGCGCCTGGACGAGAACCACACCCGGGCGGAGAAGCAGGCCAACATCTTGGGTGAGCCGATTGAGAACGCCGTCTTCCCGGAAGGTTTCGACCCTCTAGGCCGGCCCTACTCGGACCTCCGCTGGTCGAACTTCAAGGACTTCGGTCAGACTGAGATGTTCACGGTCTTCCAGCAGAGCATCTTCCCGTTCCTCCGCACTGATCTGACCAAACAGTCCAGCGGCGAAGACTCCACCTACAGCCATCACATGAAGGATGCGCAGTTCAAGATCCCGAACGCGGGTGTGTTGAAGCAAGTAGTGGATGTCATCGACTCCATCAACATGGAGGGTCGCGACACCAAGGGCGATCTCTACGAGTACATGCTCTCGAAGCTGGCTTCGGCGGGTACCAACGGTCAGTTCCGAACCCCGCGGCACATCATCGACCTCATGGTCGCGATGACAGCACCCCAGCCCCTGGAAGCCATCTGCGACCCGGCCGCCGGCACCTGCGGCTTCCTCGTTCAGGCTGGCGAGTACCTCCGCAAGAACAACTCGAATCTCCTGACCAATGACGAGACGAGCAAGTTCTTCCATCACGAGCAGTTCCACGGTTTCGACTTCGACTCCACTATGCTCCGCATCGGTTCAATGAACATGCTCCTCCACGGCGTGGAGAACCCGGATGTCTCCTACCGCGATTCACTTGCCGACCTGCACTCCATCGAGGAAGAAAAGTACAACGTCATCCTTGCCAATCCCCCGTTTGCGGGCAGCTTGGACTACGAAAACGTCTCGAAGGAGCTCCTTAACGTCGTCAAGACTAAGAAGACCGAACTCCTGTTCCTGGCACTGTTCATCAAGCTGCTCAAGCCGGGTGGACGCGCTGCCGTCATCGTGCCCGACGGCGTTCTCTTCGGTTCCACCGGAGCCCACAAATCCCTCCGCAAGACACTGGTCGAAGGGCACAAGCTCGACGCCGTCGTCAAACTCCCCTCGGGCGTCTTCAAGCCCTACGCCGGCGTCTCCACCGCCATCCTCTTCTTCACGAAAACCAACTCCGGCGGCACGGACAACGTCTGGTTCTACGACGTAAAGTCTGACGGCTTCAGCCTCGACGATAAGCGCACGCCGCTCGGCTCTTCCGACCTTGAGGACGTCCTCTCACGTTGGAATCAGCGCACGACGACGGAACTCGACCGGGCGCGAACGGACCAGTCCTTCTGTGTTCCACGTTCCGAGATCGAGGCAAACGACTACGACCTTTCACTGAACCGGTACAAGGAGATCGAGTACGAAGAGGTCGCGCACGCTGCCCCGGAGGAAATCCTCGCTGCGCTCGACGAGCTCGAGGCTGAGATTACGGAGGGCATGAACGAGCTGCGGGAGCTGCTGAAGTGAAGTTTGCAAGCCTCGGGGAAATCGCAACAATCGAACGCAGGAGCGTCCGTCCCGAAGATATCTGCGATGGAACGATTTACGTCGGTTTGGAAAACATCGTTTCTGGCGGGGATCTGACTTCGGTTGGCACTGTAGCCAACGGCGACCTGGCCAGCAGCAAGTTTGTTTTCAGTCAGGACCACATTCTCTATGGGAAATTACGCCCATATCTGGCAAAAATCGCTGTGCCAGATTTCGATGGTGTCTGCAGCACCGATATCCTTCCGATCCGAGTGGGTCAAGACATGGACAAGATGTTCGTTGCCCACTACCTGCGCCAGTCACATGTTGTCGAGCAGGCGAACGGCTTGGCTGCCGGCGCCAACTTGCCCCGAGTCAGCCCCACTTCTTTGGCAACGATCCAAATCCCAATGTTGTCCTTGTTGGAGCAGCGGCGGATTGCGGCGATTCTGGACAAGGCCGACGAGCTCCGCGCCAAGCGTCGCGAAGCCATTGCCCACCTCGACGCGCTCACCCAGTCCATCTTCCATTCCGTGTTCGGGGACCCAATTTCAAACAATCTCAATTGGCCGCTCGAACCCTTCGGCCAAGTCACAACCAGCCGGCTGGGCAAAATGCTGGACAAGAAGGCTCAAACCGGCACTCACCGATTTCCGTATCTTCGTAACGCCAATGTCCAATGGTTTCAGATCAATACAGATGATCTGCTTGAGATGGACTTCAGCCCCGCAGACCAGATCGAGTTCGCACTTCGTAGAGGTGATGTACTCGTGTGCGAAGGTGGGGAGCCAGGTCGTGCGGCCGTCTGGGAAGAGCAATCTCCTGGTTGCTATTTTCAGAAGGCCCTTCATCGTGTGCGCCCTAAACTCGATGTCGTCCATCCGCAATACATAGTCCATTTGCTATGGGCGCTAGCCAACGGCGGCGGCCTCAAAGACCATGTGACGGTTGCTACGATCGCACACCTAACCGGTGAGAAGCTCAAGCGAATGCACATTCCAGTCCCTCCCGTCGAGCTGCAGCAGACCTTCGCAACCCGAGTCTCCGCCGTCGAGCGCTTGAAGGAGACGCACCGCAAGCACTTGGTGGAATTGGACGCTCTGTTTTCTTCGCTGCAGAGCCGCGCGTTCAAGGGCGAACTTTAGGCCGGAGCCCAGCACACCCAGACCTGTCGCCGTACGGCAACAAATGCTAAAGTCGGCGTACGGCGACACTTACAGAAGTTGCCGTACGGCGACAGGAGCTTCTATTGCGTACAGTCCGCGAGGCTGGACCCCTTGTACGTGAGCTGCGTGAAGAGCGAGCGTGGTCCCAAGCAGAGTTGGCCCGTCGAGCCAGCGTCTCACGCACCTTTGTCATCGACCTTGAATCCGGTAAAGCGTCGGTGGAGACGTCGAAGTTCATGGACGTTTTCCAAGCCCTCGGTTTCGAAATCGCCATCCGCAACAGCGAAACGGGCGCGGTACGTTGGTGAATACCCGCGCTCTTGATGTCTTTATGGACGGGACGCTCTGCGGCCGCGTTGAACAGTCGCCGTCGGGAAATCTGACATTCCGCTACGATCCTGGATACCAGGCCGTCCAGAACGCGACGCCGCTTTCGCTGTCCATGCCGCTGGCAGCCACTCTGCACAAGAAACGCAGCGTGCTCCCCTTTCTGCATGGACTCCTGCCCGACAGTGAAGGTGCCCTCCAGACTATCGCCCGACGGTTCAGGGTGTCCCCCTCGAACCCCTTCGCAATCCTCGAACATATCGGGGCCGACGTCGCGGGCGCGCTGCAATTCATGACCCCCGGAGCCGGCTCTTCAGATGGCACCCTCTCCAGAACAGCTGTTAAGCCGGTCTCGGACTCAGACGTGGCAGAGATGCTGGATCATGTTGTGACTGAATACAACGACGGAACGCCCTACGATGATTCGGCAGGACGTTTCAGCCTTGCCGGGGCGCAGCCGAAAATCGCGCTGCACCAGCTTTCGAACGGCTCTTGGGCGGTACCCCAAGACGCTACTCCCACGACGCACATCCTCAAACCGGCAGCTGGCACCTTCAGTCGCTTGGATGTTGTGGAGCAGATGACCATGAGGGCCGCAGCTTTTCTAGGGCTCGAAGTAGCCAAGTCCGAACTAGCCCACATCGGTGACTGGGACGTATTTGTGACACGTCGCTATGACCGGCAGGAAGTGGACGGAACCTGGCGCCGCATCCACCAAGAAGACTTCTGCCAGGCGTTGAGTGTTTCTCCAGCCAAGAAGTACCAGCACCGTGACGGGGGGCCGGGGGCAAGCGATATGGCCAACCTTGTTCGGTCACTTCCTTTTGAAGCAGACCGCAGGGCAGCAGGAGAAGGACTATACCGGGCCCTCGTTTTCAACACTGTGGCGGGTTGTACCGACGCGCATGCCAAAAACTACTCCGTGCTCCTTAACGGCAGCGGGGCCCAGCTGTCCCCGCTCTACGACCTCGCCACCTACGCCCCGTATTGGGATGGGGAGTCGAACATCGACTTGGCCATGAGCGTGAAGGGCGAATACAGGCTTCAGAAAATCAGCAAGCAGATGCTGGCATCAACAAGCACACAATTCGGCGTCGATGCAGAAGCTGCCGAGCAAATAGTCGAAAGCTTTTGTAGGGGCATCGTTGAAGCATTCGAAGCTGCCAGTGAAGAGCTGAAATCCCAACTGGGATCCCTGCCGAAAATCGCCAATGACACCATCGCGAAAATACGATTGCTGCCATTGGTCGAGGCCACCAATCTGAAATGAAACTTAAACAGTCGCAGTCTCATGATTGACTACTTCCAGGACATCGGAACAACGGATCGGAGACGGCTGCATGGGGGCAGTTACCAGCAACTTTGGGTTCATGCTGGGCGAGTGGCCCGAGTTGGCCCAGCAAGCACGCCGGGCCGAACAATTCGCCCGGGTGGATCCTCGCGCTTCGGTGTTCTACGCCCGCTACACCATCGAACGCATTGTTGAGTGGCTGTACCAAGTGGAGCCAGGGTTGGCGACCCCCTACAAAGACGACCTCAATGCCCTCCTTAACGAGCCCACATTCAAGAATCTTGTGGGCGGTCCTATTGCCAACAAGCTCACCATCATTCGCAAGGCCGGCAACAACGCGGTCCACAACTCCGTCGGCCCAACCATTCAAGGTGCCGAACTCGTGCTTCGCGAGCTGCACCACGTTTGCTATTGGCTCGCGAGAAACTACGCCAAAACCGGTAGCCAGCTGCCGCCGTCGCTGGTTTTCGATGCCGCGGCCCTGACACCGAAGCCTAAAACCGCGGTCCAGCAACAGTCGCCCGAAGAACTCCAGGCACTCGAGAGCCAGCTCAAAGCGAAGAACGAGGCCCTTGCACAGGCAGCTGCCGACTCCGCGGACCTCAAGGCGCAGCTGGAAATTCTGCAAGCCGAAGTCGCCGAGGCGAAGAAGCACAATCAGACGGTCCCTGACCACCACGACTATGACGAGGCCCTGACTCGCAGGCACCTCATCGATCTTGAGCTTAATGAGGCCGGCTGGCCGCTCAGCAACACAGAAGACCGCGAGTTCAAGGTCGACACAATGCCCACGGCAAGCGGCACGCTCAGCGGCGTCGGCTACGTCGACTACGTGTTGTGGGGCGCTGACGGACTGCCTCTCGCGGTGGTCGAAGCGAAGCGGACCACCAAGGATCCCCACGTAGGGAAGCAACAAGCCAAGCTGTACGCCGACTGCCTGGAACGTCGATACGGCCGGCGGCCCATCATCTACTACACCTCCGGCTACGAGACGTGGATTTGGGACGACACCATGTACCCGGAGCGCGCGCTGCAGGGTTTCCACACGCGCGATCAACTGCAACTGCTCGTCAACCGCAGGCAAAGCCGAAAGCCGTTGGCTGAGCAGGCAATCGACAACTCAATCGTCGAACGTCCCTACCAGCACAACGCCATTCGGGCCGTCACGGAAGCCTACGAGAAGGACTTCCAACGCAAGGCGCTTGTAGTCATGGCGACCGGCACGGGCAAGACGCGTACCGTCGTCGCACTCGCAAAGCTCCTGCAGGAAGCCAACTGGGCCAAGCGCGTTCTCTTCCTGGCGGACCGCGTTGCCTTGGTCAAGCAAGCGGCCAATGCGTTCAAGTCCCACCTGCCTGGTTCGAGCCCTGTCATCCTGGGCTCGGGCGAAGAGGCGGACAGCCGCATCCACCTGGCTACGTATCCGACCATGATGAACCTCATCAACAGGACTGAGGGAAAACTGGGCCAGCGGACCTTTGGCATTGGCCACTATGACCTCATCATCGTCGACGAAGCCCACAGGTCGGTCTACCAGAAGTACAGGGCCATCTTCCAGTACTTTGATTCATTCCTCATCGGGCTGACTGCCACGCCACAATCAGAGGTAGACCGTAACACCTACAGTCTTTTCGGCATCGAGGACAACGTTCCCACGTTCGCCTATGAGCTCAGTGAGGCCATCGAGGCCGAATATCTCGTGCCGCCGCGGGTTGTGCCCGTTCCGCTGAAATTTCCCGACCAAGGCATCTCGTACGAGGACCTTTCTGAAGCCGCCAAAGAAGAGTGGGACGAGCTCGAGTGGGATGAAGACGGCGAAATCCCGGATTCCGTGGACGCCACCGCGATCAACACCTGGCTCTTCAACGCAGACACAGTGGACAAGGCCTTGGAAGTCCTCATGACGCGTGGCCACAAGGTTGCCGGCGGGGACAGACTGGGCAAAACCATCATCTTCGCGAAGAACAACCGGCATGCCGAGTACATCGCCGAACGCTTCGACAGGAATTACCCGGCATACAGAGGCCAGTTTGCTCGCGTCATCACCTATCAGGTGAACTACGCCCAGAATCTCATTGACCAGTTTTCGACTACCGAGAGCGACCCGCAAATCGCCATCTCGGTAGACATGCTGGACACCGGCGTGGACGTGCCGGATGTCGTCAATCTGGTCTTCTTCAAAATGGTCAGGTCCAAGACCAAGTTCTGGCAGATGGTGGGACGCGGTACCCGCCTTCGCCCGGAACTGTACGGGCCGGGCGAGGACAAAAAGGACTTCTTCATCTTCGACCTCTGCCGCAATGCGGAGTTTTTCAATGCAGGTATGCCCAGCAACGAAGGGTCTTTGGGCAAGTCACTCGCAGAGACCACTTTTGCGGCGCGCGTCCAGCTTCTGCAGACTTTCACTGACCTCCAATGGGATCCCCAAGCGCCTGTGGTTGCCGACCTTCGGCAAACTCTGAAGCACACAGTTGACCGGCTTCCGCTCGACAACTTCCTCGTTAAGCCGGCTCGCAAATGGGTGGACCGGTTCACCGAGGAAGCTACGTGGAAATCCTTGGCTGCGGAGGACTACCAAGCTTTGCAAACCGAGATCGCCAGGCTCGCTTCCATCGGAGCGCCCACTGACACGGAAGAGGCCAAGCGCTTCGACTACCTCATGCTCCAAACAGAGTTGGCATCGCTGCAAGGATCGGCGGTCGGACCGTTCCGGATAAAGATCCAGGCAATCGCGTCCGCGCTGCAGGACCAACAGAGCATCCCGGCTATCGCCGCTCAATTGCCGTTGTTGGATACCATCCTCCAGGACGACGAATGGGAATCCGTTTCATTGGAATGGCTGGAAGAAATCCGACGCCGGCTCCGGGGCTTGGTCCATCTCATCGAGAAGCGGAAACGCAAGGTGGTCTACACGAACTTCCAGGACGAGCTCGGCGCGCTTGAAGAAGTCGAACTGGTGGGGGCAACAAATGGCTTCGTGGACCTTCCTCGTTACAAAGAGAAGATGCGCTCGTACTTGGCGCAATACGAGGAGCACGCAACCATCCAACGGCTTCGGCGTAACAAACAACTCACGGCCTTGGACCTGGCCGAGCTTGAACGCATTCTCCTCGAAAGTGGGCTGGGTTCACTCGAAGACTTGAACCGTGCCGCCAATGATGGGCTCGGTCTCTTTGTCCGTTCCCTGGTTGGTTTGGACCGCGAAGCCGTCGAGGAAGCCTTGTCAGAGTTTGTGGCTGGTACTACGCTCACGGCCCAGCAGCTCAACTTCCTTAAGGTTCTGACCAATCACCTGATGGAAAATGGAAAGGTCAGCCCTAAAGCCTTGTTCCACTCCCCATATAACGAGCTGGCTCCGTCCGGCCCGGACGCGCTGTTCGGTGATGACAGGATCGGGCAGCTGGTCAGCATCCTCCGCTCCATAGAGAATCACGCAAAGGTGAGCTGAGCATGGAGCCGGCACTGGATTTTACAGGCTCAGGAGGGGCACTGGCGGTTTCTGCATCCCAACCGAACACGATCCTTTCACTTACACTTGCCCACGTCTTGGCCGGTGTCGGTGCTGAGCAGGAACAGCCGGTTTCCCTCAGCGATGTCCACGTAATACGTCATTCCTTCAGGCCGAATGACGAGACGGCGCTTCGTGGGCCGGAGGACCTGGCGCTGGACAAAGTGCTCAGGTACACCCGCGAACAGGACATCTCTCCCCGTCGTTTTCCGGCCGATCCTCCCCGCTTCTGGGTCATCTTCATAGCGGATGGGAAAAACCGCTCAAGGCTTTGGGGAACTTTTGAAAACCACGGGGAGGTCGCTGGGGAGCGTACGGCGTCATGCCGATACTTCGGGCTCACGGTGAGTGACTTCCTGTCTCCGCTTCGAGATCGCCTCGTCATCGACTGGGACAATCCGCGCAGTTGGCACCGCAGCGGCAGTTCGGCCAGCACTGCCCGAATGCAGGTGGTGGAGATAGCAGACCGTGACAAAGTTCCTTTCCCAGGCTTTGACGGCGTCCTGCTGAGTTACCACCTCCTGCAGGAAATGGTGGAGGACCGGCGCTACGCGGACTGGCAGGCCGCGCTTTCTGAAGTTCAGGGCATCTACCTGATCACTGATTCGAGTAACGGCAAGCAGTACGTCGGCAAGGCAGATGGTTCAGAGCGAATTTTGGGTCGTTGGCAGACATATGCCCGTGACGGCCACGGTGGCAATGTGGCACTCAGGGAACTCGCCTACGAAAGTGTCGGCGCTGGGAACCAAAGCGTGCGAACGGACCATGCACGTCATTTTGTTTTCAGTCTTCTCCGGGTCTTCGGACCGAGTACTCCCTCATTCGAGGTCAATGCTGCGGAATCCCACTACAAAGCTGCCCTCATGACCCGGAAATTCGGCCTCAACAGGAACTAGCACCGCCGCACGCGACCCCCAAACCGTGAAGCAAGCCTTTCAGCGTTGACAGCCGCTTGTGACCCGTGCCATATTCGAAACGTGAACCTGTCAGACAGCCGGACAGCCGGACAGCAAGAGCCCCAGGGCGGGCATATGCCCATTTCCCGCATCTCCGCAGCTGAAGCGGTCTTCGCGGCCCTGCGACGTGCGATCGAAGGCGGGCAGTTCGATATCGGCACCAAGCTGAGCTCGGAAGCAACGCTCGCGGGCCAGTACGGCGTGAGCCGGTCCGTCATCCGGGAAGCACTGAGATCCTGCAACACCTTGGGCCTCACGGTGACCAAAACGGGCAAGGGCACGTTCATCGTGGCCAACAAGGTCGCTAATGACCTTACCTTGGGTCAGTACAGTGCGCGTGATCTCAACGAAGCACGCCCGCACATCGAGATTCCCGCAGCCGGGCTTGCCGCGCAAAGAAGGACGGACGAGGAACTTGAGCACCTCAAGGACATCGTCCAGGAAATGCTCAGCGAAAACGATCCCGAAGCCTGGGTGAACCTGGACGCGAGCTTCCACTCTGCCGTGGCCCGCGCCAGCGGAAACCGGGTCTTCGCCAGCGTCGTTTCGGACATCCGCGAGGCCCTGGCACACCAATCCGAAACCCTTAACCTCGTGGCAGACCGCCAACACCGCTCCGACGAAGAGCACGTCGCCGTGCTCAACGCCATCGAAGCCGGCGACTCGGAGGCCGCAAGTAAAGCGATGGCAGCCCACCTGCAGGCCGTCAGCGTTGCACTGGACAGGATCCTCAGCAAATGACCCACTCAAAGGACACCATGCCCGCCCCCGCAACAACCGCCGGCCAGCCGGAACTGGCGGCAAAGACGCCGCACCACGTCCCACTCGTGGAGGTAACCCGTGACGGCTTGGTGGAGAGCATCCACTATGGATCGCTGATCGCCCTCCGCAGCGACAACAGCACGGCGCTGGAAGCGGGCGAACCCGAGGCACCCATGTACCCGCGTTCAAGCCTGAAGCCTCTGCAGGCTGTGGCGCTGCTCAAAGCCGGGTTGGATATACCCCAGGACCTCCTCGCGCTGACCGCTGCCAGCCACTCCGGGGCCCGCATGCACCGCGATGGCGCTACCGAAATCCTGAAGCTGCACGGCCTCACCGAAGCGGCACTGGGAAACAGCACGGACCTCCCTTACGGCGTGGCTGAACGCGAAGAGTGGCTCCGCGCCGGCAATGGCCCCACCCAAATTGCACAGAATTGCTCCGGCAAACACGCTTCCATGACCGCCGTCTGCGTCATCAACGGCTGGCCTGTGGAGGGGTACTTGCACCCCGAGCACCCGCTGCAGGTACTGGTCCGCGACACCATCACTGAACTGACCGGCGAAGAAGCTGCCGCGGTCAGCACGGACGGTTGCGGCACTCCGTTGTTCGCCCACTCGCTTCATGGCATGGCGCGCGCCTATGGCCGCCTCGCCGCAGCCGATGAGAGCACCGACGAGGGCAAGGTTGCCCACGCCATGCGCCGCTACCCGCAGATGGTGGCCGGCGAAGGCCGCGATGTCACCGCCCTTATGCGGGCAGTCCCGGGGCTCCTGGCCAAGGACGGTTTTGAGGGCCTTCAGCTGGTCGGCCTCCCGGACGGCACCGGCTTAGCAGTAAAAATTTCCGACGGCGGTGATCGCGCCCGCATGCCCGTCACCGTTGAGGTTCTCCGCCGGTTGGGCGTCGACGGCGGCAGCCTGGACACGCTTCAGAGCCCACCTGTGCTGGGTGGCGGCCTTCCGGTCGGCGAACTCCGTGCAGCCCAAATTTTCAGCAACTAAACCAAGGACAGCTATGACCACCGTCGATCAGGCGATCCCCCTCCGTTCCGAACACGACCTTTTGGGCGACCGCAATGTACCCGCGGATGCCTACTGGGGCGTCCACACCCTGCGGGCCATCGAGAACTTCCCCATTACAGGGCAGCCACTCTCCACTAACAAGCACCTGGTCAGGGGCCTGGCCGCCGTGAAGCAGGCAGCCGCGCGCACCAACCACGAGCTTGGTTTGCTGGACGCCGAGAAGGCCGCGGCCATTGAGCAGGCTTGCCAGGACGTTATGGACGGCATGCTCCACGAGCAGTTCATGGTGGATGTGATCCAGGGCGGCGCGGGAACCAGTTCCAACATGAACGCCAACGAGGTCATCGCCAACCGTGCGCTGGAAATCCTTGGACACCCCAAGGGCGATTACTCCAAGCTGCACCCGAATGACCACGTAAACCTGAGCCAGTCCACCAACGACGTCTACCCGACGGCGGTGAACCTCGCCACGATCTTCTCCGTGAAGGAACTCCTGGAAGCCCTCGAAGAACTCGAGCTGGCCTTTGCCGAGAAGGGCCGGGAGTTCCGGACCGTGGTGAAGATGGGGCGCACCCAGCTGCAGGACGCTGTTCCCATGACCCTGGGCCAGGAGTTCGGCGGTTACGCCGTGACCATTGGCGAGGACCGGGCACGCCTGGACGAGTCCCACATGCTGATCCACGAGATCAACCTTGGTGCTACGGCAATCGGCACGGGCTTGAACGCCCCGGCCGGCTACGCTGAAGCCGCCTGCCGCCATCTGGCCGAGATCACGGGCCTTCCCCTCCTCACGGCCGCTGACCTCATTGAGGCAACCCAGGACGTGGGAGCTTTCGTCCACCTCTCCGGCGTGCTGAAGCGCGTGGCAGTGAAACTCTCCAAGATTTGTAACGATCTCCGCTTGCTGTCCTCCGGACCGCGTGCGGGTTTGGGCGAGATCAACCTTCCGGCAGTGCAGTCCGGTTCGTCGATCATGCCCGGCAAGATCAATCCGGTGATCCCGGAAGTGGTCAGCCAAGTGGCGTATGAAGTCATCGGCAACGATGTCACCGTCACCATGGCCGCGGAGGCCGGCCAGCTTCAGCTGAACGCCTTCGAACCGATCATTGTGCACAGCCTGCACAAGAGCATCTCCCACCTGGAAGCAGCGTGCCGCACCCTTACGGCGCGTTGCGTCCGGGGCATCACTGCAAACACCGAACGGCTACGGCTTACCGTGGAGCAGTCGATCGGTCTCGTCACGGCATTGAACCCCCATATCGGTTACGCCTCCGCCACAGCTATCGCCCAGGAGGCGCTGGCAACGGGTAAGGGCGTTGCGGAACTCGTGTTGGAGCACGGTCTCCTGACCGCCACCCAACTTGAGGAATTGCTGAGCCCCGAACGTCTGGCAAATCTCAGCAAATAGGCCGAAACTGGCCTGTAAACGCTCCAACCAGCCGTCCCGCCCCATGAGGCATACCCTCACGAGGCCTTGTTTTGTGTGCCCGGACTCCCTGCCGGACGCGCCCAGGACACCCCCAACAGGACACCCCTAAGGATTCCAATGACCAATCCCATTACGGACCACACGGTCCCGGCCCAAGCGCACGCCAGCGAGAAAGCCCTCCACAAGGAGGACTCCGGCTACCACAAGGACCTCAAGCCCCGCCAGATCCAGATGATCGCGATCGGCGGCGCAATCGGTACCGGCTTGTTCCTGGGCGCCGGTGGCCGGCTCAACGCAGCAGGCCCTTCCCTCGTGATCGCCTACGCAATCTGTGGCTTCTTCGCCTTCCTGATCCTCCGGGCACTCGGTGAACTCGTTCTGCACCGCCCGTCGTCGGGATCCTTTGTCTCCTACGCCCGTGAGTTCTACGGCGAAAAGGCAGCCTTCGTTTCGGGCTGGTTCTACTGGATCAACTGGGCCACCACCACCATCGTGGACATCACCGCAGCGGCACTCTACATGGAGTTCTTCGGCAAATACGTCGCGTGGATAGGCGCCGTTCCGCAGTGGGCGTGGGCGCTCATTGCACTGGTTGTGGTGCTCTGCCTCAACCTGGTCTCCGTGAAGGTCTTCGGTGAAATGGAGTTCTGGTTCGCGCTGATCAAGGTGGCCGCGCTGGTGGCCTTCCTCCTGGTGGGCACCTACTTCGTCATCTTCGGCACCCCGGTGGAGGGCCAGGAAGTCGGTTTCAGCCTCATCGCGGACAACGGCGGTGTCTTCCCCAACGGCGTCCTTCCCATGATCATCCTCATGCAGGGTGTGCTCTTCGCTTACGCATCGATTGAACTCATCGGTACTGCAGCCGGCGAAACTGCCAACCCGGAGAAGATCATGCCCAAGGCCATCAACTCCGTGGTCATCCGCATCGCCCTCTTCTACGTTGGCTCCGTGATTCTGCTGGCTCTCCTGCTGCCGTACACCTCTTACGAGAAGGGTGTCAGCCCGTTCGTGACGTTCTTCGGCTCGATCGGTGTGGAGGGCGTGGACGTCATTATGAACCTCGTGGTCCTCACCGCAGCACTGTCTTCGCTGAATGCCGGGCTCTACTCCACGGGCCGCATCCTCCGCTCCATGTCGGTGGCCGGCTCTGCCCCGAAGTTCGCCCAGCGCATGAACAAGGCAGGCGTACCCTACGGTGGCATCGCCATCACGGCCGGCGTTTCCCTGCTCGGTGTTCCGCTGAACTACCTCGTTCCGGCCGACGCTTTCGAGATCGTCCTGAACGTCGCTTCCGTGGGCATCATCGTCACGTGGGCCACCATTGTCCTGTGCCAGATGCAGCTCAAACGCTGGGCTGACAAGGGGTGGCTGAAGCGCCCCTCCTTCCGGATGTTCGGCGCCCCGTACACAGGCTGGTTGTCCTTGATCTTCCTGGCGGCAGTGCTGATCATGGTGTTCATCGAGTCCCCGTTGACCATGCTGGTCACAGGAATTGCCTGCGGACTCATGGTGTGGGGCTGGTTCCTGTGCCGCAAGCAGATCCATGAGCTCGCTGCCACCCGGGACGGTTATACCGGCAGCGCGCCGGTCATTGCCAACCGCCCGCTGCCCGGCGGCGACAAGTAGCAAGCAACACCCGCTGACTCACGACGGCGGCACCGCGGGTTCCGTGACAATCGGAACCCAGGTGCCGCCGTCGTGGGTTAACGCCCCCAACCAAGTGGCAGCTGAGCGCGTTTTGAGCACTGAAAACGCGCTCACATGCGACTCAGTTGGGTGGGGACGCGGCGGAGACAGACATCGGATCATTCGTGGCTACTATTGGTCCATGGCTGTCACAGATGAGGCGATCAGCAAGATCAAGGACATGCTGATCCGCGGCGAACTCAAGGCCGGCGATCGACTTCCGCCGGAAAAGGAACTGAGCGAGCGGCTCGGTCTTTCGAGGAGTTCGCTGCGTGAAGCCGTGAAAGCCCTGGAGCTGATCCGTGTGCTGGATGTCCGCCGCGGTGACGGAACTTATGTCACCAGCCTCGACGCCAAGCTGCTCAACGAGGCGGTGGCTTTCGTGGTGGACCTGCACCAGGACAGGTCCATCCTGGAACTCTTTGAGGTCCGACGAATCCTGGAACCCGCCACGGCACACCTGGCCGCGGGAAAAATCACGCCGGCCGAGCTCCTGGCGCTCAGGGGCACCATGGACGGCATCGACGAGAACACCGACGTCGAGGAACTGGTAGCCCATGACCTTGAGTTCCACAGCATCATCACCGAAGCCGCCGGAAACGACTACCTCGGCAGCCTGTTGGAAGCGTTGTCCAGCAGCACCGTGCGGGCCAGGATCTGGCGTGGCCTGACCCAGGAAAAAGCTGTGGCCCACACCTTGGCTGAGCACCGTGCAATCGCCGACGCCCTCGAACGAGGCGACGCCGAGTTAGTGCGCGCGCTGGTTACCGTGCACATCAGCGGCGTGGAGAACTGGTTGCGGCAGGCGCTCTAGCCCTCGGCCAAGGGAGTGACAGCCAAGCCATACGTCCGGATGGCGGTCTCTTCCAGCACGGCGTCCTGTTCCGACGGGCTCAGCGAAGACACCAACTCCAACAACACGTCCAGCGTCCGGCCATACGGCGCCCCGAGCGTGCTGACGGGCCAATCGCTACCGATCATCAAACGCTCCGGCCCGAAGGCCTCCAAGGCTGATTCGAACAGGGGCTCCAACGTATCTGCGGAGTACGCAACGTCCGGCAAATGCAGCCCGGAAAGCTTGGCCACCGTATTCGGCTCCCGCCCCAGCGCCCGGAAGTCAGCACTCCACGCCTCCATAAGCCCAGCATCAGCGAGCGGCGGCTTCCCCAAATGATCCAGCACCACGGTCAGTTCCGGCATCTCGCGGGCAAGCCGGACCGCCCCTCCCAAATGCCGGGGGAAAGCATCCGGGATATCCAGGGTGAGCCCGCGCTGAGCCACCAAGGCCAGGGAATCACGGACCGCGGGAAGATCCAGGAAATCATCCCTGGGATCCTCATGCACCAAATGCCGGACACCCTTGAAAACCGGGTGGGCCGTGAAGCGGTGCAACTGCTCATCAGCCTCTGCCGGCGCATCCAGCCTGATCCAGCCCACCACTCCGAAGACCCACGGGTTCCTTGCGGCAACGGCCAACATGCTCTCGGTGTCGGCCACGGTATCGTCGGCCTGGACCAGCACCGCTCCCCGCACACCGGCCGCATCCAACGTCTCATGCGCCTCGTCCTCGCCAAAGCTCCGGAAAAGCGCACCGCGCTGCGGGCCGAGCCAACCATAGGGCCGCACTCCCCCGGTGACGAAGGAGTCCAAGGTCCACAGATGCAGGTGCGAATCAATCACCGGCCAACACGCTCCAAAGCCTCCCAGAGCTCTTCGGGCACCGTCTCTTCCATGCGGGCAGCGTTCGTGGACACCTGTTCAGGGGAAGTCGCTCCGGCTGTCACGTTTACCACGGCCGGATGCCGCAACGGGAACTGGAGTGCCGCCGTCGGAAGTTCCACGCCGAAGTCGCGGCAGATGGCCGCGAGCGCACGCGCCCGCTCCAGCACTTCCGGGGGCGCCTGCTGGTAGTTGTAGTGTGCGTCTTCGGGGACCTCGGGGCGGGCGAGGAGCCCTGAGTTGTAGGCACCAACGCTCACGACGCCGGTGCTGCGCTCAACGCAGCGTTCCAGCAGCGGGACGCCGGGCTGCTCAAGCAGGGTGTAGCGGCCGGCGAGCATCACGAGGTCAAGGTCCGCAGCTTCGACGCATTCCAACGCCGCTTCAGCAGAGTTGATGCCCACGCCTATGGCCGTGACCAGCCCTTCGGTGCGGAGCTTTTCAAGCACAGGCAAGGCCTGGGAGATTCCCGCCTGGAGATCGTGGACGTCGGGGTCATGCAGGTAGGCGATGTCCACTTGGTCCAGGCCCAGCCGTTCCAGGGAGTCTTCGATGCTGCGCCGGATACCGCCCTCGGAGAAGTCCCAGACGCGCCGCGTGGTGGCGGGTACATCGAAGCCTTCCGGGTCCTTGCCGCCGTCGGAGTTCGGTTCCAACAGCCGGCCCACTTTGGTGGAGATGACGAACTCGTCCCGGGGTTTATCCCTGAGGACGGCGCCCAGCCTTTGTTCCGAGAGGCCCAGCCCGTAGTGCGGCGCGGTGTCGAAGTAGCGGATACCCGCATCCCAAGCGGCCAACACAGTGGCCAGAGCCTCCCCGTCCGGGATGGCCCTGTAAAGATTTCCGATGCCCGCTCCGCCGAAGCCGAGTCTGCCGAGACTTCCCGGTTTGCCGGGTTCGCGTGAGTTCATGGCAGCTCCCATACCTTCTGGATACCCGCATCCTCCCCCGAGTAATCGTCCTGGACGGCCAAAAGTTCAGCCATTCGGGCTTGCCACGGCACATTGGCCGGGTGCCCGGCGAGCGCATGACGCATGGCCTGGTAGTCCTCGACGTCCACCACGTGAAAGAGATCCAGTCCGCTGCGCCAGATCCGCCAGTTCTCCACCCCTGCCTCTTTGAGGGCTGCCACCAGTTCCTCGGGAATGTTCGCGTGCGCGTTGGCGTACTCCTCTTCGGTCCCTGGTTTGAGCTTGGTGTGCAGGGCGATGCTCTCAGCCATTTACTGCCTCTGTCTCCCCAGCCGACGGCGTCAGGAACAGTTCCAGCACCGGGACGGCGACGTCGGGCCGCTGGACGGGCAGCTTGATGGTGAGTGTTCCAGGTGGTTGGCCGCCGGGGGTCATGTTCATGGCTTGCTGCGCAGGGTCCAGTTCGCGCAGGAACACCTCCGAGGCGTCATTGAGCAGCTGGGCGTATTCCACCTTGCCGGCGAGGTTGGGCAGGTGGACGTACTCGAACGGCCAGGCGAACAAGTGAACGTAGAGCCGGTTTCCGCGCTGGGTATAGCGGGCATCCGTCGGTGCTGTGAAGGTCGAGGCACCGGCACCGTGGATGGCGCGCGAGTGCAGCTTCATCCATTCGCCAATGCCCTCCAGCGAACCCAGCGCCCTCGGGTCCAGGCTGCCCCTCCCTGTGGGGCCCACGTTGAGCAGCAAGTTACCGCCCTTGGACACGCCATCCACCAGCATGCGGATGAGCAGGTCCACGGGCTTGTAGTTCAGGTTGTCCCTGTCGTAGCCCCAGCTGCCGTTCAGTGTCTGGCAGGCTTCCCAGGTGACCGGTTCGCCGTCGACCATCATGGGGCCGGCGGGCTGGTACTGCTCCGGCGTGACCAGGTCTCCCGGGATTTCCAGCCGATCGTTGACCACAATATTCGGCTGCAACTCGCGCACCATGGCAAGCAGGGCATCGGAGTCCCAGTCTTTCCGGCCTTTGCCGCCCCAATATTCTTCCTGGTGTCCGCCTGTGTAGGAGAAGTCGAAGAACAGGTAGTCGATGGTGCCGTAGTCGGTGAGGAGCTCACGAACCTGACCGTGCAGGTACTCGCGGTACCGGTCCATGTCACGCCCGGCATTCAAGCTTTCGACGTCGGCCGAGTTGCGTTGGGGGTGTACCCCGTCCACCGTGAAATCGGGGTGGTGCCAGTCGATGAGCGAGTGGTAGAAACCGACCTTCAGCCCCTCGGCGCGGAGGGCTTCCACATACGGCGCAATCAAATCACGGCCTGCTGGCGTGTTGGTTGCTTTGTAGTCCGTCAGGGCCGAATCCCACAGGCAGAAGCCGTCGTGGTGCTTGGTGGTGAGGACCACGTACTTCATCCCGGCGTTACGTGCAGCCCGGGCCCACTCGCGGGGATCGTAGAGGTCCGGATCGAAGCGCCGGAAGTACTTTGAGTACTCCTCCACAGTAGTTTCCTCCTTGTTCATCACCCACTCGTGGCGTGCAGGCAGGGCGTAGATACCCCAGTGAACAAACATCCCAAAGCGTGCCTCTTCAAACCAAGGTGCGTGCTGGATCAACGGGATTCCTTCCATACGGGGCCGTTCGGAAAGCTGTACGCGGCCAGTGTTTCACGGAGCATTTGGTTCCCCGCGCCAGGATTCGACGGCGGCCAATACGCGCCGCCGTGGACAACAACGGGTGTGACGAAGTGTTCGTGGAGGTGGTCCACGAATTCGATGGTCCTGTTCTCCTTGGTTCCGGACACCGCAACGAAGTCGAACATGGACAGGTGCTGCACGGCTTCACACAGGCCAACCCCGCCGGCATGTGGACAGACCCGCACACCGAACTTGGCGGCGAGAAGGAGGATGGCGATGTTCTCATTGACCCCCGCTACCCTGGCTGCGTCAATCTGCAGGACCTGCAGCGAGCCGGCCTGGAGCATCTGTTTGAACACCACCCGGTTCTGGACGTGTTCGCCGGTAGCCACAGGGATGGGCGCCACTCCGCGGGCGATGGCAGCATGGCCAAGGATGTCGTCCGGGCTGGTGGGCTCCTCGATCCAGGCGATGTCATACGGGGCAAGGTGTGCCATCCAGTCGATGGCTTCCTGCACGTCCCAGCGTTGGTTGGCGTCCACTGCGATCTTGATATCCGGACCAACCGCAGCACGAGCCGCCCTCACACGACGAAGGTCGTCCTCCAAGGAGGCACCCACTTTGAGCTTGATCTGGGCAAATCCGTCAGCCACGGCTTCCTTGGCCAAACGCGTCAGTTTCTCGTCGCTGTAACCCAGCCAGCCCGGCGTCGTGGTGTACGCGGGGTAGCCCTCGGCGCGAAGTGCGGCTTTCCTCGCTTCCCGTCCGGGCTCGGCGGTCCGGAGGATTTCAAGGGCCTCGCCAGGGGTCAGGGCGTCGGTCAGGTAGCGGAAGTCCACCAGTGCCACCAGCTCTTCCGGTGTCATTCCCGCGAGTAGCTCCCAGAGGGGCAGACCTGCCCGTTTCGCCTTTAGATCCCAGAGCGCATTGACCACGGCGCCGATGGCCATGTGCATCACACCCTTCTCGGGCCCCAGCCACCTGAGTTGGGAATCGTGGGCCAGCAGCTTCCATGTGACGCCCATGTCTGCCAGCAGCGCCTCAACATCGGCGCCGAGGAGGTGTTCGCGGAGCGCGTTGATGGCCGCAATTTCCACCTCGTTACCCCGACCGATGGTGAACACGAAGCCGTGCCCTTCATGCCCGTCATCGGCATCTGTGCCAATGATCAGGTAGGCGGCTGAATAGTCCGGGTCCGGATTCATGGCGTCGGAACCGTCCAGTTCCAAGGAGGTGGGGAAGCGAATATCAAACGTTTCCATTGCGGTGATGATGCTCATGCGGCTCCTGAAAGTGCGTCACGATTCTCCACCGAGCCTAAACATCCGATGTCTGCCTTGTCAATGGGTCACATTTCCGTATTATGGGGGAAAACACCACACTAGAGCTCGGATGTTAGTCCCGAACACGGAGGAAGCCATGACCTTGAAATTCGCCAGGCTGGGAACGGCCGGAAACGAACAACCGGCCGTCATCGCCCAAGACGCTCACGGTGCTGAAAAGTACTTCAGCCTCACGCCCTTGACGCAGGACATCGACGGCGGTTTCCTCGCCTCGGATGGCATCGAACGCACCCGCGAAGCCCTGAATAGCGGAGAACTTCCCGAGCTTTCACCCGAAGGCCTGCGCATCGGCGCGCCGGTTGCCCGACCCGGCGCAGTAGTAGCCATCGGCCTCAACTACACCGCCCACGCCGCCGAATCGGGTGCGACGCCGCCCCAGGTTCCCGTGGTCTTCCTCAAGCCCACCAACACGATTGCCGGACCTTTCGACGCCGCACCCATCCCGCCGTCGTCGGAAAAGTACGACTGGGAAGTGGAACTGGCGATCGTGATCGGCAAGGAAGCGTCATACCTTTCGTCCGTTTCCGAAGCCAAAGCGTGCATTGCCGGTTATGCCGTGGCCAACGACCTCTCCGAGCGCGACTACCAGATTCCCGGTGCTGCGGGACAGTGGACCAAGGGCAAATCCCTCCCCGGTTCCACCCCCCTGGGCCCATGGCTCATTCCGGCCTCGGACATCGATGCCGGCAACCTCCGCCTGCAGACGTTGGTCAACGGCGAGGGCCGGCAAGACTCCAGTACCTCGGACATGATCTTCGAACCCGCCACGATCGTCCACCACCTCAGCCAGTACATGGTCCTGGAACCGGGCGATGTGATCATCACGGGCACGCCCGAAGGCGTGGCATTGTCCGGCAGATTCCCCTTTATCCAGCCCGGCGATGTGGTGGAGTTGGAGATCGAAGGACTGGGACGCCAGCGCCAGGAGTACTTCCGGGCCCAAGCCGCTTCGCCAATCACCGCTCCTGACCGCGTCAGCGCCTGAGGTGATCATGGCATCCTCAGCGGGCAACGACTTTGAGGGCCTCGCGGCACTCGTGACCGGCGGCGCCTCCGGCATTGGGGCGGCTATCGCGGACCGTCTCGCTGCCGGAGGTGCGCAGGTCGCCGTGCTGGACCTCTCCCCCGAAAACAGCCCGCACTTTGGTGTCCAGTGCGATGTGGCTGATGACGCGTCGGTGCGTGCCGCCGTCGAGCATGTTGTGCAGCAGTTCGGACGACTGGACATCGTCATCAACAACGCGGGCATCGGTGCGCAGGGCGATATCTCGGCGAACGACGACGACGAGTGGTTGCGCGTCCTCAACGTCAACGTGGTGGGCATCGCCCGTGTCAGCCGCGCGGCGCTGCCGTATTTGCGCGAGTCTCCGGCGGCCGCGATCGTGAACACCTGTTCCATCGCGGCGACCGCGGGACTGCCGCAACGTGCCCTGTACTCGGCGTCAAAGGGTGCGGTCCTGTCCCTCACGCTGGCCATGGCCGCCGATCATATCCGCGAGGGGATCCGGGTCAACTGCGTGAATCCGGGCACCGCTGATACTCCCTGGGTAGGACGATTGCTGGATTCCGCCACCGACCCCGCCGCCGAGCGGGCAGCCCTGAACGCCCGGCAACCCCACGGCCGGCTGGTCGAGGCTGCCGAGGTGGCCGGGGCTGTTGCATACCTTGCAAGCCCCCTGTCCGGTTCGACGTCGGGAACCTCACTGGCTGTGGACGGCGGCATGCAGGGTCTGCGGCTCCGCCCGGTTCAATAGGGTTTTCGTAACGCAACTGGCCCGCAACCTCCTGCAGCAGTGCTTCGCCTATGCTCAACTCCAAGAGATCAACGGCGACTCATTTAGCAGACTCAGGAGATACAGCCATGAGCAATTGGCGCATCAGGGACTTCCACTCGTCCGATTTGGACGGCATCCTGCACCTCTGGGAGTCCCTCAAAGCCGACGGCGTGGAGCCGGTCTACGCGCTGTCCGAGGTCCTGGCGTCCTGCGAGAAGGACCACGCCGTGGTGGCAGTCCAAGGCGAGCAAGTGGTGGGTGCCGCCGTGGGGCGTGCCGCACACGATCAAGGCTGGATCGTGTTCCTGGCAACGTTGACCGAGTTCCGTGGCCGCGGCATCGGCACCTCGCTGCTGTCCGCCGTCGAGAACCGCATGGCCCCGCACGGCCTCAACAAACTCTCCGCACTGATGCCCGAGACCGAAACCCGCGTCGAAGCGTTCCTGGGGCGCGGCTTCGTGGTGAAGAAGAACCTGCGCTATTTCGAGCGGACCATCCCGGTGCAGCGGCAGGAACTAGGCGCTTTGGGACTCCTTGGCGGGCGTATTCTGGCCCGCGACCTGTGGGAGAACGTGGCTGGCATGCGCCGCGAAAAGGAGTTGCTGGAACGCCGGCTCGTTTTGCCCTTGGCCGAGGCCGACCTCGCCGACGAATACGGCGTGGTGCCGCCGCGCGCCGTCGTGCTTTTTGGTCCTCCAGGCACCGGTAAGACAACCTTCGCCAAGGCCATCGCTTCCCGCCTCGAATGGCCGTTCGTGGAGGTCTTCCCGTCCCGCCTGGCCTCTGATCCCAAAGGCCTGGCCGGAGCGTTGCGCGAGACGTTCCTGGAAATTGCCGAGCTGGAACACGCCGTGGTGTTCATCGACGAGGTGGAGGAAATCGCGTCGCAGCGCGCCGGTGATCCGCCGTCGCCGTTGCAGGGCGTCACCAACGAACTCCTCAAGATCATTCCGGCCTTCCGCGAACAACCCGGCCGGCTGCTGGTCTGCGCCACCAACTTCATCCGCGCCCTGGACACCGCGTTCCTGCGCCACGGCCGGTTCGACTACGTCATCCCCATCGGGCTCCCGGATGTCCACGCCCGCGAAGCGATGTGGCAGCGGTTCATCCCCGCCAGCGTGGTGGACTCGGTGGACATCGCCCAGCTGGTGGAACGGACCGAGGGCTTCTCACCCGCCGACATCGAGTTTGCCGCCCGCAGCGCCTCCCAGCGCGCCCTGGAAAAAGCCGTGTACGACGACGGTGCTGCTTCGGGCGGTTCAGCCGACGCTGCGTACGGGGTTGGGTCCGGGGTTGGAGTTGGGGCTGGGGCTGGGTCCGGGTCCGGGTCCGGGGCCAACGGGCGCAAGGGACCCGTGACGCAGGACTACCTCGATGCGATCCGGGAGACCCGGACCACCGTCAGCGCCGAGGTGCATCAGGACTTCCTGGAAGACATCGACGTCCTGGGGCGCGTGTAGGGGCTGCTTCTCCTCGAGATCGCCGGAACGCTGCGGGCTCGCCGGAAGGTTCCGGGGGGTCTCGACGCATTCCGGCGATCTCGGCGCAGAGGCAAGGGCAGCGGTAATCTTTGAGCTATGTCCTCGAATCCCCTCCGCCATGCACTTTCCCGCATGGGCGGCCGCGATCCCCATGAAAAGCACCGCACAGCAACTCCGCTGGAGCTCTTCTTCGACCTGACCTTCGTCATCGCTTTCGGTGTAGCCGGCAACCAGTTCGCCCATGCCGTAGCGGAAGCGCACTTCTGGCCCGGGCTCCTCGCCTTCTCCTTCGCCATGTTTGCCGTGATCTGGGCCTGGATCAACTTCACGTGGTTCGCCAGCGCCTATGACACCGACGATTGGGTGTTCAGGGTGGTCACCATGGTCCAGATGGTGGGCGTCCTCATCCTGGCCATGGGTGTCGAGCCGGTGTTCCACTCGATCATCGAGGGCAAGCACGTAGACAACTTCACCATGGTGCTGGGCTACATCGTGATGCGGGTGGCCCTGATCTTCCAGTGGCTGCGTGCAGCCCGCCAGGATCCCGAACGCCGGGAAACGTGTTTGCGCTACGCAAAGTACGTGGCGATCGTCCAGGTGGGGTGGGTTGTGGTGCTCCTGGTTGATGCAAGCGTCCTCACCACGTTCCTCATGGCAGCTCCACTGTTCGTCATGGAAATGGCGGCCCCGTACTTCGCAGAACGGAACATCCGAACCCCGTGGCATGCGCATCACATCGCGGAAAGGTACGGACTCCTGGCCATCATTGCCTTGGG
>NZ_JABMCX010000209.1 GCF_013179505.1 Paenarthrobacter sp. CM16 | reverse complement strand
CAAGGACCGTTCCCGGCTCGACGTCGAAGGAGACGTCCGTGACCAGTGGAGTGCCGCCGTCGACCCCTACGGAGAGTCCGCGGACGCTCAGCTTGCCGGCCCCAGGTGCGTCGCGCACAGCAGGGGCGGCCGCGGCTGCGGCGGCAGCCTGAGCGGCCCGCTTTCGCCGGATGGCGGCGGAGGGAAGGTGCGAAGCTGTGGCGTTGGGGGCCTTGCCCAGGGCGTTGCCGATCGCGTTGGCCGACAGAACCGTCAGGGCCAACACAACGCCGGTGGGAACCATAAGCCATGGGGCGTCGTAAACATGCTGTGAGGCACTCTGGATCATGCCGCCCCAGCTGGGCTGGGGCAGCGGTGGACCGAAGCCGATGAATGCGAGGCCGGCCTGGATCAGGAGGCCCACTGCGAAGATCAGTGCCGATTGCACCACGACGGTGGTCGCCAGCCCGGGCAGTACGTGGCGGGCGCTGATGGCAACAGGGCTCAGGCCGTCAACCTTGGCCGCATCCACGTAGAGCTGGTTTTGCAAGGACTTTGCCTGGCCGAGCATCACCCGGTAAATGCCGGCTGAGATCAGAACGCCCAGAATGGCCATGATCAGGGGGATGTTGGTGCCCACGGCGCCAATGACGGCCAGGATAATGACCGTTCCGGGCAACGACATCATGATCTCGGTGACCCGGCTGATGACGCCTTCGGCCCGCAGGCTGTTGGCCGCGGCCAGTGCCATCAGGGTCCCAAGCCCGACGCCGACCAACACCGTGATGAACGAGGTCCCCAGTGTCTCGGCTGCTGAGGCGAAGATCCGGCTGAGGATGTCCCGGCCCAGTTCATCCGTGCCAAGCCAGTGCGCGGCGGTCGGTCCGGACAGGACGGCGGTGAAGTCCTGGTCTTCGGTTTTGAAGGGCAACCACCAGGGCGCCGTCAGGGATGCGATGATCATCGCCGCCAGCCAGAGGGTGCCGGCCATCCCCGCTGGGGAGCTGAGCAGTCGGTGCCCTGAAAGCTTGGCCAGGGCTGTCCTGCCTGGGGATGCCGGGGGTGTTGCCGGCGTTGTTGCTGGAAGGGTGGGAATCATGAGGCACGCAACTTCGGGTCAAGGAATTTGGTAGCGATTTCGAGCACCAGGTTCACAGCGACCACAACCACCGTGGCGATCACCACTACGCCTTGGACTGCCGGGGCGTCGTGGGTGCTGACGGAGGTTTGGACGGCTTGGCCAAGGCCCGGCATGGCGAATAGTTGCTCGGCAATGACGGAACCGCCAAAAAGGCCGATGAACTGCAGCGCGATGCTTGCCACGATCGGCAAGCTCGCATAACGCAGGGCGTGGATATAGAGGATCTTCCATGTGGGAGTAGCTGTGGCGCGGAGCGTCCGGATGTGCTCCTGCTGCAACGCCTCGAGCATGGAAGCCCTGGTCTGCCGGGCAATAAACGCTGCGCCGCCAACGGCGAGCGTGATTACGGGAAGGGCCAGGGACATCGCCCAATCCTGCGGTGAGACGTCGAACGGGACATAGCCGGTGGCCGGGAAAACGGACGATTGGACGGCGAAGAGGTAAACGAAGATGACGCCGATCCAGAACGCAGGCAGCGCGACGAGGAGCCCGACGAATCCTCCAATGACCTGATCCAGGAGGCCACCGCGAACAGCTGCGGTGACGCCGAGGACGATGCCGAAGACTGCGCTGAGGACGGTGGCGCCGGCGGCGAGAGAAGCGGTGACCGGAAGCCTGTTGGCCAGGTCTGCACTAACGGACCGGCCGTCAATGAGGGAGTTTCCGAGGTTGCCCTGGACGGCATCACCGAGCCAGCGGAAGAACTGGCCCACCAGCGGATCGTTCCAGCCGAGCGATTGGTTCAACTGGTCGATGGCCTCCTGCGAAGCGCCAGCTCCCAGCGACACCGCGCCTGGGCTGCCTGGCATGGCGTGGACCAGCAAGAACGCCAGTACCGCCACCACCAGCACGGTGGTGAGCGCCATCAGCAGGCGTTTGGTGACGAACATTGCCATGGTGACCTCCATTGGTCGGGCAGGGCGCCGGTTCCTGGGAACCGACGCCCTGTCATCGGTGGATCAGTTGGTGGGTGCGTACGAGGACAGCAGCGGGTACACGTTGCTTCCGGCGAACTTCACCTGCTGGACCTTCTTGGTGTTGTAGCCCTGGTTGGTGAGGGATTCATAGAGCGGGATCATCCAACCGGACTCCACCAGGCGGGTGTTGAGCTTGGTCAGGGCGGCCTTCCTGGAAGCATCGTCCTTCGCCGCCGCAGCCTCGGCCGTTGCCGCATTCAGCTGATCATCCGTCGCTTTCTGGACGTTGGTGAAGCCACTGAGGACGGCTCCGTACATCAGTCCAACCGGGTTGTCCCAGCCCAAAGGGGCGTAACCCAGCGGGGTTGTAGCCACTGCCGCGAAGGCTTCATCCGTGGAGGCCGCCAGCTTGACGTTCATGGTGACTCCAACGGCTGCCAGGTCCTTCTGTACTGCCTGCAGGTCCGTTTGCGTCTGGGGGCCGGCGATGATGGTGAACTCGAAGCCGCTGCCGTACCCGGCTTCCTCCAAGAGGCTCTTGGCCTTGGCGGGATCATAGGCGTAGGTCTTGTTTAGTCCTTCCGAGAATCCCGCAGAGTCCTTGGGCAGTGCGTTCCATGCAGGAATGTCGCCCTTGTGGAGCGCGTCCACCAAAGCTTGGCGGTTGATGGCGTACTGGAAGGCCTGGCGCACCTTTTCGCTGGCGAATGCAGGTGCGGTCTTGCCGATCTTGTCGAAGGAGATCATGGTCTGGACGGTGCCGCCGATCTGGGAGACTCCCACCCCCTTGGACTTGGCGAAGTCAACCGTGGGAGAGGTCAGCGAAGCGACGTCCGCCTGGCCCGAAACCAGCGCGTTGGCACGGGCTTGGGGGTCCATGATCACGCTGAAGGTGATCTTGTTGTACGGGTATTTGGAGGCGTCAGCGTTCTTGTCGTTCTTGGTGAAGACGTACTTGTTGCCCTTCACAGTTGTGGCGCTGTCCAGGGTGTAGGGCCCGGAGCCGTCCGGGGTGGTGGCCAGGCTGGCTGTGTCCGTAACGGCTTTCTTGCCTACGATCATGCCCAAGGTGGAGGTGAGGTTCTTTTCGAATCCCGGCTGGGCTTTTGCGAACGTTATGGCCACTTGGGTGGGGCTGACAACATCCACGGAGGCAATTTCCTGTGCACCGCCCTTCGCTATGGCCGAGTAGGCGCTGAGGGCAGTGTCGGTGCGACGGTCCAGGTTGGCCTTGACCAAGGCTGCGTCCAAGGTGGAACCGTCAGTGAAAGTCACGCCTTCCTTGAGGGTCAACGTGAGGACGGTGTTGTCCGCGTTGTAGCTGAATTCCTTGGCAAGGCCGGGACCAACGCTGCCATCTGGTTGGAGGGTCATGAGGTTCTCGTACAGGCCTTCGAAGAACTGGCGCTGGGCGTCCGAAACCCGCAGGGGATCATAGCCGAACGATGCACTGTCGCTGTCGGTTGCGATGGTCAGCGTGCTCTTGTCCACGTTGGATGTGGCAGCTGAACCGCCACCGCAGGCTGTGAGTGACCCAAGGAGGAGCGCCCCGGCCAGGACGGCCGCGCTCCGACGTGCAGGTGAGGTGAGGAGATTCATGTGCTGCGCCTTCGCATTCGTGATGGAATCGTGTGTCGAGATGTGGGACCGGTGGCCTGGACTTGGTCGGCTGTGACCTGTCCGGGCCGATCCGTCGGCGCCCTCTCGTCAGATGGCTTCCGGTAACCGGCTTCTTCAAGAGTCCTTTGAGGGCAGGGCTTCACCCCATGTGTATTTCATTGGTTGAAACAGTATTGTGGTGGAGATCACTCAGGGCGTTGAAAGGATTCAGGTTGACGCAGGCCAACGATGGGAACGGCATCGAAAAACCGCAGCGCGGCAAGCGGCCCAAGCAGGGCGAACCCGTGATCGATCGCGCCCTGAGCCTTCTCGCCGTCTTCAGCGACCGGCGTCGTGCGTTGACGTTGTCGGACATGGCGAGGCTGGCCGATATGCCGGCTCCCACTGCCCTGCGCTTGATCGGGCGCCTTGTTGCGTGGGGAGCCTTGGAGCGTTTGGAGGACGGGCGTTACGTTGTTGGAGTCAGGTTGTGGGAAGTAGCATCGCTCTCGCCCCGCGGGCACGGCGTCCGTGAGATCGCACTGCCCTACCTTGAGGACCTCTTCGCAGTGACGCGCCATCATGTGCTGCTTGCCGTGCGGGACAAAAATGAGGCCGTGCTGATCGAGCGGTTGTCATCCAAGGAGGCCACGGAGGTCGCCTATCGCGTCGGGGGGCGGGCGCCGTTGAGGTCGACGGCGGTGGGCCTGGTCCTGCTGTCCGGTGCCGATGCAGACTTCCAGGAGTCAGTGATCACTCAGCCACCCGACGCCGAGGTGGGAGTGGATTCCATGCCGGAAGGCCAACTGAGGCGCACGCTCTCCGATGTCCGCAGGACGGGCCTGGCCATGATCCGGCGATCTGCACCCTCAAAAACCGTATCGGTCGCCTCACCCATATACGGCGCGGAAGGGTCCGTGGTGGCGGCCCTCTCCATTGTGGTTCCTGATGGCGCTACGCCTCCGAACGTCCTGGCGCCGGCTGTTCAGGCGACGGCCCGGGCGGTATCGCGAAACCTGGGCTTCAACCCGGGGCCAAGCGAGAGTGTGCGGATGCGCTAGATCGCTTCAGCGGCGTCCAGATGTTCGGGGGCAAGGAGCGACCGGGCCAGGCGACGCGCGTAGTCCCGGACACCCTCCACCAGGTCCAGGGTTCCCCCGGACAACACATATTGCAACTGCAGGCCGTCGCTGACGGCGATGATTTCCCGGGCGCATACTGCCGGGTTGGTGTCCGCCCGGAGATAGCCACGCTCAACGCCCTCGGCGAGCCGCCCGGCCGTCTCACGCACAGCCCGTTCGTACCATGAGGCATACAGCTGGTGCGCGGGCGTAGTGGTGTCCGCGGCCTCGGCAGAGATCAGCACGAAAAGCTCAATAAGGCCCGGCTCCCCCACCAGCTCACGGGTAGAGTCCACCATGTTGTTGAACAGCGCGACCGGCTCTTTGGCATTGCCTTCATGGCGCGAACCCCACCACGTTGCCGTTCGCTCCAACCGCTGCTCCGCAACACCGAGCAGGAGGTGCTTCTTGGAACGGAAGTGATGCATGAGGCCGCTTTCACTGAGGCCGACGTCCGCCGCCACTTGGGACAGGGAAACCTTGTGATAGCCGGACGCGGCGAAAAGCCTGGTTGCGGCATCCAGGATTTCGGCGCGCTTGGCACGCCCAACTTCATAGCTTCCTGTTTTCCGACGTGTTCGCACCTTCCCAGCGTAGGCATAGCTGTAGCAAATAAAAACAGTGCACACGTTGTTTTTATGTTCTAGCATTGGCAAAAGCGGTGACGATGCCGGCTTTCCCAGAGGAGTTCTTTTGACTGACCACCGATCTTCCCTGTCGCTGCAGACGGCACTTAGCGCCGCAACGTGGATCTCTCCAGCAGAAGATCAACCGGCCGAACCCGGCAAACGGCCTGCGTACTGGATGCGCAGCCACTTCATGTGGAGCCCGGACGACGGCGAGGCGACAGCACATGCCACGGCCCACGGCATTTACGAGCTGTTCGTCAACGGTGTTCGTGCAGGGGACGAGGAACTGACTCCAGGATTCACCTCCTACCGCAAGCGGCTGCAGGTCCAGTCCTGGGATATCACCCACCAACTGGTCAGTGGCGGGAACGTCATCACCGCATTACTCTCCGACGGCTGGTTCCGCGGCAGGCATGGATTTGAACGCCGGGCCGATGGCTTCGGCACGGCCACAGCCTTCCTCGCATCCGTAACGTCTGCCCGGGGAACCCTTGCCGCCACAAGCGCTGACTGGGAATCGCGCGAAAGCCACATCACCCGCGCCGACCTCATGGACGGCCAGACCATCGACTTCCGACTCTTAGGCTCCGCGGAGGAAATCACGACGGCGGATGGCTGGCTTCCCGTGGTCCCCCGCCAGGGCGGGTTTTACGACAACCGGGAACGGCTCATCCGGCCCATCGCCCCTCCTGTGCGGCGCATCGCGGAGCTGGTTCCCGTCACTGTGGCTGTTCCTGCGTCAGGAATCACCGTGGTTGACTTCGGCCAGAACATCAACGGCTGGGTTCGCCTGCGGGCGCTGGGGCCCCTCGGAACACGCATCACGCTAAAGCACGGCGAAATACTGGACGACGCAGGCCTGGTATCGCGGGAAAACATCCGGGCCTTCGACTTCGCCAGCAAAACTTCCCTGCCCGCCGGCCAAATCGACGAAATCATCTCAGCAGGCCGCGCAGGTGACGTTTTTGAACCGCGGCACACCACCCACGGCTTCCGTTACGTACAACTTGAAGGCAACGCCGGCGCCATCGCGCACCAGGACCTCACCGCCGTCGTGGTCCATTCCGACCTCCAGCGCACCGGCACCTTCGAATGCAGCAACAACCGTCTCAATGCCCTGCACGACGCCATACTTTGGAGTTTCCGCGGCAACGCGTGCGACGTGCCCACTGACTGCCCGCAACGGGAACGGTCCGGCTTCACCGGTGACTGGCAGGTCTTTGTGGATACGGCCGCCCTCATGTTCGATGTCTCGGGATTCAGCGCAAAGTGGATGCGGGATCTGTCAGCGGACCAGTGGCCCGACGGCCGTGTGCCCACTGTGGTTCCGAATCCGGCCGGCGACGGACCCTCCGGCAACTTCTTCGAAGATTTAGCTGCAGGCTCTGCCGGATGGGGTGACGCAGCCGTCTTCGTCCCATGGTCCTTGTGGCGTGCCTATGGAGACCGACAGGCGCTGCGGGAGGCCTTCGGCGCCATGCGCTCATGGGTTGACTACGCGTCCAGAGCCGCAGCCTGCGGACGCCACCCTGAACGGGCAGCCATACGGCCCGCTCCCTTGCTCCACGAGCAGTACCTGTGGGACACCGGCTTCCACTTTGGCGAGTGGCTGGAACCGGACACACCACCGAATCCGGACCCCGCGCGGGATCATGGCATCGTTGCTACGGCCTACCTCTACCGGTCTGCTGACCTGCTGGCGAAAGCGGCCGGCGTACTCGGTGATTTCCCGACCGCTGACCATTACCGCGCGCTGGCCGCCGACGTCCTCGCGGCCTGGCGCGAAGAGTACCTCGAGGACTCCGGCATGTTGAGCGAAGAGTCCCAAGGACACTACGTCCGAGCCCTGGCCTTCGGCCTCGTACCGCCCCAGCTTGCGCCCCTCACTGCCGCCAGGCTCGTTGAACTCATCCGCCTCAACGGAAACCGGCTGGGCACCGGCTTCCTCGCCACAGGCCTCCTGCTGCCAACGCTCGCCGACCACGGTTATCCCGACGTTGCCTACGAGCTCCTGCTTTCCACCGGCTCACCCTCCTGGCTGGGGATGCTCGACGCCGGGGCCACCACCATGTGGGAATGGTGGGATGGAGTGACAACCAGTGGTGCCCGTGGATCCCTCAACCACTACAGCAAAGGCGCAGTGGGATCGTTCCTCTACACCCACGTGGCTGGTATCCGCCTTCCGGAGAATCCAGACGAGGCACACGCCGCTTACCGCACGGTAACCATAGCCCCCCAGCCAGGGGGCGACATCGCCTGGGCGAATGCCGCCGTCGATACCGTCCACGGCCGGATCAGCAGCGCCTGGACCATCGAGCATGGAAAGTTCACGCTCCACGTGGAAATCCCGATGTCCGTGAACGCGACGGTAAAGATGCCGGACGGAACAAGCCACAGTGTAGGTCCAGGTTCCCACGATTTCACGCCACAGGCGTCGACTTAGGTTTAAGCTCCCCTGCTGCAAAACGCAAAAAGCACCTTCTCATTCTGCCGAGCTGCAGACCACATCTAAAGCTTCGAGCGCTTGCTCCCCCTGACAGTCGAGCGTGATGACCGGGTCGGTGGGCGGCGGCCCACCGCGCCCCCGCGGGTTGCCGAGGGCAGCAACCCGCTCGCACTTCTGGATGACGTCCACGAATTTAGCCCGTGCGTGCGACAAATCAAAGTGAGCGAGAGCGTCGTCGTCCATTGCCATGGCGTGTCCGGCCGGTCACCATTGGCATCCCGATAGCTGCCACTTCCGTAAGCGTTGCCTTAACCGTCGATTCGAATATAGACCGTTGGTCTCTGGTGTTGTGATCCATAGCATTGACCCATCGCACTTACCGCACGAGGTCAGTGCAACCCGGAGATCAAACCGGAGAGCAGACCCTCCCCGAATCTTCTGCATATTTTATGGCCAGGCCCGGCCTTCCTTCCCAGAGAGCCCTCCAGTAAGCCCATGACGAGCCCTGCAGCGCTGCAGACCCGACATGCGCAGCACCCACATCTTTCGCCCGCATCGGCGCATCATCAATATCAGGAGACATTATGTCCGAAGCACTGAACACCTCCAACCACCATCAGGTTGGCCCGATACCGGA
>NZ_JABMCX010000208.1 GCF_013179505.1 Paenarthrobacter sp. CM16 | reverse complement strand
TCCTTGTACACGTACACGTTGCCCACCACCGCCGGACACGTACCCTGTTCGCAGATGAAGTCGCTCATATCCATCAGGTAGAGCCGTTCCACCTTGCCCACGTAGTCGTCCAAAGGCGACGACGCCGCCAGGGACTCCTCAAGCGGGGCATTGCAGTCCGGCGAATCAGGGCCCTTCTTCTGCACACACTCGGGCATGTTGATGCTGAAGCGGGGGTTGTCTCGGACGCCCACAACGTCGATTCCGGCATCGGTGAAGGGCTGGATACCTTCGAGGTAGCCAGGGACTTCAGTCTCGAAAGGTGCTGTGGCATGGGTCAGCGAGGCCACAGTGAACACCGCATCCGGCTGGCGTTCCATGACATAGGCGGCGCTAGCCTTGTTGAACTCGTTGCACTCCTCCGTCCTTTCAGGGGACTCTGCGCCAAAGCGGCAACTACCCTTCAACAGAGTCACCACTTCCCATCCGTGCTGTTTGGCGATGGGGCCCAGCGCAGCCATATATTGCTGCGCATGCGAATCCCCGAGCACCACAATCTCCTTGGTGACTTGCTCTGGCTCATCGTTCTGCAGGCACCCCTCCAGCAACGGATCCGTGGGCACGTTGTCACCGGTGCACAGACCGTCAATGTCTGCCCATTCGTCCTTCATTGCGGCCGGCGCCGGAATAATCATCGCTTCCTGGGTGGGTTCACCAACGAACTCCGACGAGAGGGCGGCCGCGCCGGGGGTCAGCTCCTTGGGCTGCCCGGCGATCGCTGCGCTTTCGGATGCGATGGCACCCTGCCATACGGTGACGGGCAGCGCCAGCAGCGCACCGCAGGAAGCAATCACGACGGCGGCACGCCAGGACCGGACGTTGGGCCAATGCCAGCGCCGCAGGGGAACTTCCACGTACTTGGTGGTGGCTACAGCCAGCAGCATGGATGCGGCCATGATCGCCAACCCTTGGAGGAGATTGGGTGTGCTCGCCCCGGAAACCAGCAGGAAGAACACCAGGACCGGCCAGTGCCACAGGTAAAGGGCGTAGGAGTTGTCCCCCACCAGGACCAGCGGACGTGAGCTGAGGAACCGGTCCACACCGAAACGGCTGTGGCTCTGACCGGCGATGATGACGGCCGCGGCGGCCAAGGTTGGCCAGAGCGCAATGAAGCCTGGGAATGAGCGGTCCACTGTGAGGACCAGTCCGCAGGCCAGCATCGCGGTGATGCCTGCCCAGCCCAGGAAAACGCGGAGTCGTCGTCCGGGCTTGAGGTAGGGAAGAGCCAAGGCCAGCATCGATCCCAGGGCGAACTCCCACAGGCGGGCCCGGGTGTCAAAATACGCTACGGCCTGATTGCTGGCGGTCTCTTCAATGGAAAACGCCAGGGATGCCACGAAAACGGCCCCGAACACCATGAAGAGGAGCGTCCGGTGGGCCACAGCCTTCCGATCAGGGAAGAGCCTGGCCAACTGCGGTTGCAACAACGCGACGGCGGCGAAGACCAGCGGCCACAGGATGAACACCTGGCCCTGCACCGAGAGGGACCAGAAGTGCTGGAGCGGGCTCGCACCCGCATGGTCCTGGGCATAGTAATCAACGGCCGTCTCCGCCAGTTGCCAGTTCTGCCGGTACAGCAGCGACGCCCACGCCTCTGCGAGGACATCGGGCCAGCGGCTCTGCGGAATGAAGGCCCACGTGGCTGTGAGGACGCCCAACAAAACCACGACGACGGCCGGCAACAGCCGCTTGAAGACGTGAAGCCAGTGCTGCAGCAACCTCAGCGGTTTCCCGCTTTCAAGTTTGCGGGTGAAGGACAGTGTCAGCAGGAAAGCCGAGATGAGCAGGAAAACATCCACTCCGCCGGAAACCCTGCCAAGCCAAATATGATAGGCCGCCACCATCACCACAGCCAGGGCCCGCAGGCCCTGGACCTCCGGACGGAAGCCGGGTTTCGACGTCGTGCGCTGCTCCTGGGGAGGTGCCGCCACGGCAGTAGGTGCGTCCATCATCGCTGCCACCCCGTCGCGGCAAACCACCTTTCCTCAAACATCTCAGCCATGCTGGTCACGTACGTCCTGGACAAGTGGTTATCGTCCAAATACACGAACACGTTTCCCACTACGCTGGGGCAAGTAATGCCGTCGCAGAGGAGGTCCGTCATGTCCAGGAAGGCTGCGTTGCCGAACGTTCCATGGACGGCTGCGAAGGGGCTCTCTGCGGCAAGGACCTCGGGAAGGTCGGACTTGCAGTCGGCGCTGTCCACACCCTTGGACAACGCACATTCGGTGACGTTGTAGTCATAGCGCGGGTTGTCACGAATGGCCACCACCTCAATGCCGAGGTCATTGAAGTTGGTCACCGTCTGCTCAAAGCCGTACACCAACTGCTCATCCGGTGACGAGGGAGAAGCCATGGTACCCACCATGAAAACGGTGTCCGGAGCCTTCTCCGCGGCGTACCTGAAAGCGGCGGCGTTGAAGTCGTTGCAACCAGGGTCAGCATCCGGGTTCTCCGGCATGAAGTGGCATCCGCCCAGCAAGAGGGCAGTCACTTTCCAGTCCTCAGCCTCGGCCAAGGGGCCAAGGGCGGCAAGCCATTGCTGGGAATGGGAGTCGCCCAACACCAGGATTTCCCGCTCGGCGTCCTCCCCCACGCCATTCTGCTGGCACTTGTCCTGCAGTTGCTTGTCCTCCGGCTTGGCATCGCCCTCGCAGGGGCCGGCCAGCTTTGCCCAGTCTTCCGGAAGTTGCTCAGCAGTGGGCAGCGTCTTGGCGCCATCGCTGACCAGATCCACGTAGCCGGGGACCAGCGCGTGGGCACCGGGGTTGTCGTTGAACGCCTGGGCCTGCGCTGCTTTGAGGTCCAGGTCCTGCTTGTATTGGAACCCCAACAACGGCGCGCACGCCACGGCAAGGCAGGCTGCGATGGCGATGGCCGAACGGCGGCGCTTGACCTCGGGCCACTTCCATTCCCGGAACGGCTTCTCCACGTACTTGGTGGTCAGGAATGCGAGCACCAGCGACAAAGCGATGATGACCGTTCCAGACAGCCAGCCTGCGTGATCCTTGCCGCTCCATGCCAGTGCGATCACCAGGATGGGCCAGTGCCACAGGTAGAGGGCGTAGGAGTTGTCACCGAGCCGGACCAGGAATTTTGAACTCAGGATCCTGTCCACGCCCAAACGGCTACCGGTCTGGCCGGCGGCAATAACGGCAACTGCAGCCAAAGTGGGCCACAGGGCAACAAAACCGGGGAATGCCGTCTGCACCTGCAGCAGAACGCCGCAGCTGAGCATGGCTGCCACGCCGATCCATCCCATGATGATGCGCACAGGCTTGGCGAAGTTCAGCCCCGGAAGAATCAGCGCCAGCAACGTGCCCAAGGCGAACTCCCACAGCCGCGCAAACGTATCGAAGTACGCCACAGCCTGGTTGGTCGCCGTGAAAATGACGGAGTAGGTGAGGGAGAGGACAAAAATTATCGCAAAAACGTATGCGAGGGTGGCCCGGTACCTCAGGCTGAACCGGCGGCAAAGAACCGCGACGGTAGCGAAAATGACCGGCCACAAGATGAACACCTGGCCCTGGATGGAGAGGGACCAGAAGTGCTGGAGCGGACTGGCGAGGCTGTGGTCGGTTGCGTAGTAGTTCACGGCCAGGCCCTGCAGGAGCCAGTTTTCGAAGTAGAACAGTGAAGCCCACGCCTGGTGGACCACCTCCACCCACCGTGTGGGCGGAAGGAAGGTAAATGTCGCCGCGAGCGTGGCCAGGAGAACCACCACGACGGCGGGCAGCAGCCGCCGGAACAGGTGCAGCCAGTGCCGCACAAGATCCATGGGACGGCCCTGTTTGTAGCGGCCGGTGAACTGCAGCGTCATAAGGAACGCCGAGATCAGGAGGAAAACATCCACGCCACCGGAAACCCTGCCGATCCAGATGTGGTAGCTCACCACCATCAGGACGGCAAGGGACCTCAAGCCTTGGATCTCGGGGCGGAACTTCGACTTTGCAACGGGTCCGGAAGACCGCCTGCCGGCGCGGGCAGGGGCTGGGATCGTTGGCATAGTCACGTTAGGCAGTTCCTCAAAAGCTGTGGCACAAAGCATCCATCATACGCCGGTCAGGGGCTCCAACCCAGTCGGCGCCGTCCAATGGACCGGTCCTTCAGGGTCAATCAGCTCATGTCCGGCTGTGCATTTTGCCAGTCCTGCCTGTGCGTGGCCTGTGCCTGAATCATCGGAAAGGGATCCACACGGAACTACGCTGGAGCCGGGTCAACGGAAGGGAAGCAATGATCGTACAGCTGCGCATCTGCGTGCCGGCGGAGTTGTCCGAAGCCGTCCTGGAATGCTGCTCCGGACTGACAGGGACTGCCGGAGTGGCCGTCTTCAAGGGTGCTTCCGTGGTACCTGCCGGCGATCTGATAACTGTCCAGATTGCGCGGGAATCCGCGGAAGAACTGATCGAACGGCTGCATGCCCTCAAAGTTCCAGACCACGGGTCAATCTCTATCTCGACACCGGACCTCGTTCTGTCCGAGCGCGCCGACCAAGCGGAGAAAGAGGCTCCCGGCGAATCGGCCGACTCGGTTATTTGGGACGAGGTTTCCACGCAGACGGGCGAGGACTCCAAACTGACATGGAGTTTCCTGGCGTTCCTGGTGATTGCGACGCAGCTGGCCGCGATCGGGATTGTGACCGATTCAACCATCGCAATTGTTGGCGCCATGGTGGTGGGCCCGGAGTTTGGGCCCCTCGCCGCATTGGCGGGAGCAGCGGGCATGTTGTCCATGATCAGCCACAGGTCCTCGGCCCTGGTGGGCGTCTTCATCTCAGTCACCACTGTGCCCGCCGCAGGGTACGTTGCCATCGCCTTGGTCTTGGGCGAATACAGCCAAGCGGCCGGATCAGCGCTGCAGCTTGCCCTGAACCTGGTGGGCATCGTCTCAGCAGCCGCGGCTGTGTTGCTGTTTTACCGGCTCATCGGCAAGCGGGTTTCCTTGCCACGGCGACCATCCCGCTCCGGACGGCGTTCCATTGCCAGCCTGCGCGCCAGGTAGCGGGCGTCCCGGCACACTCCGGGCAGCGTTGCCGAGGCTGCCGCGAACAGGAACTCCTGGCCGATGAAGTAGACGCCGGGAACGTCGTTGGCCACTCCCCTGGTCTGCAGGGGCTCACCACGCTCGTCGAAGACCGGCAGCTTCACCCATGAGTAGTCCTCGTGATAGCCGGTGCACCAGATGACGTTCGCGGCTTCCATGCGCGTCCCGTCCTCTAAAATCGGGACGCCAAAAGAAATCCCTGCCAGCCTCGGGCGCAATTGAACCCCGGCCGCAGCCAGATCCTTGGTCTTTGTCCGGATCAGCGGGGCAGCCATGGACTTGAAGCCCGGGGCAGCCTTTCGCCCGATCGGCGTGTTGAGTGTCAGGACGTGGACGCCAAGGAACTTGACCACAGGCAGGGCAAAACGGGCTGCTGCGCGGCCGTGCTTCATTGGCATTTCGCCGCTGGGCCTGCCGGACAGCACCGTGTGATGAGAGGGGGCGACGTCAAGGGCAATCTCCGCTCCGGAATTTCCGAGCCCCACCACCAGTACAGTTCCGTCCCGCAGTTGCCCGGGGTTCTTGTAGTCCTGTGAATGAAGTTGGAGTACTTCAGGATCAAGCTCTTCTGCAAACGCAGGCCGTTGAGGAAGACGGTGTCCGCCGGTGGCAATCACCACATTGCGCGAGCGCCACGTATGATCGGCCGCCCGGACAACGAAACCCTCGCCCTCGGCCCTGATTTCCTCCACGGAAACGCCGGCCACGAACGGGAGGTCAAAGCGGCGGACATAGTCTTCCAGGTAGTCGGCCAGTTGGTCTTTTGTGGGGAAAGCAAGGCGGTCTCCGGGGAAGGGCCGGCCGGGAAGTCCGTCATATTTGGCGGGTGTGAACAGCTTGAGGGAGTCCCAGCGCTGACGCCAGGCATCCCCTGGCCTTTCGTGCTGATCCAGAATGAGGAAATTGCGGCCTTCCTTGGCCAACCAGTACGCGAGCGCGAGTCCGGCCTGGCCACCGCCCACTATCAAGGTGTCCACGTCGGTGTGCTGCTGGTCTATGTACCTCTGGTCCGGGTACTGCTGCGAATCCATGGCCGGTCTTCCTTCCGTTCTCGGATCTTAGGGGTCCTGATACAGCCAAGCTACGGTCCCGGCCCCTGCCGTCGCTTCGGCAGAATGACGCATTTGCTTTTCTACGGCGTGGGTATTTCTGCGCAGTAGGTGATAGAGGGACCGGCCGAAAGGTGCGAGAGGTGATAGCGCGTCAGCGGATGAGGCCGTGCTCGAAAGCGTGGCTGGTTGCAGCTGCCCTGGACGGTACCGCGAGTTTGGAAAGGATGTTGCTGACGTGCCTGGCTACGGTCTTTTCGCTCAGGTACAGCTCCCGGGCGATGATCCGGTTTGAGTGCCCACCCGCCACCAGCCGAAGGACTTCCATTTCCCTTGCCGTGAGGGAGCAGGAGTCCTTGGGCTTTTCACCGGTGAGCTCCAGTACTTCGGCAACGGCCGGTGTTCCTCCGAGATCGGAAAACTCCGCTTTGGCCGCTTCGAACTCCATGGCAGCAGTATCCGGATCGCCGAGCAGTGCATAAGCGCGGCCCGCAAGCACACGGCAACCGGCCGCATAGTAGGGGGCTTCGAGGCTATACCAGATCCGCCAGGCACTCCTCGCGTCACGGAGGGCGGCGGTGGCATCGCCCTCGGCCAGCGAAACCTGGGCACCTGCTTGCGAAGCGAGCGCCAGTTCAAGGGGCTTGCTTCCGCTGTGCTGTGGTTCCCTTAATTCGTTCAAGGCGGCCCTGGCAGCGGCCACATCTCCCAGGGCAAGTTCGACCTCGACGGCGGCAGGGAGCAGGCGGCGACGATTGGCGGTTTCCGCTCCCTCCAGTGCACGGCGCATGGTGGCTTGGGCCTGGATCGCCTTACCCTGCGCAAGCTGCAGGAGCGCGATGCCCGGAACGGGCTCGAAACCCGTTCCGGCCGCTGTGCCATAGGCTTTCGCAGCTTCAGCCAGGAATCCTTGCAGCCGCAGGACTTCGCCTTGCTGGTACCAGGATCCGAATGTTGCGTCGGGGTCGCCCTTACGGACCCGGCCTTCTGCGGCACGTGCCACCGCGAGAGCTTCGTCCCAAGCGCCGTGCAAGATCAGGAGCTCGGCCCGGTAGGCCTGGCATTGTCCGCTGAACATGACCATGTCCGGACGTTCACCACACCAGCGTTCCAAGGCTGAGGTCCACTCGTGGGCACGCCTGACGTCATGCGAGAGGCGGCAGCTTCCCAGGACCGCACAGTAGATGATGCCCGCTGGTATGGGCGAAATCTCCCCCGAGGTGACCGACACCATGACTTCGTCCAGGAGTTGGAGTCCTTCCTCCACGTTTCCCAGCGATACGTGTGAGGTACCTACACCGAGTTGTCCCAGTGCCTGAAGGTCTTTGTCGTGGAAGGACCGGCCCAGTTCCAAGGCCCGGCCGAACATTTCATGGCCCGTACCAGGGTTGCCGGAGCGAAGCGCGCCCAGGGCAGCGGGAATGAGGAGGTAGCCTTCGGCGGCGCATGGTCCTGCCATGCCCTCCAGCAGGTGCCTGGCGCGGGACAACCAGCCATTGCCCTGCGCATGCTCGCCCATGTCCATCAGGAACATGACCAGCCACGCGGCACAGCGGGCGGCACTGTCTATATCCCCTATGGTCAGGAATTCGTCGTGGGCTCGCGCGAGGTACGCCACGCTCTGGGCGTTCAATCCAAGCAGCATCGCCACGGAGGCGGCCAACTCAATGTCCTGGGGAGGCAGTCCGCCCTCGGAATCGGCGCGGACGAGGCAATCCAGGGCATCGTTCCAGCGGCGCTCGTGAAATGCTGAGCGTCCCAGGTCCAAGTCTGTGTCCGGGGCTGTCATGGCTCACCTGCGGGTGGGTGGCGGCCGGGTTAATGCCCGAGCCGCAGCTTTTAGCGTCAGGTTACTGCCGTCGTCGAACGCTCACAATAGCTTGGGCAGGCGTACCTGCGGGCGTCCGGAGACGCACGAAGCCCCGGCCACGCGAACGTGACCGGGGCTTCAATGAAACAGGCTGCTAGTGGCTGTGGCCTGCGTGTGCGTCTTCTTCCTCAGCCGGCTTCTCGGCAACCAGGGTCTCGGTGGTGAGAACCAGGGCAGCAATGGAAGCGGCGTTACGGAGAGCGGAGCGGGTGACCTTGACGGGGTCGATCACGCCGGCGGCGATCAGGTCCTCGTACTCGCCGGACTTGGCGTTGAAACCGTGGTTGGCTTCCAGCTCGGAAACCTTGGCAACAACAACGAAGCCGTCGAAGCCGGCGTTCTGGGCGATCCAGCGCAGCGGCTGGACCAAGGCACGGCGGACGATGCCCACAGCAGCTGCCGCGTCACCTTCCAGCGCCTGGACGGCCGGGGACTCATCCAGTGCCTTGAGGGCGTGGATGAGTGCGGAACCGCCACCGGAAACGATGCCTTCTTCAAGTGCTGCACGCGTGGAGGAA
>NZ_JABMCX010000207.1 GCF_013179505.1 Paenarthrobacter sp. CM16 | reverse complement strand
TTACGATCTTCGGCCTCTACGGCCGGAACGCGGGAGACGCCTTGCCGGTCTCTGCGCTGATCTCCATGCTGGGCTCCCTCGGCTACGATGCTCCGGGTGTGCGGTCCTCGGTCTCCAGGCTCAAAGCCAAGGGCGTGCTCAAGAGTGTCCGCGAGGGCGGGATTGCCAAATACAAGATTTCCGAGTCCATCAGCGATGTGTTCCGTGAAGGTGACCGCCGGATCTTCGCACCCGAACCGCCCGCCCCGGTAGATACCTGGGTGCTCGCTGTTTTTTCAGTTCCTGAGTCCATGCGAAACCGCAGGCACCAGCTGCGTTCCGCTTTGCTGGCCCTGGGGTTCGGTTCGGTGGCCAACGGGGTGTGGATTGCACCGGCGCACAAGCTGGAGCAAGCCCGGGAGCGGCTCACTGCAGGTGGGCTGATTGAGTTCGTGGACCTGTTCCGGAGCGACTATGTTTTTGACGGCCCCATGCGGCCCAAAATCTCCGAATGGTGGGACCTCAAGGAGCTCGATGAGCAATTCACCGAGTTCCTTGGGCTCTACGAAGATGCAGAACAGCAATGGACCGAGAGGGTGGGCGACGATCCCGAAAGGGCGCTGGCCGAGTCCACCGAGGAGCTGCGGCGCGACGCCTTCCGCTATTACATTCCGATGCTCACCATGTGGCGGAAGTTCCCCTACCGGGACCCCAATCTGCCCACGGACTACCTCCCGCCGGAGTGGCACGGGCCCGCGGTCCGCAGGACGTTCCAGGCAGTTCATCGCCTGGCCGCTCCCTTGGCCGCGGCCCATGCACATGAGGTCATCGCAGAAGCGCTGGACCCCGCGGCGGCCTGACTAGTCGCTGGTCCGCGGTGCATCAATGACACCGAACACTTCACCCTGCGGTGCCCGGACCACCACCATCCGCCCCAGTGCGCTTTCCTCCACCGGGCCCAGCAAGGTGGCGCCAAGCTCCACTGCCCGGGTGGCGGTGCCGGCAACATAATCGCTGGCGAACCAGGTCATCCAGTGATTCGGGGTGTGATCCGGAAGCGCGGTGTCGTGGTGAATACCGCCCACTTCCCGGCCATCCAGTGGCCGGCGGACCGTGGAGTAGATGAGACCTTCTTCCGTGACGTCCTGGTAGCTGACATCGAAGACCTTCGAGTAAAAAGACCGGGCGGCAGTGTAATCGCGGGTATGCAGTTCGTTCCAGCACAGGGTGCCGTGCTCGTTGACGCGCTCGGCTCCGATGTGCGTGCCGGCCTGCCAGATCCCGAACGCTGCACCGCCGCTGTCAGCGGCCAGGGCCATGCGGCCGGAGTCCATCACATCAAAGGGAGCTGCAAGGAGCTGCCCTCCGGCCGCGTCGATCTTTTTGGCCGTGAGATCAACATCGTCAGAGGCCAGGAAGGTGGTCCAGGCTGTGGGCGTGTCCGGATCCTGCTTCGGCCCCATTCCGGCCACAGTGCGGCCCCTGAGCTGAGCCAGCTGATAGTCCCCGGCGTCCTGCCCGCCTGAAGCGAAGTCCCAGCCGAAAAGGTCTGCGTAGAAGGCTTTTGCGGCGGGGAGGTCATCCACTCCCAGGTCCACCCACATGGGGGTTGCGGCGGGCCAGGTCGAAATCTTCGTGGACATGGGACTCCTCGGGTCGTGGCGCTGGGGGCGGGACTGCCTCCCCAGGCGCTCGATGCGCCGAGCGCCCGAGGAAGCAGCCACCCATAAAGTGCCACTCGGGCCCGATTCATGACACTGTTTTCATCAACTTTTCAGGGCAACGTGCCGTGCGCCTGCCCACATCAAGCGGCGGGCGAGCGTGAGCCGCCCGCTCGCCGTCGTGCTTCAAGGGTTAGACCGTGCGGGTCGCCTTGGCGAGGTTGTCCTGAAGTTCGACGGCGGTCTGCCGGATGACGTACGCGGGGCGGTCGCGCTCAACGCGCCAGCTGTCTTCCAGTGGGCCGACGTTGACGGTGTCGAAGCCGAATTCGTCGTAGAGCTTGGTGACGAGCCCGGCGGCATCCGGGAATTCGCTGGAGGTGGCGAGGGCGCGGCGGTTGGGCGTGCCGGCCGGGGCGCCGTCGGTGGTGATGTCCTGGGCGAGGATGTGGTTGAAGCCCTTGGCTACCTTTGAGGTGGGGAGGTGCTTCTGGAGCAGGCCGGAGGTGGTGGCTTCGCCGTTGTCCAGCTCCGGAATGCGACCGTCGCGCTCCCAGTAATAGTTGTTGGTGTCGATGACGATCTTGCCCTCGAGCGGCTCAGCCGGGATGTCTTGATAGTTCTTGAGGGGAACGGTCACGACGGCGAAATCGCCCGCCGCTGCTGCTTCGGCTGCTGTCGCGGCCCGAGCGCGTGGCCCCAGTTCGGCCACCAGTTCGCCGAGGGTCTCCGGCCCGCGGGAGTTGCTGATGACTACGTCGTAGCCAAGTTCAACCGCTTTGCGGGCGACCTGGCTGCCAATGTGTCCTGCACCGATGATTCCAATTGTTGTCATGCAGTGGAGAACAAGAAGTTGCACGCGCCTCATTCCCGCGTTACAAAATATGTCGATCGGCCGTATACTAAGGAGTCTTACTAGTGGGGAAGTTGTTGAGACGAGGAGGTCGGTATGGCCGGTCATTTGGAACTGGTGGAGACCCCTGATGGAGGATTTCGCATCCTGGTGTTGGACGGCGGAGACGCGCTGATGGGTCTTTCGAAGCGCTTTTCTTCGCTGGACGATGCCGTTGAGGGTGTCGCCGCCATGAGGGAAGTAGCGGGCACCGGGCTGCTGCGAACGGGGTCCACGGAGCGGTATGAAGTACTCATGCAGGAGGCATCCGATCATGAACCGGCTCCGATGGGCGTGAGCGCAGGGGCCGGGCCGAAGGCGGACACCTGTGGGAGCTGATTCAACGGCATCAAAGCGGCGTGGAGTCCTCTTCGACGTGGACGGGACGCTGATTGACTCCAGCTATTTCCATGCCATGGCGTGGTGGCAGGCCTTTCGCCGCGAAGGGTTGGACATCGAGATGTCAGCCATCCACCGACGCGTGGGCATGGGAGGCGACAGGCTGATCCAGAGCCTCCTGCCCGAGTGCTCCGAGGACCTGCAGGAAGACCTGAAGAACGCCCACAGTGCGGTTTTCGCGACGTTCTGGCCGACGCTTCGGTCGTTCGACTCTGTCCGGGACCTTCTCTCAGCATGCTCCGACGCCGGACTCGCCGTCGGCTTGGCGTCGTCAGCACAACAGCGCGACCTTGAGGTCAGCCGGCACATCCTCGACGCCGGATCATCGATCGATGCCTGGACCAGCTCAAACGATGCCAAGGAAAGTAAGCCCGCGCCGGACATCCTCATCGCCTGCCTGGAGAAACTTGGCGTCAGCCCGGAGGACGCGGTCTTTGTGGGCGACGCAGTATGGGACGTCAAGGCCGGAGCGGCAATCGGCATGCCCGTAATCGCCCTGACCTGCGGCGGAATCAGTGAGGCGGAATTGCGTGATGCAGGTGCCGCGGAGGTCTACGACAACCCGCGGCACCTGCTGGAGCATCTGGAATCCAGCGTCATTGGCCGGCTCGCAGCGGGAACGCTTTAGGCCTGGCTCGTTGCTTGGCCTGCCGGCATGCTTGGCTTACGCGCATGCCTGGCTTACCCGCATGCCTGGCTTGATCATGTGTCTGGTTCGGCTGCATTCCTGATCCGCTGACCCGGCTGATCCGCTGACCCGGCTGATCCGCTGATCCGGCTGATCCGCTGATCCCGGGCCGGGCGATCAGCGGGGTGTATCGCTGATGCCCTTATCCCGTCCGCGCCGGTTGCGGGCGGTCCAGATGATCAAGGCGATGATGATCACGGCCGCCACGGCAGCCAGCACCCACGGCGTGGCGTCTGTACGGGTCTGCTCCTGGGGATCGGACTCTCCCGTCCCTGGGTTGGCGGGCCCGCTGCCTGCGGGATTCGGCGTGCTGGGTGCACCGGACGAGGGCGCCGGGTTGGTTGGCGTTTGTGTTGAGGGCCCGGATGGATTGGTGGAATCCGGGGTGGGCGTCGGCGTCGTAGCGGCTACGTTGCTTTGGGCCGCACTCATTTGGGCCGCACTCATTTGCGCCGTGCCGGCGTGGGCGGCGTTGGCAGCAGCCGTGGTGGACAGCATGGACCCTGCGCAAAGGGCCAACGCCGCGGCGGTGGTGGCTAGTCTTCGAAACATCGTTACCTCCAAGGGTTTAGGGCGTGGTCACGAATCCTCATACTAGTAAGGATACTGACTAAGCTGCGGAGGTGGGTGTTTTTCGTGGGTGCCGCCCTAAAACAGGAGCGGCACCCCCGCCGGCACTAACGGGTGAGCTTGGCGGAATCCGGCTCCTGGTCCCCGATGTGGCCGGGCGCATTGGCGGCGAGGACACGCTGCACGAACGCGCTGTATTCCTCCATGTAATGCCGCAACAAGGAGGCGGTTCCTTCATCCTTAACTGAACCGTCGTCGTCGTACGCGTCTGCGACGAAGCGGATATAAGCCTCAGGTGCGTTCAGCTGCGGCGCGTCCAGGAAGCTCAACACACTGCGCATGGACGATTGCATCACCGCTGTCCCGATACCGCCAGGCGATGCGCCAATAATTCCCGTGGGCTTCCGGGCAAACGAGTTGGTGCCCCACGGACGCGAACCCCAGTCGATGGCATTCTTCAGCGCGCCGGGGATGGAACGGTTGTATTCAGGGGAGATGAAAAGGATCCCGTCCGAGGCCGCGATCGCATCCTTAAGTTCGCGTCCGGCCGGCGGGAAATCGGCGTCGTAGTCCGAACTGTAGAGGGGAAGGTCCTTGATGGCGATCTCATGGAACTCAAGCTCCGGAGGCGCAACGCTGATCAGCGCCTTGGAAAGAACCCGGTTGATCGAATTGCTCGCCAGGCTTCCCACGAAATAACCGATTTTGAAGGTATCCATAGTGGCGTTCCTTTCCGACGGGACGGCCGGAACCGGCTCGTCGACGGTGTGGTGGCTGGTTGCTTCCAGCTTCCACCGACCCTAGTGGAGTTGTGCACATAGCGCAGCCCCCTACTCCCGCGCAGACCCTTGCAGTCATAGACTCATGCCAACTGGTTCGGAGGCGAGTCCGGGAGAGTTCGGGAAGAGGGGTGGCGGGTGAAAGCAGGCATTGCGCGCGAGGCGCTCGACGGCGAGCGACGTGTGGCCGCCACGCCGGAAACGGTCAAGCAATTGGCGGGCCTGGGCCTTGAAGTGGAAATCGAATCCGGGGCCGGATTAGCCGCCGGACACAGTGACGATGAGTACGGCCGAGCAGGCGCCTCCGTGGTGCAGTCCCTGGATCTGGGGGCCCTGGATGTTTACTGCCACGTCCGTCCCATGGAACCGTCGACGGCGGGAGCCCTCCGCCGGGGTTCGGTCACAGTGGGTTTGGGATCACCGTCCTCGGAATTGCCCACCGTGCGCGCGCTCGCCGCCGGCGGGATCACGTCCTTTGCCCTCGAACTGGTTCCCCGGATATCCCGCGCCCAATCCATGGACGCCCTGACGTCCCAAGCCTTGGTGGCGGGGTATCGGTGCGTCCTTGAGGCGGCCATGCGCCTGCCCCGGTTCTTCCCGCTGTATATGACTGCGGCGGGGACCATCCCACCGGCCCGGGTGCTGGTGCTGGGCGCAGGTGTTGCCGGCTTGCAGGCTATTGGAACTGCGAAACGGCTCGGCGCCCGGGTCTCCGCTAACGACATTCGACCCGCGTCGGCAGACGAAGTAGCGTCCATGGGCGGGACGTTCATCAAACTGGACCTCGAAACCGCTGAGGCCTCCGGTGGATACGCCCGGGAACTCAGTGCAGACCGCGGCGCCTTGCAACGGGCACTCCTGGCACCGCACGTTGCCCAGTCGGACGTGTTGATTACAACGGCCGCGGTTCCCGGCAGGCGCGCACCACTGCTGGTTAGCCGGGACATGGTGCAGGGCATGAAACCGGGCTCCGTGGTGGTGGACCTGGCTGCCGAATCGGGCGGCAACGTTGAGGGAAGCATCCCGGGGCAGGACATTCCCGTCCCCACGGCCGACGGCCAAGGCATTGTCACGCTGGTGGGGATCAAGGACGCTGCCTCCGCGATGCCCGCAGACGCCTCCCGCCTCTACGCCAAGAACGTGGCCAACCTGCTGGCCCTGATGACCCGCGACGGCGTGGTCAGCCCGGACTTCGATGACGAAGTAGTGGCGGGTACTTGCCTCACGCACCTCGGCGAAGTCCGGCACCCACCCACCGCGGAGGCACTCACGGCGCTCGCAGGCGAGACAGCACCCTTTGGCTCTACCCGTCCCGGAACTGAAGGAGTGCGCTGATGGATGGCATGAGCCTGTTGACGATCACGGTGCTGGCCGTTTTTGTGGGCTTCGAGGTTGTTTCCAAAGTCTCCAGCACCCTGCACACGCCCCTCATGTCCGGGGCCAACGCGATCCACGGCATCATCCTGGTGGGAGCCATCATCGTTGCCGGGCAGGCCGCAGATCCGTGGGTTCTGGCGGTCGCCCTTCTGGCTGTAGTCCTTGCCACGGCCAACCTCGTGGGCGGGTTTGTGGTGACCGACCGCATGCTGGAGATGTTCCGTGGAAGGCAGCGACCGCCGTCGAACGTTGGTGCGGGCAGTCCCGGAAGCACTGGCAGCCCCGGCAGCGGTGGCAGCCCTGGTTCCGGAGGTGGCACCACGCGGGACGCCGCGGCTAAGGAGCGCCGTCCGTGACCCTGCTCAACCCCACCTGGACTGCACTCCTTTACCTGGCCGCTGCCGCGTGCTTCATCCTCGCCCTCAAGGGCCTCAATTCACCACGGACGGCGCGGCGCGGGAACCTGATTGGAGCCCTCGGCGCCCTGGTGGCCGTGGTCACGGTGTTCCTCTCCGTCAAGCTGGACAACATCCCCTGGATCCTGGGAGCCATCGCCGTCGGTTCCGGCGTGGCAGCGCCCGTGGCCCGCAGGGTGCAGATGACGCAGATGCCCCAGCTCGTGGCACTCTTCAACGGTGTGGGCGGTGGGGCTGCGGCACTCGTGGCGTTGCTGGAACTTTCCCACACGGATGAGCCCTGGGTTCGACTGGCCATCGTTTTCACGCTGCTGGTGGGTGCCGTGTCATTCGCCGGTTCCGGGGTCACTTTTGCCAAGCTTCAGGGGCTGATGACCACCAGGCCTGTGACCTTCCCCGGCCTGCCCGTCCTGATGGCCGTGGTGCTGTTGGCGGCCGTGGGAGCCGGGGTTGTTGTGATCCTGAACGGCTCGCTCGTGCTGGCGTTGGTCCTGTTGGTTTTGGGTCTGGTTGCCGGAATCCTGTTGGTGCTGCCCGTAGGCGGTGCCGATGTTCCGATTGTCATCTCCCTCCTGAACGCCTTCACCGGCTTGGCAGTCGCGGCATCGGGGTTGGTGCTGGGCAATGTGCTCCTCCTTGTGGCCGGCACGCTGGTTGGGGCGTCGGGCACCATCCTGACCCGGGCCATGGCCGCGGCGATGGGGCGAAGCGTTGCCGGCATCATGTTCGGTGCCTTCAAGGGCGGCTCCACGGCCGGGTCCACAGCCGTGAGCGAACGGCCGGTTCGATCCTCCAGTGCAGAAGACGTGGCAGTGCTGCTCGGTTATGCGCAACGGGTCATTATTGTGCCGGGATACGGCCTGGCGGTCGCCCAAGGGCAGCACACCGCAGCCGAGCTCGCCTCAGCCCTGAAAGCGCGGGGGATCGAAGTCGACTTCGCCATCCATCCGGTGGCCGGAAGAATGCCGGGCCATATGAATGTCCTGCTGGCTGAAGCCAACGTGCCCTACGAGTCGCTCAAGGAAATGGGCGAGATCAACTCCGAGTTCAAGACTGCCGATGTTGCCTTGGTGGTGGGCGCCAACGACGTCGTCAACCCTGCCGCGAAGACCACCTCTGGCTCACCCATCTACGGAATGCCCATCCTTGAAGTGGCCGACGCCCGGCAGGTGGTGTTCCTCAAACGCTCCATGCGCCCCGGGTTTGCCGGTATTGAAAACGAACTCCTTTACGAACCGCAAACCACCCTGCTCTTCGGAGACGCCAAGGACTCCCTGACCAAGGTCCTGGGCGCAGTGAAGGGACTCTAGCGAAAGTCCCCCGAATCGCGTCATGTACTGAGCCGTGGCGGCACAAGTCTTTACAGGAAGCTTGTAACCGCTAGGAGTAATGACGTGCAGGACAGTAAGAAGAAGCCGACACCCGGGCCGCGCTTCGCCGAAGCAGAAGGCCGGGCTGTGACCAATTGGCGGATCCTCGTCGGCCAAACTGTCCAGGTGTGGCGGTACAACGAGGTTGTGGACCAGGGCTGCGTGGAGTCCGTGACCTACGACGGCAGGGTGCTCTGGCTTGCCCAAAGCGGGCCCATAGAGCGGCGCCTGGTGGAGAAAGAACGCGGAACCGGTCTCCGGATACGGATGCTGGACTGAACGCTTTTCCGGGCCGAACGGCGCAATCCTAAGCTGACTTCACGCTGCTCAAGAAATTCGAAGAAGACTGAGCAGCCGGAGTGTGCGCCAAAATCTCCGCGAGCTCAGCCAGCCGGTGTGCACGCGCGGACTCTGCGGGCGAGAACGGCTCACCTGGCCGCGAAAAGACCAACGGACCGTGCCAGGCCGTTGGGATCT
>NZ_JABMCX010000206.1 GCF_013179505.1 Paenarthrobacter sp. CM16 | reverse complement strand
ACTTGCAGACGCAGGTACTGCATTGCCGTTGCGGTTTCCAAATGGAGGTTCCGCGCCACGTTGGATGACTGCCGTCTCTGAATAACCAACAGCGGGAGGGGTGGCTATGCGCACGTTTGGTGTTGAAGAGGAACTGTTGATCGCGGATCCGGCGGACGGTACGCCTTTGGCGCTGGCCGCAGACATCCTTGATGTTGCTGCTCCGCACTTTGGCGAGGCGGAAGGCAGTGCCGGTGATGAGCATGGCGCCGGGAACGCGACGCTGAAGTCCGAATTCAAGCAGGAGCAGGTGGAGGTCAACTCGCGTCCCTGCCGGACTGCGGCTGAACTCAGGGACGAGATCCGTGCAGGGCGGGCATTGTCCGACAAAGCCGCACGGACTGTGGGTGCGCGCGTCGCCGCATTGGCCACCCCGCCCGTCTTCCACGCCACTCCCACCACGGGGAACCAGCGGTATGCGGCCATGGGGACGGAATTCGGGTTGATTTCGCGTGAGCAGCTCACCTGCGGCTTCCACGTCCACGTATCCATAGAATCGCCGGAAGAAGGGGTCGCTGTCCTTGACCGGATGCGGCACTGGTTGCCGGTGCTTCTGGCCTTGAGCGGCAATTCTCCTTTCTGGATGGGAGCCGATACCGGTTTCGCCAGCTACCGGACACAGATCTGGAACAGGTGGCCCACTGCCGGCCCCATGGATGTCTTCGGTTCCGTGGAGGGTTACCAGGAGATGCTTTCGGAGTTGTTGGGTACTGGCGTTCCGCTGGACGAGGGCATGATCTACTTCGATGCCCGCCTGTCCAGGGGACATCCCACTGTTGAATTGCGGATCGCGGATGTCTGCCTTTACGCCGAAGACGCCCTCACCATTGCCGTGATCGCCCGTGCCCTGGTGGAAACATCGGCGGCCGAATGGCGGCGGGGAAAACCGGCGTCGAGCACGTTGACGCCGGTCATCCGCATGGCCAACTGGAAAGCCAGCCGCTTTGGCATCAACCACCAACTGCTTCACCCCCTGGAGCAGCGGCCCTATCCTGCTTCAGACGTAGCAGCAGCACTGCTCCGGCACGTTCGCCCGGCGCTCACAGCCACCGGTGATCTTGCCCTCGCCCGGGCAGGAGTGGCGAACATTCTCCGCCGGGGCACCGGCGAACGGCTGCAACGCCAGGCGTACAGCCAGCGTCGCCGGTTGTCCGACGTCGTATCCGCCGCCATTGCCTCCACGCACCAGGACGGCGAACGGTCCGACGCCGGGGTGCTGAGTCACTAGGGAAATTACTGCAAGCGAAGAAGTAGTGCAGGCGAAGAAGTCCGGCGGGTGAAGGGGCAGCGGGCAGACAGTACGACGGCGGCGGGTCGCCTCGGGTGCGGCGGCAACCGGCAGTCAGTACGACGGCGGCGGTCGCCTCGGGTGCAGCGGCAACCGGCCGCCGTCGTAATGCCGCAGTGGAAGACGAGGGTTGAGCCCGTCAACCGGCCGTACAGCCCGAGCAGAACCCTGGCGTTAAGCCCGTCAGCCCTGGTTGATACGGATCATATTGCCTGACGGGTCGCGGAAGGCACAGTCGCGCGGCCCCCAGGGCTGATCGATGGGTTCCTGGAGAACTTCGGCGCCTGATGCGCGGAGCTTCTCGAAAGTAGCGTCCAGGTCATCCGTGGTGAACACCAGCATGGGCATAACACCCTTGGTCAGGAGTTCCTGGATGGCATCGCCGTCGGCCTGTGAACGGCCGGCGTGCGGCGGGGAAAGCACCAGTTCAAGATCCGGCTGGGCGTCGCTGCCTATGGTGACCCAGCGCTGGCCATCCGAGCCGACGTCGTTCCTTACGTCGAAACCCAGGGCGTCGCGGTAGAAGGCAAGCGACTCATCCACATCGTTGACGGTGACATGTGCATACTTCAATGAAATGTTCATGAATCACACGCTATTGCAGCTGTGGCGCTGGCGCTTCTTCAATCCTGCTCAGTCCATCAGGCACCGAAGCAGGAGCCGAAACCGGGGCCAGGGCCGCGGCCGAAACCGGAGCAGAAGCCGGAGCCGAAGTCTTGCCCCCATTGCGTTCGGGCCGCGTGTGCTGCTTGGCGATACAGGAGGGCATGGCCTTGACGGCATGGTGCTCGCGCGAGCGGTATTCGCTGGGGTTGATGCCAACGATTTCCGTGAATCGCGTGCTGAAGGAGCCAAGCGACGTACAGCCGACTTCCATGCAGGCGTCCGTGACGCTGGTGCCTGCCCGGAGCAGGGCCATGGCCCGTTCGATCCGCCGGGTCATGAGGTAGTTGTAGGGGGATTCGCCGTAGGCGGCCTTGAACTGGCGGGAGAAATGCGCGGGTGACATGAGCGCTCCGGCGGCCATGGTGGGCACATCCAGAGGACGCGCATACTCGCGATCAATGAAGTCGCGGGCGCGCCGCAGATGAGCCAGGTTGGCCAGTTCCTGCGGAGTCATGGCGCCAGTCTACTAGGCTCATGCCCATGGATTCAGTGGTGTGGTCAAAGCCCGAAAGCCAGCGCGCGGGCACTCCGTTGCTGGTGATGATGCACGGTTATGGAACCAGCGAGCAACGCATGGTGGACCTCTTTCCGCATCTTCCCGGCGAGTTCACGTGCGCTGCACTTCGCGGCCCGAAAGTGATTGGCGACGACTACGGCTGGTTCCTGTTGGACTACTTCCTGACCAACGACTTTGCTGATGTGATTGCGTCCACCAACACGGTGTTCAACTGGATCAACTCGGTCAAGGACAATCACAGCAGCGTGAGCCTGCTGGGGTATTCGCAGGGTATGGCCATGGCCAGTACGCTCCTGCGGTTGCGGCCCCAGGCCTTCAAGGCCACGGTGGGCCTGTCCGGTTTTGTGCTGGACAACGACCTCCTTGCCCTGAGCGAGTCCTTCGATACCCCGCCGCCGTTTTTCTGGGGGCGCGACAAGGCCGATCCCGTCATCAATGAGGACGCGATTGCCCACACAGCGGAGTGGCTGGAAGCCAATGTGGCTTTGACGGCACGCACTTATCCGGGGATGGGCCACAGGATCGAACCGCCGGAGCTGGTGGACGTCAGTGCGTTCCTGAAGTTCTACGTCCTGGGGTGATGTTCCGGGTTGAAGTTACGGGTTGATGTTCTGGGCTTGATCCCCGGATTAGACGTCATCCGGGCTCCCGAATCAATCTCTTGGTGAGATTCGCGTCACAATTTCGCATTCGACCGCACTCTATTGAATGACAAAATTGTAAGCGCTTACACTTTTGGCTGGTGACCCGGTCCGGGTCACACGTGAAGGCGTTAGGCGAGCGTGGAAAGGGCTGAGGCGGTGTTGCATGGTTAGGACTCACAGGGCGACAATCCAGGACGTGGCCGTCCTCTCCGGGTTGTCCATTTGCACGGTATCCCGGGCCCTCAGGAACCTCCCGAACGTTTCTGAAAGGGCTCAACAACAGGTAGCCGGGGCTGCCGCCAAGCTGGGTTACAAGGCCTCGGCCGCAGCGTCCAGGTTGGCGGGCGGCAGGACGGGTTCAGTTGCGATAGTGGCCCCGACAGCCACCTCCTGGTTCTTCGCCCAGGCCGTGGAGGCAGCTGAGGAAGTCCTCGGAGACAGTGGCTACGACACCGTGCTGATCAGCCTGCGCAACAAGGACAGTGTGCGGCGGCAGTTCTTCGCAGACCTGGGAAACCTCGCGCAGAGAGTGGACGGGCTGCTCCTGCTCACCCTTGACCTGGTGCCCGGCGAAGTGGACGCACTGGAGGCGTGCGGACTGGCGATAGCCAGCGTGGGCATGGAAAATGTTCCGTGGGACAATGTAGCTATCGATGACGAACACGCAGCCTGGCAGGCAACCCAACACCTGCTGGGGCTGGGCCATTGGGACTTGGCCGTTCTCTCGAGCAATGAACACCCCGTTGTGACTGAGACTCCACGGTTCCGTGGCTTCAAGCGTGCGCTGGATGAACATCACCTCACCGTCCACCCGGACCTTGTGGTGGGTGCCGGGCCAAGCATCGATGACGGCCGACGGGCAATGACGGAACTCATCGCCCGTGGCGCGAGGCCCACGGCGGTGTTCGCCCATTGCGATGAAGCCGCGTTTGGAGCGTTGAAGGCGCTCCGCGAATACGGTTTATCCGTGCCCAAGAACGTGTCAGTGATCGGAATGGACAACCACCCCATGAGCGGGTTCCTTGGATTGAGCACCGTGGCGCAGCCCGTGGCAGACCAAGGCGCCTTCGCAGCGAACCTGCTGTGCGAACGACTCCTGAATACCGAAACCCCCCATCAACCCTTCAACCACCTGCTCGATACCAAGCTCATCGAACGCAAAACCACGCGCCACAAGCGCTGAACGGACTACTGCACATGACTGATCTTCGTAATGCCTGGACCGGCGCCTCGGCGCTGTTGTTCGACCTCGACGGCGTGCTGACGCCCACTGCCGTGGTGCATGAGCAAGCGTGGCAGGAACTGTTTGATGCTTACCTTGCCGGGACCGGCCACCCGCAGGGATACCAGGAGAGCGACTACTTCGACCACATCGACGGCAAGCCGCGGTTCGATGGCGTCCGGGATTTCCTGGCCTCCCGCGGCGTCACCCTGCCTGAGGGGCCGGTTCATGACGACCCCGCGAACCAGACCGTGCAGGGCCTGGGCAACCGCAAGAACGCCATCTTCAACGAGATCGTCAACTCCCGCGGTGTTGAACCCTACGAGGGGTCGGTCAAGTTCATCAACGCCGCATTGGAGCTGGGTCTCAAAGTGGCGGTGGTTTCGTCCTCCCGGAACGCGCCGGCTGTCTTGAAGGCCGCCGGCCTTGACCACCACTTCGAGGTGGTGGTGGACGGCCAGGTGGCTGCCGCCGTCGGACTTCCCGGTAAGCCGGACCCGGCCACGTACGTCTATGGCGCGGGCCTGCTGGGCGTGCCTGTGGAGGAATGCATCGTGGTGGAGGACGCAGTGTCCGGCGTCCAAGCCGGCGCAGGCGCCAATTTTTACGCCGTGATCGGCGTGGACCGCGGGGCGGGCCGCCAAACCCTGCTCGACGCCGGCGCCACGCTGGTGGTCGACGACCTCAACGACCTTCTCTGACCCTACTTTTTCGAAGGACTTCAACCGCCCAGGCACTCATCAGCTCCGATCGGCTGCGCTTCCCCTGCGAGCCCTGGAAGCTCGTGGAGAACATCCACGTCCCCGGTGACGAGGGGACACTGGAAACGTTGTTCGCACTTGGCAACGGCCACCTTGGCATCCGCGGCTCGCACTCAACCGCGGGCGACGGCGAACTTCCCGGCACGTTCATCAACGGATTCCACGAAATCTGGGACATCAAACATGCCGAGAATGCGTATGGTTTTGCGCGGACCGGCCAGCGGATTGTGTACGTTCCGGATGCCAACAATTTCACGGTCTCCATTGATGGCGAAGCCCTGAGCCTGGCGGAGTCTGCCGTGGTTGACTACCACCGCAGCGTCGACTTTTCCACAGGCATATACGAAGAATCCATCACGTGGGCCTGCCGCTCGGGCGCTACCGTCACCACCGTAGAGCGCCGCGCGGTGGGGTTCGATTCGCGCGGCTGCCTTGGCCTTGAACTGTCGCTGACAGCTGACCGGGTGGTATCCGCGGACATCACCTCCGGCGTCGTGAACCGCCAGGACCAGCCTGTGGAGGACCACTCGGCCCACGACCCCCGCCGTTCCGGACGGCACGCCGGCCGCGTCCTCCTGCCGCTCCACCTGCAAGGCGCCGATGGCTCCCTTCGCCTCGCGTGGGAGACCTCGGAATCGCGCCAACGCGTGGCCATGGCCGTGGATCACTGGATTTCCGCAGAAGGCCAGCCCTTCGAAACCCTGGTGGGGGAGGACGACTCGTCCGTCCGCTACGTTCTGGCAATCCACGACGGCGAGACGTTCCGTTTGGAGAAAACGGTCAGTTACGTCGTCGCCGGTTCCTCGGACGCCGAAGACCGCGGCGAAAGCCTGGCAGCCGACGCCGAAGCGAACCTGGTGCCGTTCGCCGACATCCTGGCCCAAAGCAAAGCGCACTACAACGAATACTGGACCACGGCCGACATCCTGATCGGCGGCCAGCCGGAGATGCAGCAGGCGGTCCGATGGGGCCTGTTCCAGCTGGCCCAGGCCACCGCCCGTGCAGGAGTGGCCGGTATCCCGGCCAAGGGTGTGAGCGGTTCGGGCTACGAAGGCCACTACTTCTGGGACCAGGAAATCTACCTCCTGCCCTACCTGACGTACACCAACCCCTGTGGTGCCCGGAAGGTCCTGGAATCCCGCCACGCCATGCTGCCCGACGCGCGGGTGCGTGCCAAAGAGCTCAGCGTTGACGGCGCACTGTTCCCCTGGCGGACCATCAACGGCCTGGAAGCCAGCGCCTACTATGCCGCCGGTACGGCCCAGTTCCACATTGCCGCGGCCATCGCTTTCGCGGCCAACCGGTACGAGTGGGCCAGCGCAGACGCCACCTTCCGCGGCGAACTGGGTGCTGACCTGCTGATCGAAACCGCACGTATGTGGGCCTCGCTGGGCTTCTTCGGCAAGGACGGCATGTTCCACATCCACGGCGTCACCGGTCCGGATGAATACACCGCCGTGGTCAATGACAACTTGTACACCAACGTAATGGCGCGCTTTAACCTTCGTGCCGCCGCGGCGTTGGAGCACGAGGGCATTGCCGATACCGAGCGTTTGGTGTGGCGCCAGGCAGCTGAACGGATGTTCCTTCCGTACGATCCCCACCTGCAGCTCCACAGCCAGGACAACGATTTCATGACCTTGGAGCCGTGGGACTGGAACACGCCCAAGTCCAAATACCCGCTGCTGCTGAACTTCCACCCGCTGGTGATCTACCGGCACCAGGTCCTCAAGCAGGCCGATACTGTGTTGGCGATGTTCCTCCAATGGCAGGACTTCTCAGCCGAGGAAAAGCAGCGCGCATTCGACTTCTACGATCCCATCACCACCGGTGACTCCACGCTGTCCGCCTGTGTCCAGGGCATCATGGCCGCCGAGGTGGGGTACGGGGACGTCGCGCTCCAGCACTTTACCGAGGCGCTGTTCATCGACCTGGACAACTCGCACGGCAACACGATCGACGGCGTCCACATCGCCTCCACCGGAGGGATCTGGAGCTCCTTGGTCTGCGGCTTTGCCGGCATGCGGGACCAGGGAGAAGTGCTGCGTTTCGATCCGCGCCTGCCCGTGGAATGGGAGGGCCTGTCCTTCCGGCTCAAGGTCCAGGGCCGCCTGCTGGCCGTTGACCTGGCGCAGGGTTCCCTGGCGCTCACACTCGTCTCCGGGGCTGACTACAGTGACGAACCGCTGACCGTGAACGTGCGGGAGGACGTTGTGACCGTAGGTACGGACACCGTCACGGTGCCCCTGGAAACAGTGCCGGTGCCACCGCCGTCGATCTTCCCCAGCCTCTTCCCAACGGCGGGACTTCCGATTATCCGGTAGCTTCCGGCCGGGAGCTATGTGGAGGAAAGGTCCATGGTGGTCAGGCGCAGCCACAGCCACAGCCGTTTCTGCGGATCCGCCAGGTCAAGGTTGAAGTCCTCGGCCAGGCGGGTCACGCGGTACCGGACGGTGTTGTTGTGGACGTGAAGCCGGGCGGCCATGGCTGAGATGTTTCCGTTGCTTTCAAGATAGGCGCGGAGGGTATCCAGGTAATCTGTTTGCTGCTCGGCATCCCTGGCCTGGATCCGGGCGATTTCGTCCGTGCCGCCCAGTCCGTTCTCCTCAATGAACGCCCCGATCTTGAGCAGGTTCAACGGGATCTGGAAGTCCTCATAGAGGGCAACTCCCGGTACTTTGCCTTCGCTCCGGGCCCTTCCAGTGCCACCTTGTTTTCCGTCGCGCGTATGCAGGTTCAGCAGGTGGTTCAGTGTCTGGACTGCCTCGGACCTGGACCGGGGGAGGTCCTCGATGCCATCGGCGATGCCGCCCACGGTGGCGATGACGGAGTAGGAACTGATGGTGTGTGAGTACGCCTGTATTTCCTGGATGAGCCGCCCGTGCACCGCCCGGGGCGAGGTCCCTTTGCAGGGCAGGATCGCGTAGACCACTGAGCCGAGCAGGGCACTGTGTCCCGTGCCGAATTGCACGGTGCACACCGTAGTCACCAAGTGCAGGAGCCGGTGGATATCGCGCACTGATTCCAGGCTTCCGGACTCCGGGCGGACAATCGAAAAGGCGGCCACAGCCAGCCCGTTCGCGGTGTCCAAGCCCAGCTGGGCGGCGGCGAAGATGGCATGCGGAGTATCATCCATGAGCGTTCGGATGAGGTCAGCGTTGCGGCGCTCCCCGAAATCGGAGGCAGAGCGGGCATGCAGCATGTGCAAGCCCGCCAGCGGAGCCATCCGGTCCAGCGCATTGAGCGCCGCAGCCCGGTTCTCCTCGCCGGGGTCGATGATCCAGATGGAGCCCAATAGCTCCCCTCCAGCCCGGACGGCCAGCGCAAGGCGGGCCATGCCGTCGTCGGGCGCCGGCACCAGGACCGCCCCAGGGGCGGCGTAGACAATCTTGAAATCCTGGTCGAACGCCGGCGGGGTGGTCTCTTCCAAAGTCAGGGTAGTGATGCGCCGGAGCTCATCAATGGGCTGGCCCGGCAAGGTTGAATAGCCCAGGATGCGGCCCAGCGGATCCACGATGCTGGCGGCGCCGTTGGTGATGGAGGCCGCGGCGTTGGCGAAAGC
>NZ_JABMCX010000205.1 GCF_013179505.1 Paenarthrobacter sp. CM16 | reverse complement strand
TTTGGCAACGGCGCTGGCGGCCAGTGCGCTGCTTCCTACGCTGTGGCAACGGCGACTCCGAACGGTAGCACTTTCTGCTTCGTTGCTCCTGGTGCTTTACGTTGGGCATGCCGAGACCGTGGTGGGTTTCCTGGGTGCGCTGATCGGCTTGGCGGCCGGGTGGTGGATGCAAAGCAGCCAGGGGCATCTCCATCTCCACCGGTCCACGAGCAGGGAGGTGCGGAACCTCCTGGCCCTGACGATGGCGATTTTCGCTGTGGGACCCATTGTGACAGCCGCGGCCAAGAGTCCTTCCGGTCCCTTGGCTTTGCTGCGCGATGTCATCCTTAACCCTTTGCCCACGCTGAGCCAGTTGGAAAGCACCTGCGGGGGAACCATTGATGTTGCCTGCTTGGAGGTGGGCCGACAAGCCTATACAGGGCCATTCGGTTTGGCTTTGGCTGTGGTGCCTGTAGTTCTACTCCTGATTTGTGCCGACGGCATGAGGCGTGGACGCAGGCTGGCACTGGGCATCGCGATCGGCGTTCAACTGGTGGTTGTGGCGTTGTCGGGGATCTATCTTGGCCTCTTTGCCGGAATGCCCACATTCCAGGGACGTCCGCATGTGCCCATGTTGAACTCGGCCGTGGCGCATCTCATACCGCTGGTCCTGGTCCCGCTGGTACTGGCTGTACTCCTCTTTGTTTACCGGGGGCACTTCCGGGTGGTGACTTCGGACCGTTTGCGGCGAAGGATCTTTTGGCTGGTGGGCCTGACAGGGGCGGGGCTCGGTCTTGCCTACACACTGGTGTGGTTGGCCTCCGGTGGAATGGACCGCGACGGCGGCTTGCTGGGTTTGGCTGCTGAACTGGCCAGGCAGTATCTCCCGGTGCCGCTTCCGGGTGTTTACCGTAAGGTCTTCGCCGAACGGGACTTTTTGGAGGTGTTCCTTTTCTCCTACTCCGGCACGGTCTTCTGGCTGGTGGCCTTGGTGGGCGTCTGGGTACTGCTGATCCGTGGACACCATTCCGGAGGGCTCGATCACCAATCCCGCGAGAAAGCCCGCACCCTGGTCAAGTCCGGGGGTGATTCACTGTCCTGGATGGCTCTGTGGGAACCGAACAAGTACTGGTTCAGCGCGGACGGCAGCGGGGGAGTGGCGTACCAGCAACATGGCCACGTGGCCTTGACCCTTGGTGGCCCCATAGGGTCCGCCTCCCACCATCTTGCGACGGCCGGGGGTTTCCTCGATTACTGTGCGCAGCAGGCGTTGATACCTTGTTTCTACTCCTGCACGGATGAGTTATGGCCCATGCTCCGTGCAAGGGGTTTCCGCAGGGTGGCTGTTGCCCAGGAAACGCGCTTGCGTATCAGGGACCTGGAGTTCAGGGGCAAGGAGTGGCAGAACGTCAGGACATCGCTGAACCGTGCCGGGAAACTCGGCATAACAGCCAACTGGGGCCGCTATTCCGAACTCGCACACGGTGTTCGCTCCCAGATCACGGAAGTCTCGGAGGAGTGGGCAGCGCAGAAAAAGATTCCTGAAATGGGCTTCACGTTGGGCGGCCTTGACGAACTGAAGGACGACGACGTCCTGTGCTGCGTCGCGGTGGACCAGGCGGGCTTTGTCTATGGGGTCACCAGTTGGTTGCCCGTTTATGAGGAAGGCCGCGTTGTGAGTTGGACGCTGGACTTCATGAGGCGGCGGGGTGATGCCTTCCCGGGCGTCATGGAGTTTCTGATTGCCTCAGCTGTCCTGCACCTCCGCAGCTCCGTTGAGGTCATCTCCCTATCCGGTTCACCCCTGGCCCGGGATAAGGGCGAAATCGAGCAGCGGGCAGAGGGCTTGGCGGGAATTCTGGATGCTGTAGGGCAAGCGCTGGAACCTGTTTATGGATTTAGGTCGCTGGCTTCCTTTAAGTCGCGTTTCCAACCCGAATACCGAACCTTGTACATGTATTACCAAGACCCGCTGCACCTTCCTGCAATGGGCCGGGCACTCACCCGGGCCTATCTTCCGGGATTGTCCGTGCGGCATTCCGCGCGACTGCTCAGAACCCTGGTTGGCTGAATAGCGACGTCCATTCAGAACCAGGATTTGGGCTTTCTTCTTGGTTAGTAACAGGGGTTGTCGAAATATCCGGGATTACCTGCCTTAAACACGGCGACCCCGGCATGAAAGCCGGGGCCAACGTGTTTGTTGAATCTGCAACAAGCAGAATTCGACGGGTAAGGCTAGACGACGGTAACGCCGGTTGCCTGGGGGCCCTTGGCGCCCTGACCGATCTCGAACTGAACGCGCTGGTTCTCATCGAGGGTCTTGAAGCCGCCGGTCTGGATCTCGGAGTAGTGAACAAAAACGTCCCCATCCGAGTCATCCGGGGTGATGAAGCCGAAGCCCTTTTCAGCGTTGAACCACTTGACGGTTCCCAGTGCCATGTATTTCTCCTCATTGTGGAACATCAGTCCGATACACCTCGTACCGGCTTTGTTACTCCGCGAGAAGACCTTGGATTCCGTCCGGGCGGGCCCGGTTGGTTTCGCAGGAGCTTCACGCTCGCAACTCGTCTTGCGAGCATGAAAACCACCTACACAAAGACTGCTACAACACTTTCATGTGGCCTGCCGGAGGTCAACGGTCTTTTGGGCAATTCGGGAAAATTTTCGGTAAAAAGAAGGTAACGCGGGTGCTTTCAATTAGCTTTCTGACAGCCACAAGCCGTTGCGCATCACGCCCGTCAGTTCAAGGTCTGCGTTGGTAACAACGATGTCTGCGCGAAGGCCGCGGCGGAGGCCGCCTATTTCATCCGAAAGGCCCAGGACAGCGGCCGGCACAGCAGTAGCCGAACAAACGGCATCAGGAAGTGCGACGCCGGCGCCTACCGTTTTGCGGACAACCTCCAGGAGGGTGGCGGTGCCTCCGGCAATGGATCCTGTCGCATCCAACGTGGCTACTCCGTCGCTGACCGTGACGGGGGAGGGGCCCAGCATGTAGCTGCCATCGGAAAGGCCGGCAGCGGCCATGGAATCAGTCACCAGGACAATGTTGGTGGCTCCCACCAATTGGAAGACCGTGGCGACAGTGCTCGGTGCCAGGTGCGTGCCGTCGGCGATGAGTTCCACCACGGCCTTTCCTTCCTGTGCCATCCGAAGGCACGCTGCAACGGGGCCCGGTGCGCGGTGGTGCATGGGAGGCATCCCGTTGAAGAGGTGCGTCACGGTGGGAAGTGAGCTGACGCCGTCGAACCCTGCTGATTCCAGTCCCTCGCGGGCCGCGGCAAGCGAGGCCGCCGCCGTGGCGTCGTCGCAATCCGTGTGGCCAAGGGAGGGTGTGACTCCGTGTGAGGTCATCAGGTCCACCAAAGCAGCGGCGCCCGGGAGCTCGGGAGCGTATGTCATGGTGGCCAGCTTGCCGGCGGCTGCCCCGACCAGTTCTTCCATGAGGTCCAGGTCCGGTTCCAGCAAGTAGTCGGGATTCTGGGCGCCGCAGCGGGCGTGTGAGAGGAACGGGCCTTCGAGGTGGATACCGGCCACGAGGCCCTCATCGGCCAGTTTGACATAGAGCTGGATGCCGCGGAGGAGGTCTTCGGGGGGCGCGGTTACCATGCTGGCAAGGAACGTCGTGGTGCCGGAGCGGTGCAGGAAATCGACGGCTTTGCGGGCGGAAGCCTCTTCTCCGCCAGGGAAATCCCCGCCGTTTCCGCCGTGGCAGTGAACGTCCACCAAGCCTGGAATAAGGTAGCTGCCGCTGGGTACCCCCAGCCGGATGGCACTCTGAAACCCTTCATAAGCTGCCGGATCAAAGCCGTCCGCCGGTCCGGCGTAGGCGATCCTGTCCCCTTCGATGGCAACAAGGCCGTCCTCCACCACCTCGCCGTCGCTGACTATGGTGCCTTTGATGATCTGGTGGCTTGGCGCGGAAGATGTGGGCAAACGATCTGCGGCAGTCATGATCTCGATTCTAGTGGCCTGCGGCACATGCGCCCCGGGAAGATGCTAGAAGAGCCGGGACTCGCTGTCATCCACGCCCCGCATGGCGTCATAATCGAGCGTCACGCAGGCGATCCCGCGATCGTTGGCCAGGACCTTGGCCTGGGGTTTGATCTGTTGCGCGGCGAAGATCCCGCGAACAGGTGCCAGCAGGGGATCGCGGTTGAGCAGCTCGAGGTACCTCGTGAGCTGTTCGACGCCGTCAATGTCACCGCGCCGCTTCAACTCAACAGCCACCGTTGCGCCGTTGGCGTCCCTGGCCAGAATATCCACTGGACCGATGGCCGTGAAGTATTCGCGCCGGATGAGGGAGTACCCGGTTCCCAAAGTCTCGATCTGCTCCGCCAGGAGACGCTGGAGATCGGCTTCCACGCCGTCCTTGATCAGTCCGGGGTCGGTGCCGAGCTCGTGTGAGGTGTCGTGCAGTTGCTCGTAGATGTTGATGATCAGGCGGTCATCGGTCTTGGCCGATTGAACGGTCCACTGTTCCACTACGCCTTCTTCCACCTCCGTCTCCTCCGGAGTAGTTACCCGGAGTGTGGCTGGAGGGCTCATCCAGTTCAGCGGCTTGTAGGAGCCGCCGTCCGAATGCACCAGCACCGAGCCATCGGCCTTGACCAGCAGCAGCCGGGTGGCGAGGGGAAGATGGGCCTTGAGGCGGCCAACGTAATCAACAGAACAACGGGCTATGACGAGTCGCACCCGCCCCACATTACCGTCTCACCATCTACAACACGGTGGCTGGGGCAGAATGGAAGCATGCCCCGCTCCAACCGACCTCGTCGCAACGCGTCCAGCGCACGCTCCGGCAACGCCGGGGGCAAGTGGGCCGAGCCGACGCCCGAGCTCGACCTTGAAAGGGCGAGGGGCGGCATTGCCAGGCGTGAGAGCGCCCCTGATGGCGACTGGATGGTCAGGACCATGACGGCCAAAAAAGCGGAGAAGCAGTACATTTGCCCGGGCTGTTCCACAGCAATCGTCCCGGGCATCGCGCATTTGGTGGTGTGGTCTGACAGCCACCTCTTTGGGCAGGCCGCAGGGCTGGCCGAACGCAGGCACTGGCACACCAACTGCTGGACCGGCAGGACGTACCGCTACCGCTGATTCGCTAGGCTGGGAACCATGACTTTCGACCCCGCCTCGTTCGTGTTTACCCCGCAGGCTGCCCCCTCGGAGATCCGCGCATCCACGGTCCTTCCCGCCCGCCGCGAGAATGTGGAGTTCACCACTGAGGACGGCAAGGTGTTGCTGGGCGAGTTGGCGCTGCCGGAATCGGGAGAGGTCACCGCGACGCTGATCACCCTCCATCCGCTGCCGACGCACGGCGGATTCATGGATTCCCACGTCTACCGGAAGGCCTCCTACCGGCTCCCGGCGCTGGCCGGAGTGGCAGTGCTGAGGTTCAACACCCGCGGCACCCAGTCCCCTCGCGGGACCAGCGATGGTGAGTTCGAGGAAGGCATCGGGGAGCGTTACGACGTAGAGGCGGCAGTGCGGTTTGCCGTGGAGCGGGGGTTGCCGAACCGCTGGCTCGTCGGGTGGTCTTTCGGGACCGAACTTGCCTTGATGTACGGAGCTGTGGAGCCGGTAGCTTCGGAGATCGAAGGCGCCGTATTGCTCTCACCGCCCTTGCACCGGGCAACGGATGTCCACCTCAAGGAGTGGGCCGAGTCCGGAAAACCGCTCACGGTGCTGGTTCCGGAACATGACGATTACCTGCAGCCGGTCGAAGCAGCCCGGCGGTTCAGCTTGGTACCGCAGGCCCGGTTGGTCGGCGTCGACGGCGCCAAGCACCTCTGGGTGGGGGAGAAGTACGCCACCCGTGTTCTGAATGAAATCGTCGACGACGTCACTCGCGCCGGTGCCGGCGTTGACGGCCTGCCCCGCGAGTGGGCGGGATCAGTGGCAAACGCCTAGTTCGGTTGCAAACGTCCAGGCCAGGGATAGTGTCAAAGGTAATGCCCCCTAACCTCGAGGTTAGGGGGCATTACCTCTGCTGGAACCCGGCAGGGGACGCTGTCAGTGCCGGTCCTGGCGGATGATGAAGACTTCCTTGATCAGCAGCATGATGGCCGCTGCCGTAGGAATGGCGATCAGGGCGCCCAGAACACCGAGCAGGCTGCCGCCGGCGATCACCGAAATCACGGCTACGGCTCCCGGGACGGCCACAGCGCGCTGCATGATGCGCGGGGAGATGAAGTATGCCTCGAACTGGAGGTAGGCGAAGTAGGCAATCGCGTAGACCACTGCGGTCTGCCACCCCGCGGTGAGCGAGACCAGGATGACCACCACTGCGGCAATCATGCCGCCCACCAGCGGAATGAACGCCAGCAGGGCCACTACGAAGGCAAGCAGGACACTGAACGGGATGCCCAGGATGGTCATGACAATGAAAGCGAAGATCGCATTCAGGAGGGCAACGCAGGCCTGGCCGATCACGTAGTTGCCCACGGAATCGGTGATGGCCTCGGACAAGGCTTCAACCCGTGGGCGGCGTGACCGCGGAGCGAGGCGGTACGCCCATTTCTTCATGGACGGAAGCGCCGCCAGGAAGTAGAGGCTGAGGACCAGCACAATCAGGGAGCCGAACAGGCCGTTGGCAACCGTGGAGCCGAAACCCACTACGCCACCGAAGATGCCGCCCATGGCCTCGGGATCCTTGACGAACTTATCCAGTTCCGTAGTAATGCGGTCGCGGACACCGAATTGGCTGTCGGCGTTGCGGAAAAAGTCCGAGTCGAGGAAGCCGCGGATCCATTCCGGGGCCTGGCGCACGATTTCCGATACCTGTTCGACGATGGTGGGAATCAGGGTGGCGAAGAACCCGGCCACCGCCAGGACGAGGGCGGAAACGGAGATCAGGATGCCCGCCGGCCGCGGTACCCGCCTGGATTCGAGCCAGCGGACCACCGGGTCAAGTCCCAGGGCAATGAAGAGGGCGGCAACGATCCATAGGATGAGTTGGGTGGTGTTGCTGGCAATGTAGAACACTGCCAGAGCAATACCGACCCCTGCTGTCCCCATGAACCCGACATATAGCGGGTGTTGGGATGACATCCGCGGACCCGGGGCTCCGAAGCCGTGATCGTCTTCCGGGCGGAAGCCTCCACGGCCGTCCTCGGTGTCGTCTTCCGGGGGCATTTCGAAACGGACGCGAGTGCGGGCTCCGGGGATGGGCTGCCTTAACCGGCGGCCCAAGGCGGCGAGGCGTCCGGTGCGGACCGGAACCGTTGCGGCGGTTCCGTCGGAGGGAGCGTCCACCGCACTTGACCCGGGCTCATCGGAGGAACGGGGCTCCAAGTGGTCTTTCACGCGGTTTTGCTGCCTTTTCACTAGTGGTAAGGGGCTGATTCAGGCGCTCAGAGGCCCGGATATCATGATCATCGCCACACTATCAGGAGCGCGGAATCGCGCTGCAGCGGCACGGTGGCGGGCTTTTCGGGATGTCGGCCGGATCACCCCGATCTGACTCTCTGATAACAAAACGGTTACCCTTGAAGTTCAACGACCGCTGATGATAGGTGATCCTGTGCGTTTGAAGACTGCAGCCTTGCTGGTGCTGCTGGGCCTGCTGACGATGCTGGCCGGCATTGGCCAGCTGACTTTCTGGGCCCCCTCCGAGACCGTTACCGCCTCGGTTCCCAGCGATACCAAAGCAGCCCCGCTGACGGTGATCGACCAAAAGTTGATTGCCCTGCATGACGGGCCCGTGAAGATCAAGATCCAAGGTGAAGGCAACTTCATGGTCGCCACCGGGCGCCCGGACGACGTCGAAGCCTGGGTGGGTGAGACCGCCCACACTACGCTGACGGGCGTGTCGGCTGACCAGAAGTCCCTTGAAGCATCCTCAGTGGACGGCGAAGCGACAGCACCTTCCCCTGCGGGATCGGATCTGTGGGTCAGCACCGAAGACGCCAGCGGCGAGCTGGACTACACCTGGAATCCTCCTGCTGATGGTGAGTGGTCCCTGCTGGTAGCTGCAGACGGAACCCAGCCTGCGCCGTCGTCGATTTCCATGACTTTCCCGAACAACGCCACCACCCCTTGGGCCGTGCCGCTGATTGTTCTGGGTATCATCATCATCCTGGTGGGGGCAGCCCTGCCGTTCATTGCCAAGGCCCTGTCCAACCGCCGCAAGGATGAGAAGGACGACGAGCCCGGTGATGGCGGAGAGACCACTACGCTGCCGGTCCAGTCAACGTCCGGTGACGCCGGTCGTAGTCGTGGTTCGGAAACCGAGGGTCCAGCGCTCCGGGTTACCGCCCTTGCTGCTGCCCTGGCAGCGGTGATGGTAGGCGGCACGGCTGTCGCCGCCCACGCAACCACGACGCCGGAGGCAACCCCCACCTCCTCTGCCGCGGCACCTGCCGAAGGCGACGGCGGCACTCCAGTCCTCCTGGAATCCCAGCTGCAACGGATCCTCGAACAGGTTGCCAGCACGGTTGATGCCGCTGACGCTGCCAAGGACGCCGCCAAGCTGGCTCCGCGCGTAGACAAGATGGAACTGCAGATCCGCACGCAGAACTACAAGATCCGCACCGCTGTATCGGCATACGAAGCACGTATGCCCGTCCGCGCCACGAAGCTCCAGAGCAGCGTCATCAGCACCAAACGTGAGTGGCCCCGTACGGTCTTTGCCCTGACCCAGGGCGAAGGCAACGTTGTGCCGCAGGTCCTGACACTGGTCCAGCTCTCGCCGCGCGAAAACTACAAGCTGTGGGGCAGCGCTCCGTTG
>NZ_JABMCX010000204.1 GCF_013179505.1 Paenarthrobacter sp. CM16 | reverse complement strand
AGTTCGTCGTGCCCTTCGCGGGGGATGCCGTTGAAGCCGCCCTTGCGCTGCTGCCGCAGGAGGTCGTTGTGGAACACGCCACCAAACGAAACGTACAGCTGATGCAGCAGGGGATTGCCCGATGCCAGTGCGACGCGCTCGTGGAACTCCCAGTCGGCGCTGGCCCATGTGGGGTAGTCCTCGGCCTGCCAGGCATCGTGGCGGAGCGCAAGGAGGCGGCGCATTTGGGCCAGGTCCTCGGCGGTGGCGTGTTTGGTGGCGAGGCGGGCCGCCTGGGTGTCCAGGCCAAGCCGGACCTCAACGATATGTTCCTGCGTGTGTTCCAGGTACATGCGCTGCGCCGCCCCGGACATCTCGCTGTTTGCCCGGACATAGGTGCCATCGCCGCGACGTACTTCCAACATGCCCGAATGGGCCAGTGCCTTGATTGCCTCGCGCAAGGTACCCCGGGAAACACCCAAGGTGGACATCAGCTCAGGTTCCGCGGGGATCCGCTCCTGGAGTGGCCACTCGCCGGACTTGATCATGTCCCGCAGCTTGGCGGTGATCTCCTCGGCAAGGGCCGGGCGATGCGAAGGGGTCAGGGTCATGCTGTCCTCGGTCCGGTCTTGGTGGCAGTGCGCTTGCTGGTGAGCAAGTGGCAGGTAATCATGAGCGCCACGGCCACGACCGACAACAGGCTCAGGGGCAGCACCCAGCCGCCGGTTGCGCTGTGGAGCAGGCCCATGCCAAACGGGCCGATTGCCGCAATCAAGTATCCCAGCGATTGGGCGATGGTGGAGAGCGCGGTGGTTTCCGCCGTCGAGCGTCCACTGCGGCTGATGATCACCAGAACCAACGGGAAGATGCCCAAGCCGAAGCCGAACAGGACAGCAGGAACAACGGCCAACGACGTCGGGAGCCAGACCATGGCGGCGATGGCCAGCAAGGTTGAGCTGCTGGCCAGATACAGCGCGGGGCGGAGCATACCGGGGCGGGAGCCGAAGGCGAGCAGGATCATGCCGGCAGCGACGGAGACCAGCTGCATCACGCCGAACTGGAGACCACTTTCGGAAGCGCTGAGACCCTGCGAAGTCAGGATGTAAGCGAACCAGCTCATCACGGCGTAGGCGAGGAAAGCCTGGAACGTAAAGATCGCGGTGATGAGGATGCCCAGCCGGGTGCGCAGCAGCGGCCACATGGAGACCCGCGGCCGATCAGTCTTGGTGGAGTTCCGGTGGGTGTGCAGGACTATCGGCAGGAAGCCGAGGAGGGCTGCGACACCCAGCAGGCCCCAGGCAGCCAGACCCATGGACGGCGAGCCGAGCTCCTGCGCCAACGGCACGCTGACGACTGCGGCAAAGGTGGCGCCGCCTGACATGGTGAACGTGTAAAGGCCGGTCATCATGGACGTGCGCTCGGAGTAGTGCTCGCGGATGAAGGACGGCATGGCCACGTTGCACACTGCCAGGCCGGACATCGCCAGGACGGTACCGCCCAATAGTGCGCCAGTCACTGGAATGCCGCGCACCAGCAAGCCGCCGGCCAACAGTGCCAGGGCGATGGCGATGGCTTTCTCTACGCCTACGCGGCGGGTCAGCCAGGACGTTCCCAAACCTGCAACCGCAAAGCACAGGAGCGGGATGGACGGCAGGATGGACGCCACCAGGGCGCCATAGCCCAGCACCTGCTGCAGTTCGTGGAACAGCGCTGCGGCGCTGGTGATGCCCGCGCGCAGGTTGAGGCCAATGAGCACCACGGCAATAATTCCGACGACGGCGACGACTCGTGTCTTAGGGACCGCTTGCGCGGGGGAGACCAGAGGGATGTTTCCTGTAGTTGTCGTCAAAGAAGTCGTCGCCATATTTAAAGGTTAGACGTTTGACGTCTAATGTCCACAGTTTTGTGGTGAAGCTCTCCGCGGAGAAGCGTTGGAGGGCTACCGGGGGTTGCGGGAACCGAGGCGCTGGACAGCCAAAGCCAGCCAAAGCTGCACGCGGTCCTGCGTCTGCGAGGGGTCGTACCCGGTCAGTTCAGTGATCTGGGCCAAACGGTAACGGACCGTGTTGCGGTGCAAGGTGAGGGCTTCAGCCACGGCGGCGACTGAGCCGTTGTGGTTCAGGTAGCTTTCCAGTGTGGCCACCAACTCTGCGCCATGTGCGGCGTCGAACTTCCGCAAGGGCGTAAGGGACTCGCTGGCCATGTCCGCCAGTGGAACATCCTCGCTTGCCAGCAGCAGGGACGTCAGGCTCAGGCGCTCCGGCTCGTTGACCGGCAAGCCGTGCGCCACGGCGTCGCGCGCTTCAAAGTAGCTCCAGCGCAGGCCGTTCGGCTTGGTGTAGGCGCCCCCGATCCCAATGACGGCGTGGATACCGGCTTCCTGCAAATGATCGCTGAGGCTCTTGGCCAAAGCGGTGGCGGAACTGCCGTCGTCGCTGATGACCGTCACCAGGTCCTTCCCGACGACGGCGCTAACGCCCGCTTCCAGCGCCTGGGGCAGCGAGATGCTGACCAGTTGTTTGTGGTGGGCTGTGGACTCGGCAACCAGCACCACGTTCTTCCGGGTGCTGTTGATGCCAACGCCGGCCAAACGCCGGGCTGCCTCAATGGTCTCCAAAGTGCCGTGGATGACGTCGTCCAGCACCTGGCCGGCCATGGCCCGCTGGGACTGGCGCTGCTTGACCATGTTGTTCAGTTCCACGCTGATGAGGTTCTGCGCATAACTGACGATTCCCGAGTCCACAAAAGGCTGCCGCAACCAGAGCGTGCAGGCATCCCTGCGGCCGGTGGGAATCGGATACGAAGCCCAACCATCCGCCGTCGGGGCCGGTTTCCCGGCCACGCTGTTGTACAGCTGCGCGCTGAACTGGGTGAGCACAACGTCCGTGCGGAGCATGCTGCCCAGTTGCTTGAGGAGTTCGTTGAGGCCGCCGCCGGTGAGGAGTGAACGGGCAAGGATCTGATGTCCGGCGAGGAGCCGCTCAAGGTTGGAGTAATGGTCAGCGGAGTGCGACTCTGCCACGAGTTTTCCGATGGCAATGAAAGGGATCTCGTAGGGCACTTGCACCAGCGGAAGACCCCAGCGGTTGGCTTCGGCAATCAGTGCTTCCGGAACGACCTCGTGGGTGAGGCCGATGCCAAAGCCAATACCCACGGCGCCTGCGCGCTGGACCTGACGGACAAAGCGCCGCTGATCGGCGGCACTCTTGAGGCGCAGCCCCGTGGTGAGGACCAGTTCTCCGCCGCTGAGGAAGCGCTGGGGATCCTCCAATTCCGTCACGGCAACCCAGCTAATGTCCTGGTTCCAGGTGGTTTCTGCAAGGCCGGCCTGGCGGAGTTTCAGGGAAGGGACAGCGACGAGCGAAGCGAGGGACATTGCCATGCTTAAAAGCGTAACCCGGTGCTGGTCAAGCGCACTAAGCGAGGGCTTCCTGTGTGTGCAGCTGACTATTCCTTGCACCCCCTCCCTGGCATAGGCTCTGATCAGCTAAAACCCATGCCAGACACCGAAAGAGGTTGCACACCGTGGTTCAAACCTTGCAGAACTTCATCAACGGCGAATTCGTTACGCCGGCAGGTACGGGTCTCCTGGACATCGTGAACCCCGCCACCGGGGAAATCGTCGCCAAGTCGCCCATTTCGGTGCAGGCCGATGTGGACGCCGCCATGACCGCGGCCAACCAGGCCTTCAAGTCCTGGAAGAAGGCCACCCCCGGCCAGCGCCAGCTGATGCTCCTCAAGCTCGCCGACGCCGTGGAGGCCAACAGCGACGAACTCGTTGAAGCCCAGCACCGCAACACCGGACAGGTCCGTTCCCTCATCGCCTCCGAGGAAGTTGCTGCAGGCGCAGACCAGCTCCGCTTCTTCGCCGGTGCAGCCCGCATCATGGAAGGCAAGTCCGCGGGCGAGTACTTCGAGGGCCACACCTCCTACGTGCGCCGCGAACCGATCGGCGTCGTAGCCCAGGTTGCGCCGTGGAACTACCCGTTCCTCATGGCCATCTGGAAGATCGGCCCCGCCTTGGCCGCAGGCAACACAGTTGTCCTCAAGCCCTCTGACACCACCCCGGAATCCACCCTGGTGCTGGCCCGCCTCGCCGGTGAGATCTTCCCGGCCGGCGTCCTCAACGTGGTCCTCGGCACCGGTGAAACCGGCGCCATGATGGTGGACCACAAGGTCCCCGGCCTGGTGTCCATCACCGGTTCCGTCCGCGCCGGCATCGCCGTGGCAAGCGGGGCAGCCAAGGGCCTCAAGCGCGCACACCTGGAACTTGGCGGCAAGGCTCCGGCCATCGTCTTCAAGGACGCCGACATCAAGAAGAGCGCCGCGGCCATCGCCGAGTTCGCCTTCTTCAACGCCGGCCAGGACTGCACCGCCATCACCCGCGTGCTGGTTGAGGACTCCGTGCACGACGACGTCGTGGCAGCCATGGTGGAACACACCAAGACCCTGCACACCGGTTCGCAGAACGACGAAGAGAACTACTTCGGCCCGCTCAACAACGTGAACCACTTCAACGCCGTCACCTCGGTAGTGGAGCACCTGCCGGCCAACTGCAAGATCGAAACCGGTGGCCACCGGGCAGGGGAGAAGGGCTTCTTCTTCGAGCCCACCATCATTTCCGGCGCCAAGCAGACCGATGACATCGTGCAGAAAGAAACCTTCGGCCCGGTCATCACCGTCCAGAAGTTCAGCACCGAAGAAGAAGCGCTCGAGCTCGCCAACGACGTCGAATACGCCCTGGCGTCCAGCGTCTGGACCACCGACCACGGCACGGCCATGCGCATGAGCCGCGACCTTGACTTCGGTGCGGTCTGGATCAACACCCACATCCTCCTGACGGCAGAGATGCCCCACGGCGGCTTCAAGCAGTCCGGCTACGGCAAGGACCTCTCCATGTACGGCGTGGAGGACTACACGCGCATCAAGCACGTGATGAGTGCTCTCGACGCGTAGCGCGTCCGCCCCACCCGTACGAATTTCCCAGAAAGGCAACCACCCCATGACCACCACCGCGAACGAACTCTCGTACCGCATCGAACAAAAGCGCAACATCAACGGCGCTTTCCCCGGACCGAAGTCGCAGGCACTGGCCGAGCGCCGCTCCGCCGTCGTTGCTGCCGGCGTCGCCTCCGGCGTCCCCGTCTACGTTGAAGACGCCGACGGCGGCATCATCCGCGACGTCGACGGCAACTCCTTCATCGACCTCGGCTCCGGCATCGCCGTGACCAGCGTCGGCGCGTCCGACCCCGCCGTCGTCGCTGCTGTACAGGAAGCTGCCGCGCACTTCACGCACACCTGCTTCATGGTCACCCCGTACGAGGGCTACGTTGCAGTTGCCGAGCAGCTCAACCGCCTCACCCCCGGCGACCACGCCAAGCGCACCGTGCTGTTCAACTCCGGTGCTGAAGCCGTGGAGAACGCCGTCAAGGTTGCCCGCCTGGCCACCGGCCGCGACGCCGTCGTAGCTTTTGACCACGCCTACCACGGCCGTACCAACCTGACCATGGCGCTGACTGCCAAGGCCATGCCGTACAAGACAAACTTCGGCCCGTTCGCGCCCGAGGTCTACCGCATGCCCATGAGCTACCCGTTCCGTGAAGAAAACCCGGAGATCACCGGTGCCGAGGCCGCCAAGCGTGCCATCACCATGATCGAGAAGCAGATCGGTGGCGACCAGGTTGCCGCCATCATCATCGAACCCATCCAGGGTGAAGGTGGCTTCATTGTCCCGGCCGAAGGCTTCCTCCCGGCGCTGTCCGAGTGGGCCAAGGAAAAGGGCATTGTCTTCATCGCAGACGAGGTCCAGTCCGGTTTCTGCCGCACCGGCGAATGGTTCGCCGTTGATCACGAAGGTGTTGTCCCGGACATCATCACCATGGCCAAGGGCATCGCCGGCGGCCTCCCGCTGTCCGCCATCACCGGCCGTGCAGACCTGCTCGACGCCGTTCACCCCGGCGGCCTCGGCGGCACCTACGGTGGCAACCCGGTTGCCTGCGCCGCAGCACTTGCAGCGATCGACACCATGGAGCAGCACGACCTCAACGGCCGTGCCCGCCACATCGAAGAACTCGCTCTGGGCAAGCTCCGCGAACTGGCCGGGGAAGTTTCCGTAGTTGGCGACATCCGCGGACGTGGCGCCATGCTGGCCATCGAGCTGGTACAGCCGGGTTCCAAGGAACCGAACGCTGAGCTGACCAAGGCCGTTGCTGCCGCTTGCCTCAAGGAAGGCGTCATCATCCTGACCTGTGGCACCTACGGCAACGTGATCCGTCTGCTCCCGCCGCTGGTCATTAGCGACGAACTGCTGATCGACGGCCTCGAAGTCCTCGCCGCAGCCATCAAGGCGCACGCGTAAGCTTCAACGCTTCGCACAGAAGGAGGGCTGGGTTCATTCGTGAACCCGGCCCTCCTTTGTGTAACTCTCGCCGCCGGGTTCGCGGGAAACCGGCGGGTTCGCTGGAAGCTTCCAAGGGTTCGCGCAGTGTTCCCGCGAACTCGGCGAGCGTTGGCGGGGGTTGCTACGCCGTGTTCGCGGGAAACCGCCGAGTTCGCTGGAAGCTTCCTGGGTTGTTGGCAGTGTTCCCGCGATCCCGGCGAGCGTTGGCGGGGTTGGCGGGGGTTGCTGCGCCGTGTTCGCGGGAAACCGCCGAGTTCGCTGGACGTTTCCAAGGGTCCTCGCAGTGTTCCCGCGAACTCGGCGAACGTTGGCGGGGGTTGCTGCGCCGTGTTCGCTGGAAACCGCCGAGTTCGCTGGAAGTTTCCGGGGGTTCGCGCAGTGTTCCCGCGATCCCGGCGAGCGTTGGCGGGGGTTGGCGGGGTTGCTGCGCCGTGTTCGCGGGAAACCGCCGTGTTCGCTGGAAGTTTCCAGGAGTCCTCGCAGTGTTCCCGCGAACTCAGCGAGCGTTGGCGGGGGTTGGCGGGGGTTGCTGCGCCGTGTTCGCTGGAAACCGCCGAGTTCGCTGGAAGCTTCCGGGGGTTCGCGCAGTGTTCCCGCGAACTCGGCGAACCAACCACAGGACGCACGACGGCGGAACGCGCCTAGGTGCCCAGCGTCAGGTTCTTCTGGTGGCCATGTCCGTCCAACTGGACCTCGATGACCAGCGGATTGGTGCTGACCACGGCAATACCGGAATCGGAATCCGCCAGCTTGCTCCACGCCCCATCCACGGTGATTCGCACCGATGACTGGGTCCGGGACGGATCAGCCACGGAGAGCCCGAGCTTGTCCCCGGTTTCGTGTGCCGCCAAAGTGCACGGCCCGGACACGGAGTAGCCTCCTCCAGTTCCGGCCGCGAAGAAGGTGGCCATGACCAATTGATCCTTGGCTATCTCCACCATCTGGACCTCCGCAGAATTGGCGAGCACGTGCACGTCGGGGTTCGCGGATTGGGAGAATGTGGTGGCATGGCTGCCAGCAGGCAACACCATGTAGGCATAGCCGGAGCCCACGGGATCTTTGCCATGGCGGTGCGTGATGGTCACGTAGTCCCTGGTGACAAGGTCTTTGCTGCCGCCGGTGTCCGCTCCTGAATTAATGTCGAACCAGGAGCCTGTCCGGCGGACTGCGGCAACTTCGAGTCCACCGGAAACTCCGGGAGCTTCGAGAAACACAAAGCCTCCGTGGCCCTCAAGGTGCACGGACCGCTTTACAGCTATGGGCGCATCACCTGGCACCATGGTCCTGTTCCGGGAATCGGTGCGCAGCGCAGGAACGGCACCGGCCGCGAAGGACCTGTTCTCAATGGTGGTCTGAACTGCCGAACCCCCTGTACCGGTAATGCCTGCGCCGAGGCAGACCACCGCGTCGTCCAGGAAGAACCACGATTTCCGGCCGGACAGGGTCTTGTTGTGGTTGAGGTGGTCCATGCCGATCACGCCCCAACGTCCCTTCACGGTGAGCCCGCCCGCGAAGGCCTGGAAGGCCCGCGGAATTCCGGTTCCCGCAGCGCCTGCCCCGCTGGCACGCACCTGGTCATTGACCGTAGTGCCGGGCAGTGCGTAGGGATCCACCGTGGGCCAGAAGTCCGCGCTGAACTGGGACGGATCCTGCCTGGTGTATAGGAAAGTCATGCCATCGCCCTGGTACCAGCCCAGGTTGTTCTCGCTGTTGCCCCACTCATAGCGGCCGATGCGCTTGGAGGAAAGGTTCACAGTGCAGCCCCACTGGGGACGGTGATGGACCAACCTGTCCTGGTCAGCAAACATCCGGCTGTAGACGGGCGCCGGTGCAGCAGCCACGGCAGAGTCGGAAAGGACGCCGAGGGACAACAAGGACTTCGCCAGGCTCTGGGTTGGATGCCCCACCAGTTTCTGGTCTGCACAGCGTTCCAGCCAGCCCTTGGCTAAGGCCAGGAACCGGGACTTGTAGGGTTCTTCGCAGCCCGGGGCCAGCAACAGGACCGCTGAGATGAGCCCGAAGCCGCTGACGTAGTCCGGTTCGCGCTGCCGGGAGACAGCACGGCCGCGGATGGTGTCCATGATCCGGCCGTCCCACACGAACGGGGCATAGGTTTCCTCAACGGCGTCGAGGAGCACGGTTCGCTTGGGGTCGTTGACTGCCCAATCGCTGCCACCCAGCATGGCGATGATCTCTGCGATTCCGGCCAAGGCCACCACTCCATAGGTTCCCGCGTACGGCAGATAGGAGTGCTGAACGTAGGAGCCATCGGCGTAGAAGCCGTCGCCACTGGTGACGTAGGTAAACACACTGTTGATCCCGCCTCGCACTGTGTCGCTCAAGGCGTCGCGTCCCAGGGCG
>NZ_JABMCX010000203.1 GCF_013179505.1 Paenarthrobacter sp. CM16 | reverse complement strand
CTGCCCAACCACCCTTTGCTGTCCACCTTCTTCGGAGCTGGCCCGGAGTCCTTCCGTGTAGTGGATTTGGAGCGCGCGCAGGGCTTGGTGCGTGACCACGTGATTTTCTCGCTCGGCTACGGTCGCACGCCGCATGGCCGCGCACTTCACACGTTCGGTCCGCTGTCCGCCGAGGGTGGCCGGAACCGGTTCGCTTTGGCCATGACCCGAGCGAGGCGTTCCATGCATGTCCTGAGCTGCTTCCGTCCCGAGGACCTTGACCTTGATCGGCTGGCTCACGGCGCGGTGGACTTCTACGAACTGCTGGACCGGGAACTCTCCGGAAACAGCAATCTGGGTACGCCCGCGTCCCGTGCTGTTGCCAGTGAACAGGCCCTCGGTGAGGATCCCTTGGTTGCTGATCTCGGAGAACGCCTGCGGGCACGCGGAGCCCGTGTCTGGCATCTTTATGATGGCGTGCTGGATATTGCTGCTGCCGCTGATCCCGTTCACACGATTGGCCGGGAGGGAGCAGAAATTCCCACCCCGGTTGCCATTGAGTCAGATGGCACCGAGCGTTACCGCCGGATGAGTGTCCGGGAACGCAGCAGGCTGCGGCCTCAACTGCTGGAGCGCATGGGATGGCGTTACATGTCCCTGTGGACCATTGAGGTCTTCACCGATCCTTCGTCGTGCGCTGATCGCATCGGTTCCTACCTGGGGCTGGAGAATCATATTCCGCGGTCCTCGTCGCAACATGGCTTCCTTGACATGGACGTTGAACAATTGAGTGTGGATAAGGGGCAGCCAACGTTTGCTCCGAGTCCGGTGCAAAAGACATCCGCCCGGCTCGATGAAGCTACAGGTGGCGCAGACAGCGAAACAGAAACCGGGAAAGAAGTACCACTGATGGAACAAACAACCTCTCCGGAAGACGGGACAGAGGCGGAATCTGCAGCGTCCGGCGACGATACCGCTGAAGAGGCTTCCAACGCCCAGGCCGCTACAGTCAAACCCGGCGTCAGTGGCATTCTTCCCACGAAAGCCGCCGAAGACGACCCCCGGCGCTGGGGCGATGAGTCCGGTTACGATCATGAGCAGTGGCTGAAGGAACAAAAGCCGCCGCACTGGGGCTGACCGAAGGCCAGCGCCGGAACCGCCCGTCATGGGCTGACCAAAACAAAGAAAAGCTTGCCCTGCGTTGACGCGCCGGCAAGCTTTTCTGCTTGTTGTGGATCCGCGGCAACCACCACTAAGCCTTCGGTATCGCTGGTGCCCAGCCATTCGCCCCCTTTTCCTCCATGGGCTGAGGTCCAGAGAACAGGGACGGGACCGGCGAGTACCTGGGTTTGCCTCGACTCGTCATAGGATCCAGCTGCGGTGAGGACCACAGTGACCAACTGGCCGGGGGAGAGGAGCTGGATGGAGGACGGATCGGCCATTCGCACGGGTACGGCGGCCGTACCCACGGGTGATCCGGTGAGAAGCCCAGGCCCCAGGAGGCTGGACTCCGTGGGGATCTGCCCCCGGCTTAGAGCTGCAGCCAGTTGGCGTCCGACGAGGGCTCCAGCGTCTGAGGGCACCCCGGAAATGGCGAGGTCCGGGGGCACTTCCACCCTCGCGAAGTCCGCTTCTTTCAGTGTGGTTCCCGTTGGAAGGTCACGCGCGGCCACCAGGACGGTGACCCGCTGCTCAGATACCGGGGTCAGTTGCTGGACGGCCATGCCGGCGGCCAAGCACAGCAGGAGGGCAACGGTGAGCCGGCGGTTCCGGGCAATCCACGAGCCAATCCTTCGCCTTCCGCGCTGGGGGGACGAACGATTCAGAGACCGGGGGAACGTTGAAGCACCAGAGCGGAGAGATGCCCGCCCGGTAGCGGTGGAGGTAGCCGGGCGTCGGGGACCATCAGTGGACGCTGAACGCCGGGCACGGGCAAGGAGGGCGCTTCGAGACTGTTGTGGCATGCCGCCACGTTAGCCAGCCGATCGGCACCTCCAACAGCGGCCCGGCGGGCTATGTGGAAAACCGCGCCGCAGGAGTCAGCTGGCTGCAGTTGCCGGCGCCGGAGCGGCAGCAGGAGCAGTCGACGCGGCGGCAGGTGCAGCCGGCGCAGCTGAAACAGTGCTGCCCTTGGCATCGCGGGAATCAGTCCGGTAGAAACCCGAGCCCTTGAAGACGACGCCGACGCTGTTGAACTTCTTGCGAAGGGCGCCCTTGCATTCGGGGCACTCCGTCAGGGAGCTGTCAGAGAAGGACTGGACGATGTCAAAGGCATGGTCACAGTCTTTGCAGGCGTATGCGTATGTGGGCACTGAGTTCCTCCTTCAGGACAAAGGTCAGGTCCTGTGCGGCGATGGTGAAGATTTATCTTCCCATTAGCAGTCGCAGGGCCTGAGTGCCAATTCTATCATCCGTCCACCGCGCATGCGCCAGCGCATGTGCCGGACCTCACGGGCATCCAATGCGGCCGCGCTGTACGCCTCAGGCTTTACCCGCGGGGCCGTCGGGATCTGCCGGGTCGTGGAGCCGGATTACGCCGGAGGGAGTCAGCACTTCCTCAACGGGGCGGTCGAATGGTTCGGCGGGAATCGAACCCGAAGGCAACAGGTCGTCGTCGTAAATTACCGCGATGGTGGGTGGCCGCCCGCCGGAAGCGTCGAGTCCTTGGAGGAGCCGATCGTAATAACCGCCGCCTTGGCCGATCCGGTTGCCGTCCCTGTCCACTGCTGTGGCAGGCATGAAGATTCCGGCAGCCCCGGCCACCACTTGGCTTTCAAGCCGTTCGCCCTCCGGTTCGTCGATAGGAGCATAGGACGAGCGCACAAAGACTGTTGACGGGGTCCAGTAGACCCAGCTCAACTGCCTGCCGGGCTCGCAAACGGGAAGGAGGACCCTGTGTCCGGCCTCATGCAGTGCCTGGATAAGCGGCATGGTGGGAGGCTCAAAGGCGACGCCGAGATAGACGGCAAAAGTGGCCTCCGTGGAGGAGGAGGCTGCAGCCGCCCACGCCGTTCCATGCTGCGCGATCGACCTGCCGGCGGCTGCGATCTGCTCGGGGGAAAGGGTCCGCCTTTGGAGGCGACGGCTGCTGCGGAGGTCTTCCTTTGATGCCATGGGTGTCCGATCGTGAGGTTCGCCTGTTGCAAGTGCGGCAACAAAGCTGCCATCCGGTCGGCAGAAATGTTGTCCCGGCGCGGCGAGGGTTTAGCCGATGATGTATTCCTTCCGTTACATTAGTCCGGTGACTCTCGATAACAATGCTGTCCGTAAGGCCGTCATCCCCGCAGCGGGTCTTGGTACCCGGTTCCTGCCTGCAACAAAGGCGATGCCGAAGGAAATGCTGCCCGTGGTTGACAAGCCAGCCATCCAGTACGTCGTCGAAGAAGCGGTCAAAGTTGGCCTGCACGACGTCCTGATGATCACCGGGCGCAGCAAACGCGCCCTGGAAGATCATTTCGACCGCGTGCCGGCGCTGGAAGCGACGCTGGCCGAGAAGGGCGATACCGCCAAGCTTGAGGCCATCCAATCCGCCACCAACCTCGGTGACATCCACTACGTCCGCCAAGGTGATCCCAACGGCCTGGGCCACGCGGTGCTTCGTGCAAAGCAGCACGTTGGCCACGAGCCTTTCGCCGTACTCCTCGGTGATGACCTGATTGATGCCCGCGATAACCTCCTGAGCGACATGATCGCCGTCCAGCAGAAGACCGGCGGTTCCGTGGTTGCCCTGATCGAGGTGGAACCCTCCAAGATCAGCGCCTACGGCTGCGCCGACGTCGAAGAGATCGGCGAGGACGGCTACGTCCGTATCAAGCAGCTCGTGGAAAAGCCTTCTCCGGAAGAGGCCCCGTCCAATCTCGCCGTGATCGGGCGCTACGTGCTGCACCCGGCCGTCTTCGATGTCCTTGAAAAGACCGAACCGGGCCGTGGTGGCGAGATCCAGCTGACCGATGCCCTGGAGGTTCTGGCGGCAGGCGAAGGCGAAGGCTACGGCGTGTACGGCGTCGTATTCCGCGGCCGACGCTACGACACAGGCGACAAACTCAGCTACCTCAAGGCCTGCATTGAGCTTGCCTGCGAACGTGAAGACCTCGGTCCTGAACTTCGTGAGTGGCTGCCGACCTTCACTGCCGCGCTCCCCAAGTAAACAAACTCATGGTGCACGGCTCTGCGATCTGGCCGGTGACGCTGGAAAGCGGAGACCTGCTTCTTCGCCCTATCCGATACCGCGATAAGCGGGAGTGGTCTGAAGTCCGTTCGCGGAACAGTGAATGGCTCGCTCCCTGGGAGGCGTCCAACCCGGCTCCGGGTGGGCGCCTGCCCAGCTATCGGCAGATGGTGGCCTCCCTGAACTACCAGGCGCGCCAGTCCACGGCGTTGCCTTTCCTCATTGTTGAGAGGACCCCGGGATACCGGGAGCCGCTCATCGTAGGACAGCTGACTGTTTCTTCCATCATTTGGGGGTCGGCGATGATGGCCACGCTGGGTTACTGGGTGGATAAGGAGCGGGCAGGCCACGGTATTGCTCCCACGGCGGTTGCCATGGCTACCGATCATTGTTTCAAGGTGTTGGGCCTGCACCGCATGGAGATAAATATCAGACCGGAGAACACTCCCAGCCTGAGGGTGGTGGAGAAGCTCGGGTTCCGGGATGAGGGGTATCGGGAACGGTACCTGCATATCAATGGCGAATGGGCTGACCACCGATCCTTTGCCCTGACCGCGGATGAAGTTCCTGAAGGTCTGCTCCGCCGGTGGCTTAGACAATAAACGGGCAGGTCACGGGGCATTTTGGCCGTATATCCAGTCATTTGCGGACTCGCCGACGACACACCGGCCGCAATGCCGCCGCCCCCGGTGATTTGCTTCTACGGTTTTGAATGTGGACTTCCCTCTCAGCAGCTCAGTGATACTCGTGGTCACTGTTGCGCTGTGGATGGTCTGGGTGGCGCCTTATGTTCTCCGGAACAGGCGGCAACAAGTCCAAACGGCCACTGTTTCAGCAGAGCCAATAGACGAACCAGACGAACCGCAGGCAGGGGTGGTACTGACTTTGGCACCTCAGCAGGAGAAACCGATGGAGACCATGCACAGCAAAGCACCGGCGTCGCCCCAGGATTCCCGCGTGGCCGAGCCGTCGCTGCGGAAAGCGCCCACCACTCCCTTCACCATCCGCTACGCCCGGCTCACGTTGGCCTTGGCCGGCTTGGCCTTGCTGGTGACGGCGATCGTTTCAGGCATACTCCTGGTCTTTGGCGCCGCGTCATTCTGGTTGCCGCTGGTGTCCTTGATTGGTGCCGTGCTTGCCGTCGTAACGCTGCGGAAGCTCGCTCTCAGGGATCTTCGCGAACGCCGGGCACGCCGTGCGGCCCAGGCGGCGCCCATCCCGACGCCTGCCCGCTACTTGCCCAAGGAGCCGGCCGTGGAAGCGAAGGAAACCCCGGTTTTCGACGCCGAAGCCACCAGTCGTGAAGCTGCACGCTTGTCCGCTCTTGAGCTTCGCCAGGCCGCGCTGGCTGTCGCCGTTGCCGCCGGGGACACCTCGGCGCAGGCAACCGAGGCCAAGGGCTCCAGCTGGGAGCCTGTGGCAGTTCCCAAGCCCACGTATGTTGAAGCCGCCAAGGCCCCGAGGCCCGCTCCTGAACCCTTGGATCTCCCGGAGGCTCCCAAGCCGGTGGGTAAGCCCGTCCTGAAGCAAGGTGCTGAACAAGCGGAGGTTACTGCCGCGTCGTCTGCCAAGGGACAGAGTGCGCTCAGTAACCTGGACGACGTCCTGCAGCGCCGCCGCGCCTAGTCACCCATGGCCAGCATCTGCGTCGCGGGCGGTACAGGCCAGGTGGGGCGCGAAGTTGCCCGGAGGGCAGTAGCTGAGGGGCATAAGGTGACCTCTTTATCCCGACGTGTGCCCCCTCTTGGCTCAGAAAAGCGTCACGACGACGTCACGTACGTTGCCGGGGACGTCACCACCGGAGAAGGCCTGGCGACCGCCTTGGCAGGTGCCGACGTCGTCATTGACTGCCTTGAAGGTCAGTTCGGCAAGGCGCAGCGAAAATTCGCCGACGGCGGTGCCCGGCTACTTGCCTTGGCTCACCGAGCGGGGGTCGGCAGGGCGGTGGCGTTGTCCATCATCAACTGCGATCTGAGCACGTACCCGTATTACGTCTCGAAAGCCCGTAAAGAGCGCAGGTACTCCGAGTCGCCGCTGGAGACCGTGGTGGTCCGGGCAACTCAATTCCACGGCCTGGTGGCGATGATTTTCGCTTCCGGTTCCAAGGTGCGTCTCATTCCTGTGTTCAAGGGCGCGAGCTTCCAGACAATCTCGCCCGTGGACGTTGCCAAGGCCTTGCTCGACGCTGCCCTGGAAAGCCCCGCCGCTGAGCGTCACCGCCTGCGCACGGTGGTGGGCCCGGAAGTGCTCACCATGCGGCAGATGGCCGAGTCCTGGAAGGCTGTTACCGGTGCCCGGGGCAGGATCGTGGAGGTTCCCCTGCCCGGAGCCATGGGTGATTTCCTGAGGGCTGGCAACAACCTGATCCCCGGGCAGAACGATGGCTTGGAGACGTTCGTGTCCTGGTTGGAAAAGCGTCGGGAAAGTTTGTAGCCTAGGGACACCGGCCGGACGGTTACTGACTGGTCCAGGGGCTATAGCTCAGTTGGTAGAGCGCTTCGTTCGCATCGAAGAGGTCAGGAGTTCGAATCTCCTTAGCTCCACAAAAATGGCCCTTCTGACCTGTTGAGCCGCGGGTCAAAAGCCGTTTCTATTTTTTCGTCGCTGTGCGCGTACCGCAGATGGAACCTTTCCTTGCTATCAGAAGGGTATGGAGGAGGAGACTGCCAAGAGTACAAGAGCGAAAAGCCAGCCCCCAATGCAAGGTCCAGTATCGCGATCCGTTTGGCCCCACAGAATTGGGCCGCGGCTCTCATGACCGCCATGCTATTGCGGCGATGGCCACATACAGGACGGCGTCGACGCATATCCGCACCGTCGATGCTGCCTTAAGCCATGTCACTAGATTCGGGTTATTAGTGATTCCTACAACCGCAGCTGGGATCGCGCAGAAAATCGGCGACGCACTTATTCCCGCTGCGAAATTCAGAAGAACTCGAACTCCCACCAGTATCTGGCGAATTCAACAGCCGCCTGCCGGAACGTTTCGCGCTCCTTTTGGGTGGCCTCTAATGCTCTTTCTGCTTCCAGACGTTTCCTGAATTTCCGATCGCCTCAAGAGCAGACACGATTCGCCAAAACCATTGATCGCGAGCACCGTGGCATCGCGAGTCGAGATAGGCTGAGCCGTCATCATTACAAGTTGGGGTCTTGGCGCTGGTCAGAAGACCGGCTCGGAAGTGCTGAACCATGGCAACGTTCCCTTGCCGGAAAACTTTGCAAGAGTTGGCCGCTGGCTCCCAGCATGAGTCGCACGTCAAGCGAGATCGTGAATGCAATGAGCGCGGCGAAGAGTCACAGGACCAAGAGGAATAGGTAGCTTCAGATGAGCGTGGGGGAACAGATCGACTACTCGATCCGGCTGAATTGGCTTGGGCTTCTTGCCGCGCGTCCACGCCCGGAATCCGAGACCGACATATTTGCCATAGCCGGTGTGGCCAACACAGGGTCAGTACCGTTTCTGGGAATTGCTGCCAGTGGCGCACACTACTGGGTGAAATACATGGGGAATGCCCATGGTCTTGACTCATTGATTGCCGAGCGCGTCGTTGAGGCACTGGCCCGCAAGCTGGACGCTCCCATGCGTCCATCCATCCTGGTCAACGTCCCTGAAGCCCTGACTCATGACCCGCGCCTAGTGGGGAGTGGTATCCAAGCCGGCGTGGCCCATGGGTCGCTGATTCTTGACAACTGCCTAGAGAAGAACGTTCTCGATTCTGTAACACGCGACGGAAATAGGACCCGGCAGCCACGCTTCATCGCGCTCTGGGAACTGTGTTATGGCGAGGATGAGCAGTGGCTCTATGACCGCCAGAACGAAGAGCAGGTCTGGTCTTACGATCACGGTCACTGGATCACCGGTGGAGAACCCGAACCACTTACGGCCAAGGATCTTGAACTGACAGTCACGTCCTGGAAGCCGTGGAAAGGCCCACTGAAGGGTATGGATCCCGGGGCTTTTGTCGAGATGTTTGAACGGATTGAAGCGCTTAGCGTGACGGACCTTATAGACGTGGTTGCGAGTGTGCCTCTAGCATGGGGTGTCCCGGATGAACTCCTGGAATCGCTCGCATGGTGGTTTTATATGAGAAGAACTCATGCGGCTGCAAGAATGCGCCAGTTGGCCAAGGAGACCTCCCTAGCCAATCCGAAAACCAAAAACGAAGTGAGGTGAAGATGTTCTACCAATACTGGATAGTCCGATACGTACCTGACCCAATCCGCGGAGAATTCGTCAACATCGCCCTGCTCGTTGGAGCGGACGGGCATGACTGGGCATTCCGTCAGGTCAGGCACCTTCAGCGTGCCACGCGCCTAGGCGGTGACCCGACGATCGCCAATTACTGGCTGCGAGAACTGCAACGCATGGTGATCAACCTTGATCATGTGCACGCTTCCGGGCCCGAGCCCATCCTGACTGCGGTTGCCGACTCCGGCGAAAATATCAGTGCTGCAACTGTGGCGCGGCTAGCAGCCCGCTTGAACAATGCAGTTCAGGTATCGCCCCCATATCCAATCGTGGCCCAGTCGGCACAGGCTGGCAATGACATGCTCTTCGACCATCTCATTGCCGACCCGCAGGTGAAATCCCGTGAACAGTTCGGCGCTCGGGTTA
>NZ_JABMCX010000202.1 GCF_013179505.1 Paenarthrobacter sp. CM16 | reverse complement strand
GTCCACCACGCCGGACAAGTGGAAATTCCGGCTGAATTCCAGCCGCAGATTTCCACTGGCACGGGTAGCTACCCGCGGGTAGCATTGAGGGACAGCTGAAGGGTTCCCACCCGAGGCGGACCCTGGCTCCAACCGGCACAACCGGCTAGAGGAGTTATCCCATGACGTCCGCCACTGACAACAGTCTCGCCGCAGCAAGCGTCAACGCCACCGCAGAAGAAGCCCGCGCCGTCGCAGAAGCCGCGCGCGAGACTGAATGGAACCGGCCCAGCTTCGCCAAAGGCCTCTACCTGGGCAGTTTTGACCTCAGCCTGGTTCATCCGTGGCCACAAGCCCGTGCGGATGACGTGGAGCGGGGCGAAGAGTTTATGGGCCGACTGGTCACGTTCGCCAAAACCATGTCCGGCCGCGTTATTGAACGGGACGCCAAAATCCCGGATGAATACCTGAAAGGCCTCGCGGACCTGGGTGTTTTCGGCATGAAAATTCCGCGCGACTACGGCGGATTGGGCCTCTCCCTGGTCTACTACGGCCGCGCGCTGGCCCTTCTGGGTTCTGTGCACCCAAGCCTCGGCGCACTCATTTCCGCCCACCAGTCCATCGGAGTCCCGGAGCCGGTCAAGGAATTCGGCACTCCCGAACAGAAGCAGGAATACCTGCCGCGTTGCGCCGCCGGCGCCATCACCGCATTCCTCCTGACAGAGCCCGACGTCGGCAGCGACCCAGCGCGGATGGGCGCCACTGCCGTATTGTCCGACGACGGCGGCTCTTACGTTCTGGACGGCGTGAAACTGTGGACCACCAACGGTGTGATCGCCGAACTGGTGGTGGTCATGGCCAGGGTCCCCGCGCACACCGATGCTGATGGCACCGAGCATAAAGGCGGCATCTCCGCTTTCGTTGTGGAGATGGACTCCCCCGGCATCACCGTAGAGAACCGCAACGCGTTCATGGGCCTGCGGGGAATCGAGAACGGGGTGACGCGCTTCCACCAAGTGCGTGTCCCCGTGGCCAACAGGCTTGGCCGGGAAGGTCAAGGGCTCAAGATCGCCCTCACCACCCTTAATACGGGGCGGCTTTCCATCCCGGGGCTCTGTGTTGCCGCCGGAAAGTGGAGCCTGAAAATCTCCCGCGAATGGTCCAATGCCAGGACCCAATGGGGGCGCCCTGTAGGCAAGCATGAAGCCGTCGGCAAGAAAATCGCCTTCATCGCTGCCACGACTTTCGCCTTGGAAGCCGTGTTTGAACTGTCCGCCGAAATGGCAGACGCCGGCCAGAAGGATGTGCGCATCGAGGCTGCGCTGGCCAAACTGTGGTCCACGGAGCTGAGCTGCCGGATCGCCGATGAACTGGTCCAGATCCGCGGCGGCCGGGGCTTCGAAACCGCCGATTCCCTTGAAGCCCGGGGCGAGCGTGCCGTCCCGGCCGAGCAACTGCTCCGGGACCTCCGCATCAACCGGATCTTCGAGGGTTCCAGCGAGATCATGAAACTCCTGATCGCCCGCGAAGCCGTGGACGCACACCTTGCCGCGGCGGGCGACCTCGCATCAGCGGACGCAAGCCTGCAGGACAAGGCGAGGGCCGCCGTCGGGGCTTCCGGCTTTTACGCCAAATGGCTGCCGAAGCTCGTGGCAGGTGCCGGCATGGATCCGCGTTCCTACGCGGAATTCGGGCGTTTGGCCAAGCAGTTGCGGTTCGTCGAGAGGTCCTCGCGGCGGCTCGCGCGGCAGACTTTCTACGGCATGGGCAGGTGGCAGGCGAAGCTCGAGCACAAGCAGGCGTTCCTGGGCAGGATCGTGGATATCGGTGCCGAGCTGTTCGCGATGGCGGCGTGCTGCTCGCGGGCCGAGATGCTGCTGCGCAAGCACCCCGAACAGGGCGCCACAGCGTTCGAGCTGGCCGAGGCGTTCTGCGAACAGGCGCGCGTGCGGGTGGACGAGTACTTTGACCAGCTGTGGAGGAACACCGACGACGCCGATCGCGGCCTCTCCCGCAAAGTCCTTGACGGAGATTACACCTGGCTGGAGGCCGGAATCCTTGACCAGTCCGAAGGCACGGGGCCGTGGATCGGTGACGCCTCACCCGGCGCCACAACCAAGCAGAACCTGCACCGGACGTACCGGTGATGAGCTAGAGCACGTCCCCGTCCACGTAGAACCATTGCTTGTCTTCCCGTAGGAACCGGCTGAGTTCGCGCTGGACGCCGCGTTCGCCGTCGAGCCTGTAGTGCGCAGCGAACTCCACGGTGCCGGTAGTGTCCAGCGGGCCGCCCTTGGCTGTGTTGAGAATGTCCAGCCTGCGCCACTGCATGTCTGAATCCAGGCCTATGGATCCGGGCCTGGTTGAGGCGTGCCAGGTTCGCAGGAGGTAAGCGGGGTCCATGACCACAAAGGCCGAATAACGGGAGCGCATCAGCTGCTCGGCTGTGGGCGCGTCGGCGTCCCCGCGGTGGAACCGGGCGCAGCAATCGTCATAAAGCTCCCCGGAAAGGCAGGGACAGGCGCCGTTGCGGAGCCGGGCGAGGTCAGGGGTCACAAGGGGCCAATCTGAAGCGGTAAATGAGAGCTGGGCAACATATTTTCCCACGTCATATAACAGCTTTGAAACAACCCCGCCAGAGGAGGGGGCGGCGCGTGATTCCGTCGGTGCTGGACCGTAGGCTGGATACGCAAGCTGGGTGGGCAATGCGCGCATCACAAAACGACAGCCAGGGGAGGCTACGTGGAGGATCCGACAACACTCGCCATCAATCTGACGTATTTGGGAACGCTGGGACTCGCTGTCCTCATGTTCCTGGGGCTCGGGTTGATCATTATCATCACTCTGGTGGTCGCTGGAGTCGGGCGGCTGCTGTCGATAGTTCTCCTGGCGATGGTAGGGATTTTCCCCAAGAAGGAAACCACGCCGATCGTGCACCTGCCGCCGCGCCCCGCCCGTGTCCCTGATCCCGTGACCGGCGTGGAGTCTCCAGCACCCGGGGAGTCTCCACTGGACGACCTCGCATACCTTGAAACCGGGTCCACTGCCCGTGTTGCTCCGGCTGCGGGGGTTGCTCCGGCTGCGGGGGTTGCTCCGGCTGCGGCCGTAGCAACTTCACCGGCACCTGCCACTCCCGCAGCTTCCGCCGCTCCTGCCGCACCCAAGCGCGACGTCCTGGCCGACGTTCGACGACGACTCTCGGGTGCGTCGGCTGTTGTCAAGGACGGAGCGTGGAAGACCAAAGTAGACCCCCGCAACCTGCCGAAGCCGGCGGAGGTCAAGTCCGTCGTCGAAAACCAGGCGGCCCACCATCCAATCGTCGTTGCGGCCACCAAGGAACCGCCGGTCCTGGCGAAGGACTGGGCTGACGCCGTGGCTGACGCGGACCGTCGTGCAGCCGCCCGCGCGCAGGCTGAGCAGCCGCCCGCCATCAAGGTGACCGTCCGCGAGCTTGACGAGCCTACTCCTGCCGCCAATGGCACAGCGCCTGGGCCGACCGACCCGGATGCTTCGGCGAAGCCGGCCGGCAGTGCAGGGTCCAACGGCGGCGGCAACGGCGGCGGGTCCAACGGCGGCGGCAACGGCGCAAAGAAATCGGGCCCGAACACTTCCAAGAATGGGAAGTCTCCAAGCCCGATCCGCAAAGGGTCGCTCAGCAGCGCCAGCCGCAACTCATAACCGCGCCTACGCGGCCAACTGCCGGAACGTCGCGCCGTGATAGATGAGCGGCTTCGATTCAGTATTAATGGTGGTTGCTTTCACTTCCAGGACGACGATCGCGTGATCCCCGGCGGGCGTCTCCGAGACAACCTCGCACTCGAAGCCCAGCACGGCGCCGTCGATCAGTACTGCACCTGAGTCACCCACGCTGGTGGCCAGCCCGGCGAACCGATCCCGCGTTTTCGAAGCCAACTGGAGCGCGGCAGCTTCCTGCCCTTCAGCGAGGACCGAGACACCCAAACGCCTGGCCTGACGGAGCTTGGGCCAAGTAGTGGAGGAGTTCTGCACCGCGAACATCACCAGCGGCGGCTCCAGTGAAACACCCACAGTAAATGAGGACGCCACCAGGGCTTCCGGCGTGAAATCCACCATCGCGCTGAACGCGGCAACTCCGGACGGAAACTGCGCAAAGGCAGCCTTTATGGCTGCTGTTTCTTCAACTGTGGTCTGTGTCATTCCGGTTCCCCTCATCGTGCGGTGCTTGAGTTCCTTTCCCATAATTCACCTGCTGGCGGGATCGGCAATATTTGTTGATCCGAAAGACATTTGTGTTGCTGCATGTCAAGAAATGTCGCGAACCAAGGCCTCTTCCATTACCTCGCAAGACGAAAAACGAAGAAGTTCTACCGCTTGCGTTTCTGCGTCCAAAAGCCGTGTGTAGCCTCGATTGAACAGTCCCACCCCTCCAGCAGTCCCCCCACAGGAAGCCGACATGAGCCTCAACGAGCTACGAACGCTTGGACGCACTGGCGCCCTGATCAGCCCGCTCACTCTGGGAACCCTGAACTTCGGCACCGGAGCCGCGCCCACAGGTCCCGCGGAGAGCATCCGCATCATCAAGGCAGCGCTCGACGCCGGCATCACCAGCATCGACACCGCGGACATCTACTCCCAGGGCGAGGCCGAAACCGTGGTTGGCCAAGCCATTCACAGCCGACGGGACGATGTATTCCTTGCCACCAAGTTCCACGGGCAGATGGGCTCCAACCCAGCGCACGCGGGCAACTCCCGCCGGTGGATCGTCCGGGCTGTGGAGGACAGCTTGCAGCGGCTGAACACGGACAGGATCGACCTCTACCAAGCGCACCGTCCGGACTACAACACCGATCTGTTGGAGACCATCACTGCCCTCAACGACCTCATCCGCCAAGGCAAGATCCTGTATTACGGCACCTCGGTGTTCAGCCCCGCCCAGCTGGTTGAGGCTCAATGGATTGCGAATACCAACCACCTGACGCCTCCTGTGGTGGACCAGGTTCCTTATTCGCTGTTGGTGCGCGCCAACGAACGCGACGTTTTCCCCATCACCCAGCAGTACGGCGTCGGGGTTTTGAGTTACGGACCGCTCGACGGCGGGTGGCTGGCCGGCGGATATCGCGTGGGTGCGGGGCAGCCTGAAAGTTCCCGATCGGCTGCCGTTCCTGGCCGTTTCGACGTCACCGCGCCCTTTAACCAGGGAAAGCTGCACGCTGCCGACGCCTTGGCCCAACTCGCAGCCCGGCATGGACTGACCCTCATCCAGCTCGCGGTGGGCTTCGCCCTGAACCACCCGGCGGTGACCAGTGTGGTGATCGGGCCCCGCACCGAGGACCACCTGACCGACTACTTGAAGGCCGCGGATGTGGTGCTGAGTGAGTCGATCCTCGATGAAATCGACGACATCGTTGCCCCTGCCGTGAACTTCCTGGAGCGCGACGCGGGCACTGTTGCGCCGCACCTTGAGTACCCGGAGTTACGACGCCGGTAGCCCCCTTCCGTTGTGAGGCCCGCTCTGCGTGGTGTGTTCTTGTTTTGACGCGCAGAGCAGGCCTCGCAACGAGCTATTGACGCAGGTTCGGCCGTGGCATGATCCTTGTCCTAAGTGCTGCGGCGCTCCGCAGCACTTAGCTTCCAGTAGAACGCCGCCGTCCCATGTCCAAGCACCCCGTCAAGCAAAGGGCAGCGAAAGCCGCCACCGCCGGGCAGCCGACCGAAGGTCCCCTGACCCCTGAAGAACTGCAACTCTCCGGCCGGAACCATTCCATGCCGCTTGAGGCCCTGCACGACGACATCACGCCGGCCGGCCTCCACTACCTGCTCATCCACTTCGACATTCCACACGTCCCCGCTGATACCTGGCGGTTACGGCTGGGGGGAGCTGTTGATCGCAGCTTTGAACTGAGCCTGGACGACATCAAAGCCCGCCCCTCTGTCACCATGCCCGTGACCATGGAATGCGCGGGAAACGGCCGGTCCCTGTTGAAACCGCGGCCCCTGAGTCAGCCGTGGGTGGTCGGCGCGGTGGGCACGGCCGAGTGGACCGGAACTCCCTTGGCACCCCTGCTGGAGGAAGCTGGTTTGGCGAGTGACGCCGTCGAACTTGTCTTCACCGGTGCGGACGCCGGAGTCCAGGGCGGCGTCGAAGAGCCTTACGCGCGCAGCCTGTCTGTGGCCGAGGCGATGCATCCCGAAGTCATGCTGGTCTACGCCATGAACGGACATCCCTTGCCGATCCAGCATGGGTTCCCCCTCCGCCTGTTGGTGCCCGGCTGGTACGGGATGGCAAGTGTGAAATGGTTGACGTCGATCGAGGCCGTGACGTCGCGGTTCATGGGATTCCAACAGGCTGTTGCCTATCACTACCTGCAAGGTCCCGACGGTCCCGGGCTGCCCGTGACCCACATTCGTGTGCGCTCCCTGATGATCCCTCCCGGCATTCCGGAATTCTTCACGCGACGCCGGATTGTGGAAACCGGTCCGGTCATGCTGCACGGCCGCGCGTGGTCCGGGCACGGCGAGGTGGAACGCGTTGAGGTGGGGATCGACGGCGAGTGGATGCCCGCGCATATTGACCCGCCCGTGGGTGATTTTGCGTGGAGGTCGTGGTCCATGGTGTGGGTCGCGAGTCCGGGTGACCATGTGCTGCGGTGCCGGGCGATGGATACATCGGGAGCGCTGCAGCCCACGGAACAGGTGTGGAACTATCAGGGCATCGGGAACAACATGGCGCAGGTGGTTGAGGTGACGGTGCGGTAGGGCTCCTGGCTGCGCCCCGCCTGCCTGCCCGCCCGGCCGCCCGGCCGAGATCGCTGAGATCGCTGGAATGCTGCGGGGTCGCCGGAACTTTCCGGGGGTTTTGGCTGGCTTCCCACGACCTCGGTGCTCCTGGCGTTCCCGCAGGGCTTGCGAGGCCCGGTTAGACTCTTCCCAATCATGAGTATCCCGTCATCTTCACCGGCAAACGTCCGAGTCGACGCCTGGCTTTGGGCGATTCGTGCCTACAAGACCCGCTCGGCGGCCACCGCTGCCTGCCGTGCCGGCCACATCCGCATCAACGGAAACCCCGTCAAGGCGTCGCAAAGCGTGATCATCGGCGACACCATCCGGGTCCGGGAATCGGGCTGGGAACGGATCCTCGAAGTCCGGAGGCTCATCGCGAAGCGTGTGGGGGCTGAGGCCGCTTCCCATTGCTTCACTGACCACACTCCCCGGCGTCCCGTTGCGCCTAAGCTCGGACTGCCCCAGCGTGACCGCGGCGCCGGCCGGCCCACCAAGAAGGACCGCCGGGATATGGAGAAGCTGCGCGGATAGGTGGTTTTCCACAGGCCGCAGTTACCGACGTGAATCTGGCTTCCCTCCCGACCTAGACTGACCGGCACAACGCCAAACAGCTGCTGGGGAGCCTGTCATGTCACGCCTTTCGTTTGCCACTTTTCCGTCTGTCCGGCCATGGACGGTGGCCGTGGGTCTCACCCTTACGCTGCTTGTGAGTGGATGCCAAGGCGGCTCTCCACCCAGCGGCAAACCCTCCGAACCAAGCACGACGACGGCGTCGCCCGCCACGAGCGCATCAGTCCCGGCTGCTTCGGCTACTCCTTCAGCATCCGCGATATATAAGCCCGCGGATGCGAAGGGGAAGGCGGAGAATGTGCCCGTTCCCGTGATGCCTGAGCTGGCGAAGGAGAACTCGAAGGCAGGGTTGGAGGCGTTTATTGGGTACTGGTACGCCGTCAAGAATCATGCCAATCAGACCGGCGACATCACGGTTCTGACTGCGCTGAGCACGCCAGAATGTCGGGTGTGCATCCACATGCAGAGGGCAGCAACTGACAGCTACCGAGACGGGCGTTGGATAGTTGGGGGAGCGCTTCACGTACCGATTGTCGATATGAAGTGGGTCCCTGGCGACGTTTCACATTCGGCGAGGGCGCAAGTCATACAAGATGCGATTGTCTATTACAACGCAGACGGAACTGAAGGACGCCCAGCCGATGCAGCTACAAACGACGCGTTTGTAGTCGTTGCCCAGTTCGGAACCTCTTGGAAAGTCGTGGACACTGGTGTCATTCGCTAACCGAACAGGCACCTTCACGCTGACACTTTTACTTGCGGTCATACTCGTTTCGACTATGGCTCAAACCGGACGGGCCGTGAGTCGCGACGAGTGGACAAGTTTGAACGAATCGAATGGGAGCGTCGATTTAGGAGCCAATTGGTCATTCGACCCCGAAACAGGCATATCGGAACCTAAGGCCGAAACGACTCCGGGCGCCGAGGACCCAAACCAGTACATGGCTGACACCCACTGTCGCGCCGATGGGCCCGATACCAAGGACCCCGGCTGCGATGCCCTCGAATGCCCAGCCACCACAACCAACACTGAAGCAGGCACCCCCGTCATCTGGAAGGAAGCCCCCAAAGCCATCACCAACCCAGGATGGACAGACTGGATCCCCGTCAGCGGACCCACCTGCCTCTACGCAGCCCAACCCGAAAACGTCCTGGCCAACATCGCCGCCCGGATCCTCACCGACTTCCAACAACTACCCATCAACCCAGGAACCCTCCAAGCCCAACCCTTCCCCCACACCCTCAAAGGCGGACCCACCAACTTCTACACCACAACCAGCGAGCAAGCCTTCGACATCACCATCCTCGGCCAAGCAGTCCACCTCACCGCAACACCCGCCAACTACACCTACACCTTCGGCGACGGCACCACCCTCGGACCAACACCAGCCGCCGGCTACTCCATCCCCGAAACCGAATGGCTCAACAACCAAACCCGCACCAGCCACAGCTACACAGAAACCG
>NZ_JABMCX010000201.1 GCF_013179505.1 Paenarthrobacter sp. CM16 | reverse complement strand
TGGCCACCGGTGGAGATCATCCCCATCACCAGTGCGCCGGAGTCTGCCGAGGTGATGAAGAAGATGGCGATGAGAAGAATGGCGCCGATGGTGAGGAGGGTTCCGCCGGGAAGGTCGCCCAGGAGGCCGAAGAGAGCACCTTCGGTATCCACGCTGCCGTCGGCGCCAATGAGGCCGCCACCGCCGAAGAGTTCGCGGTAAATCGCTGCGCCGCCCAGAACCGAGAACCAAAGGAACCCAACCGTCGTGGGAACCAGGAGCACACCGGCAACGAACTGCCGGACTGTGCGTCCCTTTGAAATGCGGGCGATGAAGATCCCAACGAAGGGTGCCCATGAGATCCACCAGCCCCAGTAGAAGGTTGTCCACGCAGCCTGCCAGGCTTCGCCTTCCGCGCCGGAGAAGGCCAGAGTGTTGAATGTCAGGCCCACAACGTTTTGGAGATAGTGGCCGATTGACTGCACAAACTCGCGCAAAAGGAAGAGCGTGGGTCCGGTGAACAGGACAACGAGCATCAACAGGGCGGCAAGGACCAGGTTGGTATTGGACAGCCATTTCATGCCCTTGCCCACACCTGACACCACCGAAACAATGGTCAACGTAATGATGCAGAGGATCAGGCCGATTTGGGTCATGGTGGTGGCCTGCAGAATGTTCGCCTGCTCGAGGCCGGCGGAGATCTGCAGTACGCCAAGGCCCAGGGAGGTGGCTACGCCGAAGAGCGTACCGACCAAAGCAAAGATATCGATGAGGTTTCCCCAGCTGCCGGCTACCCGCTTCCGGCCCAGGAGCGGCTCCAAAGCCCAGCGGATGGAGATGGGGCGGTTTTTGCGATGCACGGCGTAGGCGATTGATACACCCACCACAACGTAAATCGCCCAGGCGTGCAGACCCCAGTGGAGGTACGTTTGCGTCATCGCCTGCTGGGCGAGCACCAAGGGCGAACCTTCCACACCCGGGCGCGGTGAGGCAAAGTGATTCAAGGGTTCGGCCACACCGAAGAAGACCAATCCGATTCCCATGCCGGCCGCAAACAGCAGAGCGAACCAGGACATGACAGAGAACTCGGGGTCGTCGTCGTCCTTGCCCAGCTTGATGTCACCGTAGCGGCTAAGCCCGATCCAAAGGGCGAAAACTACAAAGAGGGCTATGGCTGCAACGTAGTACCAGCCAAACCACTTGATGACGTTGCCCTGGATGGAACTGAACAAATCCGTGGCGGTGCCAGGGAAAATCGTGGCGAAGAGAACAAAAACCATGATGATGGTTGCTGCGGGCCAGAAGACCCACTTGGCTATTTTTTGCTCACCCGTTCCGGGCGGAGGGTTCGTCCCTTGCCCGGAGGCTGGGGAAACGTCCCCCGGTGGTTGGCTGATGGTCCCGGGGCCTGATGCGGCGGACATGACAGTTTCTCCTTTTGCGCCTGGAGCGCTCAGACTGCTCTAAAAAGTCGTCTCTTGTAAGTTTCGTCTGTTGTTGGTTCGTTGCAACCTGCAAGTTTACGGAACCTCAGCGAGAGCACGAATTTCGGGCACGGCGTCACACGGCATTGATGCACGATCGAGACGTCGGCCAATCCGGGAGTGGCTTTTAAGAGGGTGTATCAGTTCACCCCTCCCATCACCTCACGAACCAAGCCGCGGTTGCCGTGTGTTGCCGGTCTTCCATGACCAGAGAAGCAGCGCGGCAGAGCCAAGAGGGGCGAGGAAGGCGGACATCGTCACCAGTGGCAGACCCACCGTTGAGGCCGCAAGCCCCATCAGGACGACGACGGCGATTCGACCGAAGCCGCCGGAAGTTACCAGCCGTCCCAAGGGGAGTGCGATGGCGAAACCCATAAGTGCTGCTGCAACCACAGTGGCAGGCCACTGAGACGGGTGGCCCGCCCCCAGGAGTTGTGCGAATCCTTGGACGGCCATGGCTGCGCATCCGAGGAGGACCACCCATGGTGTAGTGGGCCCAAGACGCCGGCCGAGCACCAGCCCGGCAAGGACCAGCACAGGAATACCGGCGAAGGCGCCGTAGGCCAACCCGAGGTTCATCGCGTGAGTGGAGTCAGTGACATTGGGTGTCCAATTGCTGCCTGTGACGGCAAAGACGGCGCAGGCCAGCCCCACCAGGAACAGTGCAAGCGCGGCGCCGGCCACGGTAATCCGGTTCGGCGCAGGCACTTGGCGGGGATGGGCGGGCACGGCGGCCTCCGACGGTGCCGGCCGTCCCTTCTGGAGGGCCAGGACAAGGAGTGCGACGGCACCCAACGTCCCCGCCATGGGTGGCATCAGCATGAGCGCCCCGAGCGCAAGAGCCGTGGGTGCGGCTACGAGCACGGCCTGTAAGGCGCGGACAGCAAGTGAACGCCGGCCGGCCAGGAGGGTGCCAAAGGGAACCGCCAGGCTCACAGTCCCTGCAATCAGACCCAGAATCATGAAAAGCAGCATCGATGACCCAAACCAGCTGAAGCCCCGGTTCATATCGGCCTCGTCAAAGCGCACGGACAAGCTTGCTGCCGCGAGCGCAGCCAGAGCCCATGCCGGGACTGCACTGACCGCTGTGAAGAGAGCGACGCCGGCAGGCAGGCTGCCGGCCCGATGCAAAAGCACGACGGCGGATAGGCTCGCCGCGAGCGGGCCGAGGAATCCACCCAGGATCAGGCGGGCAGGGCCGGCCCACGGAAGGTGGAGGGCGTTACTGAAGAGGATGCCATTGGCGCCCAAGAAGGCGAGCAACGATGCAGCTGCACACCCAATGGCCCACCGGTTTGATACTGAAAAATGGCGCGGCTGCGCAAATGTACCCACATCTACCTAACTTTTTGGCGGAAACCGCCCCCAATGGTTATCCCGCCGTAAGGCAGTGGTTTACATGCTAACCGCGCCGACCGTCCTTTCGGGCCGGGAACTGCATCTATATCCTTAAGAGATGAGTGACGTAGCGCGTTCCACCATCGCCTTCGAGGGGCATTTTGCCCGGGAGCTCCCGGAGCTGGCAATTCCTTGGCGGGCCGAGGAAGCGCCGGATCCGCAGCTTCTGGTGCTCAACCAGCCACTCGCCGTCGAGTTCGGTTTTGATCCTGATTTCCTCCGGAGTCCGGAAGGCGTGCGGTTGCTGATCGGCAATGCCCTGCCGGAGGAAGCGACGCCGGTGGCCCAGGGATATTCGGGGCACCAGTTCGGCTTTTACTCTCCACGACTGGGAGACGGGCGTGCCCTCCTGCTGGGTGAGATTGCCGGTTCTGACGGGAAGCTCCGCGATATTCATCTCAAGGGTTCGGGCCGCACGCCCTTTGCCCGGAACGGCGATGGACTGGCCGCGGTGGGGCCCATGGTGCGGGAGTACATCGTGAGCGAGTCGATGCACGCCCTGAACATTCCCACCACCAGATCGCTCGCGGTGGTTGCCACCGGGCGTCAGGTTCAGCGGGAGACTCTGCTGCCGGGGGCCGTCCTGACCCGGGTGGCCAGCAGTCACCTGCGCGTTGGTAGTTTCCAGTACGCCAGGGCTTCGAATGACCTGGACCTGCTTCGCCGTCTTGCCGACCATGCAATCGAACGCCACCACCCGTCGTCGGGCGCTGAAAGCAACCGCTACCTTGCACTCCTCAAAGCCGTCATCTCGGTGCAGGCGAAACTGGTGGCGCAATGGATGCTGGTGGGGTTCGTGCACGGTGTCATGAACACGGACAACATGACAGTGTCCGGCGAGACCATCGATTACGGCCCGTGCGCTTTCATGGAGGGTTTCGATCCCGTGGCGGTGTACAGCTCCATTGATGAGATGGGGCGTTACGCCTACCGTAACCAGCCGGTGGTTGCCGAGTGGAACCTTGCCCGTTTTGCTGAGTCGATCGCAGCCCTGATCCATGAGGATGAGGAGCAGGCAGTGGCCCTTGCCATCGAGGCGCTCAAGGGGTTCCGCGAGGAGTACAGTGCCACATGGTTCAACGGCATGAAGGCCAAGCTTGGTCTGCCGGAGGACATCGACGACGACGTTGCCTCACCTGTGGTGGATGACCTCCTTCAGTTGGTTCAGGAGACGCGTGCGGACTACACCGCGTTCTTCCGAAGCCTCGGCAAGGCGGCCCGTGGGGAGGCCGAGCCGGCCCGCCGGCAGATCCTGGATCTGGCCGCGTTCGATGCTTGGTTGGAACGGTGGCGGGCACTGTCGCCGGATGCCGAAGCCATGGACCGGGTTAATCCGGTCTATATTCCACGGAATCATTTGGTGGAGGAGGCCCTTGCTGCAGCCGCTGTTGGGGACATGGGCCCAACGGAGCGGCTGCTGGCGGCCGTGTCCGAGCCTTATAGCGAACGCCCCGGGCTGGAAAAGTATGCCGAGCCTGCGCCGGAAAGCTTCGGCCCTTACCGGACCTTCTGCGGCACTTAGGAAACGCTGAGGGCAAGCGAGCCGTACGGCGTCGCTTGCCCTCAACTTATTGTTCTCTTGGTCCAGGCTTCCGGCGGTCTAGGACCAGACGGCCCGAACCACCATGTCTGCCCCTGCGGCCAAATGATTTCCTGTGTGGCCTGCGTCCAGGACGCATACGTCCTCGGACTCTGGTGCGCCTGTTGATACGAGGCACTCTGCTGCCCTGAAACTCAGAAGGTCCACCGGCAAGCTATCGCCTATTTGAAGTTCACTCATGATGCCCTTTTTACTCGCCCGGGCATTACTGTCAGTGTCTATAGCCCGGTGTTGTTGTTGGAGAGGTGTTCTCCTTGGGACGCCGGACTTCATCAGCGGATAACTCCATACTGCTTGATGGAAGAGCTTTCGTCTACGCGGGATGACCTAACACTTAATCGAAGTTTGTGTGGCGAACGATCGCGAGGAGTTCTTCGCGCAGGTCCTCGGAGTCCAGGTTGATGGCTGCGAGGACATTGTTCTCTTGGTTCTGGGATTGTTCCAGCAGCGTCAGGCCCAAGTCGGTGATCAATACCAGTTGGCTGCGGCGGTCGAAGCGGTTGGGCTCACGGCGGATGTAGCCCCGCGATTCAAGCCTGGTGAGCAGGGGGCCCATGGTTTGGGCCTGCACCCGGACGCTGCGGGCAAGATCCCCGGGCGTGATGGGTCCTGCCGTCGCCAGGGCATCAAGCGTCAGCACCGCCGGGTAGGTCAATCCCAACGGACGCAGTTTGTCGTTCCATGCAAGCTCCACGAGCCGGGCCGCCGTAGACAGCAGCCGGCTGGTTGGCCATAGTTCCATATCAGGCATTCAGGCGCCCCCAAGGCTTTCACAAATAGTCAGCTTACTTACTAGGCTACATGAGCCTTGTGCTGGAGCTGGCTGTGAGTCCCTTAGGAGAGGTCGAACGCCGAACGTTCCACGCCCCGTTCGGCACCGTGCACTTGCAGGGCGTGCCGCATCGCTTGGCGGTTGTCTTCGGCGAGGTCAGGGTGGCCGGCGACCCGGTAAAGGTCCGCTGCCCATTGAAACTCATCGGCAGCGGCACGGAAGCGGGCTTCGTCGAAAAGGCGACGGCCGATGTGGTGACGGACGTACGCCTCGTCTTCGGGTGACCGGACGGTTCGCAGCGCCCGTTCATGGAGGACGGCCGCGTCATGCCACCGGTATTGGCGTTGATTGACCTGCGCAAGGATCAGCAACAACTCCCGGCGGTCAGGCGTTTGGGGCAGCAGCTTGAAGCCTTCATCCAAAGCCTCAGCGTCCCGGCCAAGCAGCGCCAAGTAGCGGACGCGCTCCACCGGAGGACACTCGCCTGCCAAGGCAGCTTCAATGGCTTGGCAGTTGATGGCCACGTCGCGGAACGTCGTGGGGTCAGTACGCCAAAGACTCGCAGTATCTTCCACCGTGATGTGCCCCCCATAGGCTTGTTACGGAGCCGACTGAGTCGCAGCACTCCTCAAAGGCAGGCTGCAGGAACCTCCATAATCTCATGAACGATGGGACCCGCAAGCTCGTTCCATTCGGTTGGAATCAGTGCAGCTCGTGGTCCGCGGGTGTAGCGCGCCAAGAGTGGAAGGGGACTGTCAGGCCCGCGCGTGTTGGTGCGCAGGTGAACGGCCCGGCAGTTGCGGCCAGATCGGGTGCAAACGGCACCACCCGCACCAGCTGGAGTTCATTTCCCTCCGAGGCGGCACGGATAGTGAGGGCGTCTCCCGAGCGGCTGACCCTCATGCGGACGCGCCCGCCGTTCCATTCCGGAACAGGCGCCAAGGACCAGTCCGAGACGCGGTCCGTAACCACCGCGCCCAGCTGAGCGGCGCCGTCGGCGAATTCGACACCTGCCTTAATCCAATGCTCGCCGCCGACACGGATGAAGATGCCCGCTTGATCGAACTGTTGGGAAAATGCTGCGGTGAACTCAACTTCCATGGCACTGTCCTGCGGGAAGGGGGCAAGCAGCGCGTGTTCGGTGTCGTGGATGAATCCGTAGGACGTGACGCGCCAGGCGTCGCTGCCTTCGGCTGCGGTTACCAGCAGGTCACCTGCCTGCTCGACGACGGCGGCTGGCTGGTTGGTCCACTCGCCGCGGCTCCAGGGGATGTCAGTCGGCACGGGACTCCTCGAGGTTTTTGGATGCAGGGCTGTTTTAGGACTCTAGCCGTTCCTTCTCAACTTCGGAGTTGTTTTTACTTGCAGGCCGGTTGCGGGCCTGGATTCTGCGTGTCACGAAGAAGAGGACCAGCCCGATACCCAAAAGGATGGCTGCCCGCAACCAGATTTCCGGTCCTTGCTGAAACAGCAGGAGGAGGCACGAAGCCAGTGCCAGGTACGGAATGACCACCGGCACGCGGAAGTGCTGGTGTTCAACTTTGTCTTTGCGCAGCACCAGGACGGCGAGGTTGGTGCTGATGAAGACGAACAAGAGCAGCAGGACCACTGTTTCAGCGAGCGAGCCCAGATCGCCGGTGGCGGTCAAAGCCATCGCGGCCAGCGTCGTGACGGCAATGGCCACCCAAGGTGTGCGTCGTTGGGGGAGAACCCGCCCCAGCCCTGCGGGGAGGAGTGATTGTTCTGCCATTCCAAAGGCCAGGCGGCCGGCCATGATCATGGTCAGCAGCGCACCGTTGGCGACGGCGATGAGTGCAACCAGGCCGAAGAGCCAGTCGGGCACCCCAAAGCCTGTGGCTTGGACAACCTGCAGCAATGGGCCCGAAGAACTGTTGAGGTCAGCTGCGGGCAGGGCGATGGATGAAGCCAGGCCGATCAGTATGTAGATCGCGCCGGCGGTCAGCAGCGCCCCGAACAGTGCCTTGGGGTAGACGCGGTGGACGTCCCGGACCTCTTCGGCAACGTTCGCGGAAGTTTCGAAGCCGACAAAGGAGTAGTAAGCCAGCAAGGAAGCTGCGAGAATCCCGGCCCCTGGGGAGACCGCCGGGTTGAACTCAAGGACGCGCGAAGCGTCGCCGTCTCCGCGGCCGAGCATGAGGCCAACCAGGACGATAACCAACACCAGGCCCGATACTTCGATGACGGTCATCACCACGTTGGCCCTGACGGATTCCTTCACTCCGCGGGCGTTCAGAAGACCTATCAAGAGCAGGAATATCAGGGCAGTGGGTGTGGCAGGCACATCGAGGAAAGGCTTGAGGTAATCCCCGGCGAAGGCCAGGCTCAAACCGGCCGCACTGGTCACGCCGGCAGCCAGCATGGAAAATCCGACCAGGAACGAAACCAGGGGCACGTTGAAAGCCCGTTCAGCAAAGACCGCAGCTCCGCCGGCCTTTGGGTATTTAGTGACCAACTCTGCGTAGGAGGCGGCGGTGAGCATGGCCAGGAACAGGGCAAGCGCAAGTGGAATCCAAACAGCCCCTCCCACTTCGCCTGCGACCTTTCCCACCAGCGCGTAGATGCCGGCGCCCAGCACATCACCGAGGATGAAAAGGAAAAGCAGTGGACCGGTGATCGACTGCTTGAGTTTTGATGCTTGTGACTTTGCCGGGCTGCTCATGGGAACAGATCCTACTTGAAGTAAGGGGCCTTACTAAATTACTCCTGAGACCATGCAGTGCGGTGCCTGCAGGAAGTCCTGAGTTGTGTGAGGACGGCATTGCGATCAATTCGAGCGACACTTGACTCTGACACTGTGGAAGGCGGGAGAACTAAGGCATGTTATCCATCGGAGCTTTCGCGCAGATCGGGCAGGTGACCCATCGCATGCTTCGGCATTGGGATGCCTCAGGCCTGCTCGTGCCGGGTTATGTGGACGAGTTCAGCGGCTACCGGTCCTATGATCCTTCCCAACTTGAGCGCCTGCATCGGATTGTTGCATTGCGCCAACTCGGCTTTGGCCTTAACGACATCTCGTCGATTCTTGACCAAGGTGTCGAGGCCGAACGCATCGCATCCCTGTTGAGGATTCGCCGCGCAGAGGTTGAGCAGGAACATCGGATCGCTTCCGCCCGGCTCGTTGACGTGCAGCGGCGGCTCCACCTCATCGAGAAAGAGAACCACATGTCACAGATTGAGATTATCGAAAAGCCCCTGGCCGCTGTCCGTCTTGCAGCCCGCCGCATGGTCGTAGCTGACCAGCCTGAAGTCGCAGGCGTGGTGGGTCCCGCTTTTGATGCCGTTGCCGAAATCATTGGCGATGAGCGTGGGACTTTGGAGACCCCTGTGGCGCAGTACCAGACCATGGAAGAGGGCCTGCAGATCATTGCCGGATACTCTTACGCCGGACCCGCGCGGGAGGGCTTCGAGATCATCGAGTTGCCCGCTGTGGAAACGGCTGTCTGTGGCGTCCATCTCGGCTCCATGGACCACATTGCAGAAAGCTGAGGCCTTGCACGCTGAGATATTCGCTCGAGGGC
>NZ_JABMCX010000200.1 GCF_013179505.1 Paenarthrobacter sp. CM16 | reverse complement strand
TGACAGGTAGTCACCTGTCAGGGAATCCGTGTTTTCCAACAACTCCTTGTAGGTTCCGGAGTGCACCACCTGGCCGCCGTGTTCTCCGGCGCCCGGTCCAATGTCCACCACCCAGTCGGCCTCGTGGATGGTGTCTTCGTCGTGCTCCACCACAATGAGTGTGTTGCCGAGGTCACGGAGGCGGGTGAGGGTCTCGATAAGCCGCCGGTTATCCCGCTGGTGCAGGCCGATTGACGGCTCGTCAAGGACGTACAAGACACCCACCAGGCCGGATCCGATCTGGGTGGCCAACCGGATACGCTGGGCTTCGCCGCCGGAAAGGGTTCCAGAGGGACGCTCGAGGTTGAGGTACTCCAACCCCACGTCCAGGAGGAAGGTCAGGCGGGCCTGGATCTCCTTCAGTACCTGGTTGGCGATCTGTGCTTCCCTGTTGGTGAGGGTCAGGCTGCCAAGGAATTCAGCACATTCGCGCATCGGCAAGGCAGCCACTGCGGCGATCGACTTGCCGTTAATGAGCACGGACAGAGACGCCGGGTTGAGTCGCGCACCGTTGCACTCAGGGCACGGAATCTGCCGCATGTATTCCTCGTAGCGGTCACGCGCCCAATCGGAATCGGTTTCACCGTGCTTGCGGTGGACGTACTGGATGGCACCTTCAAAGCCCGTACTGTACTTGCGCTCACGACCGAAGCGGTTCTTGTACTGGACAACAACTTTGTGGTCCTTGCCGTGCAAGACAGTGTTCCGGACTTCCTTGGGGAGCTTTTCCCAAGGGGTCTTCATGGAGAAACCGAGTTCGTCAGCCAAGCCTTCGAGGAGTCGGTTCCAGTACTCGGTGGTTGCCGTGCCAAGGGACCAAGGGGCGATGGCGCCCTCTCCCAGCGACAACTCAGGATTCGGGACGATGAGTTCCTCGTCCACTTCGAGCTTGGTTCCGATGCCGCTGCAGGCCGAGCACGCGCCAAAGGGATTGTTGAAGGAGAAGGAACGGGGCTCTATCTCATCGATCGCCAAGGGGTGCTCGTTGGGGCAGGCCAGGTTCTCGGAAAAAGCGCGGATACGGCCTGGATCTTCGGCGTCGAGGTCCACGAACTCAACAAGGACGCGGCCCTCAGCCAACCCCAGTGCAGTTTCCACGGAATCCGTGAGCCGCTGGCTGATGTCTTCCTTGACCACCAGGCGGTCAACCACAACTTCAATGGTGTGCTTGAACTGCTTGCCGAGCTTGGGGGGATCGCTCAGTTGAACGAGATTGCCGTCAACACGGGCACGGGAATAGCCCTTGGCGGTCAGCTCCTTGAAAAGATCGACAAATTCACCTTTACGCCCACGGACCACCGGGGCAAGTACCTGGAAGCGTGTGCCCGACTCGAGTTCCAGAAGCTGGTCCACGATCTGCTGCGGCGTCTGGCGTGCAATGGGTTCACCACAGACCGGGCAGTGCGGGCGGCCCACGCGGGCCCAGAGCAACCGCATGTAGTCATAGATCTCGGTGATGGTGCCCACCGTGGAGCGCGGGTTCTTGCTGGTGGACTTCTGGTCGATGGACACCGCGGGCGACAAGCCCTCGATGAAGTCGACATCAGGCTTGTCCACCTGGCCCAGGAACTGCCGCGCGTAGGCAGAGAGCGATTCGACGTAACGCCGCTGCCCTTCGGCAAAGATGGTGTCGAACGCCAGGGACGACTTACCGGAGCCGGAAAGCCCGGTGAACACGATCATGGCGTCACGGGGGAGGTCCAGATCCACGTTGCGCAGGTTATGTTCCCGGGCACCCTTGACCACAAGCCGCGAAAGGTCAGGCCTCGCGGGCTTGGTATCAGGAACAACGGGAACACTGTTCGGAGATTCGATGGCGGTATCTTCAGCTAAGGCTTTGGGCACTCACCAATGCTAATCGAAAACTTCTTCGAATTTCCATGTCGTGCCTCACATGCTACTGATCGGTATCAATCCGCGTCATAAGCTGCGGCAAGGAGTTGGACTGCCTCGGCAAAAGAAGCACCCTGGGCCTTGGCGGCGGCAGCGTATTGTCCCGCTACCTCGGCCAGCGCGCCCCAGCGATCGTCCCTTGCGCAGACCACGGTGCCATTCCGGCCCCGGGTTGCCACGACGCCGGCAGCCTCCAGCTCTTTATAGGCCCGGGCTACCGTGTGTGGGGCCACATCCAGCACGCCGGCCAGATTGCGCACGGGCGGCAGTTTCGCGCCCACTGCCAGGACTCCCGAGTCAGCGAGTTCGATGATCCGCAATCGCAGCTGTTCAAACAGGGCAACAGCACTGGTGGTGTTGGGGCGCCAATTGCCGGGGAAATCGCCTGAGGGAGTCATGAGGAGCTCCGCCCGCGTGCCGGAAGGAGGCGGGGCATCTGGTGTTCGAAGCGTCCTTGGTCCATGCCGAGAATTAGACCAGCGACGACGGCACGGGACAAGCGGTGGAGAACGGCATGACGTACGCCATGACCAAACAGGTCACGCGGCAGCAGGACCGTTGCCATCCTTGAAAGGGAACCCTTCGGCTTCATGTGTTCTTCCTGGCCACAGCAAAGATGCGCCGGAAAGGGAAGACGGTTCCGTGGCTGGTGGCGGGATAAGCCGTGCGCAGCATCCGTGCATATTCCGATTCGTAGTCGGCGGCTTCTTCCGGGGAGAGCGCCGCCAGCACAGGACGGAGGCCGGTGCCGCGGACCCACTGCAGGACCGGATCGCTGCCCTTCAGTACCTGTTGGTAGGTGGTCTCCCAAGCGTCAGCCGAGCATCCGGCGTCGAGCATTATTTCCAAGTAGTCCGCCGGGCTGCCCACGGCGTCGTCGTGCCGGAGTACGCCGCCAAGCCGGGCCTGCCACCGGGGCGACTCGGCCAGTTCCCGCATCAGCGTGTGGGATGGGGAAGTGAAATTTCCTGGAACCTGCAGGGCAAACCAAGCCCCCGGCTTGAGGGCCCGCAGCCAGCCGGCCAGCATGTCCAGGTGGCCGGGGACCCACTGGAGGGCTGCATTACTGACCACCACATCGGTGTCGGCGTCGGGGAGCCAGTCCGCGATGTCGCCGGCTGTGAATTCCAAGTGGAGGAACTGCTGCGAGAGGGCACGGGCTTTGAGGAGCATCTCCTCCGAAGAATCAATGCCTGCAACATGGGCGTCCGGCCAGCGTTCGGCGAGCGTCGCCGTCAGGTTCCCCGGGCCGCAGCCCAAGTCCACCACCTTCAGGGGTGTGTTCGCCTGGACCCTCGCGACGAGGTCGTGGAACGGGCGGTCCCGATGGTTTCCAAACTCTACATATTTGGAAGGATCCCACTTCATCAAAGCCTCCTCGCATCTGACACCTCTGCTGCGCCGAGCCTAAACCTTCCGGGCACTAAGCTGGAAACCAATGAAACTTCTTGAGCAGCTTCCCGGTTCCACCGCCACCGGTCCCCTGGACCCGGACGAAATCTACACACGGTTCGTGGAGTGGACCGAGAGCCGCGGCCTGCAGCTATACCCCGCGCAGGACGAAGCGATCATGGAGCTCGCCTCCGGCGCCAACGTCATCCTGGCCACCCCTACGGGCTCAGGAAAATCGCTGGTGGCCATCGCAGCGCATTTCGAAGCCATGGCACGCGGCCAGCGAAGCTACTACACCGCCCCGATCAAGGCCCTGGTATCAGAAAAGTTCTTCGCACTCTGTGACATCTTCGGTGCTGAAAACGTGGGGATGATCACCGGTGATTCCGGTGTCAACCAAGACGCCCCCATCATCTGCTGCACCGCCGAAATCCTCGCAAACATTGCCCTGCGTGAAGGCTCGACGGCGGAGCTTGGCTCGGTGATCATGGACGAGTTCCACTTCTACTCCGATCCCCAGCGCGGTTGGGCGTGGCAAGTTCCGCTCCTGGAACTTCCCCAGGCGCAGTTCCTGCTGATGTCCGCCACCTTGGGCGACGTCACGCGCTTCGAAACCGGACTGACTGAGCTGACCGGACGGTCCACCACCACGGTCAGTTCCGCAGAACGTCCCATTCCCTTGCACTACTACTATCACCTGGATCCGGTCCACGAGAGCCTGGAAGAACTGCTGTCCACCAAGCAGGTGCCCGTGTACGTGGTCCACTTCAGCCAGGCCGAAGCTATTGAGCGGGCCCAGAACCTCATGAGCATCAACATGTGCAGCCGCGCCGAAAAGGACCGGATCGCTGAGCTCATTGCTGGTTTCCGGTTCGCCGCCGGCTTCGGCAAGACCCTCAACAGACTTGTCCGCCACGGAATCGGTGTGCACCACGCCGGCATGCTCCCTAAGTACCGCCGCTTGGTGGAGCAACTGGCCCAGGCGGGGCTGTTGAAAGTCATCTGCGGAACAGACACCTTGGGCGTGGGCATCAATGTGCCTATTCGAACGGTGCTGTTGACCGCTTTGAGCAAGTACGACGGCGTTCGCACCAGGTCCCTTAACTCACGTGAGTTCCACCAAATTGCCGGCCGTGCTGGCCGCGCAGGGTACGACACTGCCGGAACGGTGGTTGTACAAGCCCCCGAGCACGTAGTGGAAAACACCAAGGCCATGGCGAAGGCCACAGCCAAGTTCGGCGATGACCAGAAGAAGTTGCGCCAAGTGGTCAAGAAGAAGCCGCCGGAGGGCTTCGTCTCATGGGGCGAGCCCACGTTCAAGCGGCTGGTGGAATCGGTCCCCGAGCCCTTGACATCCAGTTTTACCGTCACGCACGCAATGCTCCTGAACCTCATGGAACGTCCGGGTGACCCGTTCCAGGCAACCAGGCGTTTGCTCAGCGAGAATCACGAGAACCGTCCGGCGCAGCTCAAGCTCATGAAGAAGGCCCTGGGGATCTATCGTGAACTGCTGGCCGCAGGCGTGGTTGAACGAATCCCTGAGGACGAACAGGAAGCCGAAGGGCGTTCCGTTCGCCTGACGGTGCACCTGCAGGCAAACTTCGCCCTGAACCAGCCGCTCTCCCCCTTCGCATTGGCCGCCTTGGAGCTGCTCGATCCTGAGTCGCCGTCGTACGCCCTGGACGTGGTTTCGGTGATTGAGTCCACCTTGGAGAAACCCCGCCAGATTCTTTCGGCGCAGCAGAAGAAAGCGCGGGGCGAGGCAGTTGCTGCCATGAAGGCGGACGGCATCGAGTATGACCAACGCATGGCCATGCTGGACGAAGTTACGTATCCCATGCCGTTGGCCGAGATCCTCGGTGAGGCCTTTGAGGTCTACCGCAAGGCCGCCCCGTGGGTGGGCGACTTTGAGCTGGCGCCTAAATCGATCATCCGGGACATGTACGAGCGCGCCATGAACTTCGGTGAATTTGTGCAGTTCTATGGGCTGGCCCGCTCGGAAGGCATCGTCCTGCGCTACCTGGCCGACGGGTTCCGGGCACTCCGGCAGACTGTTCCCCAGGATCTGCTTCGCGAGGACCTCGAAGATCTGATTGCCTGGCTGGGCGAACTGGTCCGCCAGGTTGATTCCAGCCTGCTGGACGAGTGGGAAGAGCTCACCTCCGGCCTTGCACCCACGCCGCACGACGCTCCCCCGCCACCGCCGCCCCTCCTGACATCGAACATTCGCGCTTTCCGCGTCATGGTCCGCAATGAGATGTTCCGCCGGGTTGAACTTTTCGCTGATGAGGATTCTGCTGCCTTGGGCGAACTCGACGCTGACGCGGGTTGGGATGCGGAGCGTTGGGAAGAAATTCTGGACGACTACTTCGACGAACACGATGACATCGGCACCGGCCCGGACGCCCGTGGACCTGGACTGCTCATCATCACCGAAGAACCCGGCACCTGGAAGGTCCGGCAGATCTTCGACGATCCGGCGCGCAACCATGACTGGGGCATCTCTGCCGAAGTGGACTTGGCCGCATCTGACGAAACCGGTACAGCTGTGGTCCGGGTGACTGACGTCAACAGGCTTTAGGCCAATGGCCGTGGAACCCGTCCCGGATCTGACCGGCAGCCTGCGTGTACTGGATTCGTTCAGCGCAGCCAAGCCGGCAGCCTGCATGGGTCCACGCCGTTGGTGGTGTGGGAGCCTGGACGTCGAGGGGCTCGCCTTGGGATCCGTGCAGGCTGCAGCCACCGCCTTGGAGTCCCTGACAGGTTCCACCGGGCGGTACTCAGTATCGTCGAACCTGACCGCTGCCTCCTTCGATTCACTGGGGCACCTCAGGATCTCGGGCCGGAAGCCTCAAGGTTTTGCTCCGACATCGGGCTTCCGCCGCACGCTGGACGGCTGGATACGCCTGCATGCCAACTACCCGCACCATGCGGAGCGGCTGATGGAGACGCTCCGGGCCGCTACTCCTGATGAGCTGGACCGTGTCCTGCCTTCCATGACAGCACTGGAAGCAGAGGAAGCAATTGCTGCAGGTAGGGGTGTCGCTGCAGCCGTCCGTTCCCGGGACGAGTGGCGGTCCACGCCCCAGCACCGGGCAGCAGGCACTGGTCCCTGGCTCAGTTTCACCCGGCCCGCAGCGCCGGACGGAAGTCCGCGGCCGTCGTCGTGGATTCCATCAACGGATGTTTTCCTGCCTCTGGCCGGCCTCAAGGTCCTGGACCTGACACGCGTCATCGCCGGCCCCACGGCCACGCGCCTCCTGGGCGTCCTCGGAGCGGACGTTTTGCGCATCGATCCGCCGCACCTTCCCGAGCTCACTGATGCCTTTGTTGATTCGGGTTTCGATAAGCGCAGCGCAGAAGCCGACTTCAATGATGCCGGGGCGCGGGAAGCGGTGCACCAACTGCTCGGATCCGCCGACGTCGTTGTGACCGGGTACCGCCACGGCGGACTGGACCGGTACGGTTTCAGCCCTTCGAGCATGCTGGCAGCCAGGCCGGACCTGGTGGTGGTGGCGCTAAGTGCCTGGGGCAGCACGGGCCCTTGGAGTAGCCGGCGGGGGTTCGACAGCCTGGTCCAGGCTGCCTGCGGAATAGCGGAGCAGTATGGCAGCTACCACGACGACGGGTGGAGGCCAGGCGTGCTGCCGGTCCAAGCGCTGGATCATGCGACGGGGTATGGGATCGCCGCCGCCGCGTTGGCTCTGCTGTCCGAACGCCTCCGCACCGGATTCGGAGGAACAGCACACGTTTCCCTGGCCCGCACGGCGGAGGAACTCTTCGGTTTTCCATCACCCCTGACCACCAAGGACGACGCTGGTTTACCTGTCCCTGACAAACGCCTGATCGACAGCGCCTACGGACCACTCCGCTTCGTAGGGCCACCCATCGCCATTGACGGTGTTCCCCTGCAATACAGGAAGGCACCGGTGCAATACGGAACGTCGGCTTTGGCCTGGTTATGGAAGTAGCTGACAGAGAACCGTGAGCGGCGTGTAAGGCTCCCCTAGTAAGCTCGGAGCCATGACTGTAATCCGCCCAGCCACTGTTGACGACGTCCCTGCCATCCTCCGGATGATCCATGATCTTGCGATCTACGAGAAAGAACCGGACGCGGTCAAAAACACCCCCGCCATGCTCACGGAAGTGCTCTTCGGTGAGAACCCCCGCGTCTATGCCACGATCGCCGAAAACAGTGCCGGCACGGTGCAAGGGTTTGCTCTGTGGTTCCTGAACTACTCCACGTGGGAAGGCGTCCACGGTATCTACCTTGAGGACCTCTACGTGGTTCCTGATGCGCGCGGTGAGGGACATGGCAAAGCGCTGTTGCAGTATCTTGCGGCTACGGCAGTCGAACGTGGCTACGCCCGCGTGGAGTGGAGCGTCCTTGACTGGAATGAACCATCCATCAACTTCTACAAGAACCTGGGCGCGTTCCCCATGGAAAAATGGTCCACCTTCCGGCTGACCGGCGAGGCACTGGAGGCCTTCGGTACGACGGCGGGCCAGGCGAACGAGGCTCTTGCCCGTGGCTGAGGGGTACCTGGAACCGAGCGCCGAACAGAACGCCGCCGGTATGCATGTTGTCCGCGCGCGTCACCAGTTCCGCGGCCTGCGGACAGTTGAGCATTACTTCACCGTTCCATTGGAGCATTCACCGGGTGAACCGGTCACCTCCGGCGAGACCATCACCATCTTTGCCAGGGAATACTCTTCCACCGAACACACGGCTGAGGAAGCCGAAAAATTGCCATGGTTGTTGTTCCTCCAAGGAGGCCCCGGCGGCCGCGGAAACCGGGTTACGTCGTTGTCCGGTTGGATGAAGGCGGCTGCCAGGGACTTCCGGATCCTGATGCTCGATCAACGCGGCACCGGCTTGTCCACACCTGTTGAACAACAATCACTCGAACTCCGGGGCGATGCCTCCGCGCAGGCCGACTACTTGACGCATTTCCGCGCCGACTCGATTGTGGCTGACGCCGAGAACATTCGTCGGGTGTTGGGGTCCGGACCATGGTCTGTGCTTGGCCAAAGCTTCGGTGGTTTCTGTGCGTTGACCTACCTGTCGCTCGCTCCCGAGGGCCTTCGCGAGGTCCTCATCACAGGTGGCCTTGCTCCCCTCCACGGTCCGGCGGAGCGGGTTTACCAAGCCACATTCCAGCGCGTCGCCGCGCGGAACGCCGAGTATTTCGGCTGGTACCCGGAGGACAGGGACACAGTCACCCGGATCGCCAGGCACCTGGACCGCCATGCGGAGTTCCTGGCAAGCGGTGAAAGGCTCACCCCCGAGCGTTTCCAGATGATCGGTTCGTTCCTCGGCGGCAACACCCGGGTGGACGCCCTTCATTACCTCCTGGAGGACGCCTTCATTGACACCGCCTCCGGCCCACGCCTCTCCGAAACATTCCTCGAACAAGTGCGGGGCCTCGTCAGTCGCGCTGCCAATCCCCTGTACGCCATTCTTCATGAGTCCATC
>NZ_JABMCX010000020.1 GCF_013179505.1 Paenarthrobacter sp. CM16 | reverse complement strand
CGGGCAATTGGTGCCCAGGCGTACATGAAGTCGGATATGCCCTCGCTCGGTGTCAGGGTTCCAGAGGTACGAAGCATTGCTAAAGCTGCAGCCAACGAAATACCTCCTACATCCCCGGCAGATCTGCGGCTCGCGGTTCTGGAGTTATGGCGCGAAGCCAAGGCACGGGAGGAACGGTACGCAGCCATCGATCTGACGGGGCTTCGACTGGTCAAGGTAGACCTCGACATGCTGCCGGTGTATGAGGAAATTATCCGGACAGGAGCATGGTGGGACCTCGTCGACGCAGTGGCGCACCGGATCTGCGCGCTGTTGCTGGCTCACCGGGCAACCATGACCCCTCTGCTGCTTCGCTGGGCCAAAGATGAGGACAAGTGGATCCGCCGGGCCGCTATCACTGCCCAGTTAGGGGCAAAGTCCAAGACCGATCACGATCTGCTGGCCGCAATTATCGAGTGCAACCTGTACGACAAGGAATTCTTCATCCGCAAGGCCATCGGTTGGGCACTGCGTGAATACAGCAAGTCGGATCCTGATTGGGTCCGCGCCTTTGCCGCGGGCCATGCTTCATCGCTGAGTCCGTTGTCCCTTCGCGAAGGAACCCGGCTTTTGTCCTCCAGCTGATGCAGCTCAGATGATCGGACGGAGGCCGGGTTCGTCCTGTTTGCGGAACAGGCTCTTGGTTTTCGGGTCAACAAAGATCAGGTACACGGCGAAGAGCAAGGCAATGATGGCCGCTGCGTTGCGGGCCAACGTCAGGGCGAGGCCAAGGTCTTCACTCTGGAGGTAGGGGAAGACATCCAGCTGGTCCGAGATGGCATAGACCATGAAGAAGGACACCACGAAGTAGACGGCTTTGACCTGCCAGTCGTTGCGGATACCTGTCACGGCAAACAGCGGGATCAGCCAGACCACGTACCAGGACTGGATCATCGGCGCCAGAATGACAATGGCCGCAAACGCCAGGGTGAGCCTGCGCATCAGGCGGTCGTAGTCACCCCGGAAGACCTGCCAGGCGATGGCTCCGACCATCAAGACCTTGCCGGCGTCGTACACCCATTTGGCCATGCCCCAACCGTCCAGACCGAAGACGTTGAAAATAGAGGCCACCACCAGCCCGATGAGGCCGATGGGCGCATACCAGATCCACACGCTTCCCGGAGCTGACAGGCCATTGATCCAACCAAATCCGAAACCGTTGACCATGCTCATGGCGTACAACAGTCCGAAGCTCAGTCCGGCGGTCAGGAACCAGAAGACGAACTTACGGGGCCAGGAGGCTCCCTTGCCTGCCCACAAGAGACCAATGAAGGGAAGGAACACCACAGTGATGGGCTTGACCGAGATGGACAGGGTGACCAGCACCAGCCCGAAGATCACGCGGCGTGTTGCGCAGTAATACAGGCCGGCCAGGGCCAGGCCGATCATGAGTGCGTCGTTGTGGACGCTTGCTATGAAGTTGGTCAGGAAGAGGGGGTTTGCCGCCGTCAACCACAAAGCCCTGTGCGGATTTACGCCGTGGAGTTCGGCCAGCTTGGGCACATAGATGATGCACAGAATGATGCCCACGAGGGCCACGAGCCGGAAGAGCATAATGCTCGCTTCGGGTTGGACATTGGTCACCCAAACCACGAACTGCTCGATCCACAGGAACAACTGCCCGTACGGTACCGGCGCTTCGGTCCACATTTTGTCCGCGCCCAGCTGGAAATAGTTGGGTAGCGCGGAAATCCCATTCTCGTAGGGATTGATGCCCTCGACCATCAGACGGCCTTGACCGATGTAGGCGTAGACGTCCCTGCTGAAGAGGGGAACCGTGAACATCATGGGCAAACCCCACGCGACCACGGCTTGGAGCGTTGCCTTACGCGCTTGCAGCCCCCATACCCGTACGCGTTGACCTAGACGGAGCCAGGCCCTGACGAGCAACATTCCGCCGACAGCCAGCAGGACAATGGAGAGGGCGACGCCGGCACCTTCGGTGCGCATCCAAATGAAAAGCGGCAGCCTCCGAAGTTCGGAGACCGGGGCGAGCCAGCCCACACCCAGAGACCCAAACACCATGAACATTGAACCAATGAAACCGGCGATCAGCGGCGAACGGGCATTATCAACCTCGCTGGTAGCAGCATCCGCCGTCGGCGCTGCTGTCCCTGCCTTCTGGGCGGCGGGTACTGGCACCGTCATGTGGTTGTCATCCAATCGTTCGCCCGATGCATCCGGGAGAAATTCAGCGTCTTTGGGGCTTTCCGCGACAGGAAGAAACGACACTGCCGCGCTCAAAAATCGTACCATCCGAGCACTTCGAACCGCCTGAAGGATAGGCTGGGCGCGTGCCTATTACTAATGAACGCATCGTCTGGATCGACTGCGAAATGACCGGCCTGGACCTGAAGAACGACGCCCTGATCGAGGTCGCGGCTCTGGTGACGGATTCCGAGCTCAATATCCTCGGCGACGGCGTCGACGTCGTCATCAAACCGGACGATGCCGCTTTGGAACAAATGAATGATTTTGTGCGGGACATGCATACCCGTTCGAAGCTCCTGGACGAACTCCCGCACGGCAAGACCATGGCCGAGGCTGAGGCCGAAGTCCTTGAATACATCGAGAAGTGGGTTCCCGATCCCCGAAAAGCACCCTTGGGCGGCAACTCGGTGGGAACAGACCGCATGTTCCTGGCCAGAGACATGCCCAACATCGTGGAGCACCTCCACTACCGCGTGATCGATGTCAGCACCATCAAGGAACTGTCACGGCGCTGGTTCCCGCGCGCCTACTTCCAGTCACCCGCAAAGCACGGTGGTCACCGCGCCCTCGGCGACATCAAAGATTCCATCGACGAGCTCCGCTACTACCGCCAAGCCGTGTTCGTGCCGACTCCCGGACCGGACACTGCAACAGCCCAGCGCATTTCCAAGGACGTCATGTCCACCGCGGAGACCTTGGGATCCACTGAAACAGTGTGATCTGCGCCATTTTTCTAGGTTTTTTTGCCAAAAGCGGCAAAAGTGGACTTTGCACCCCAAAACAGCAGGTAAGCTATTTGTCGTTGCCTTGAAGGAAAGCCGGTCAAACGGTTCAGCCCCAAAAGGCACATGGTGGGCTTAGCTCAGTTGGCAGAGCGCCTGGTTGTGGTCCAGGAGGTCGCGGGTTCAACCCCCGTAGCTCACCCCACCGAGATTGGCTGCAGAGCCGGTTTCCACAAAGGCCGCACCGGTTATCCGGTGCGGCCTTTGCTTTTAACTCGAAGCGACCATGTGCCGACCCGCACATCAGCGATCTACAAGGAAGAACTGAGATGACCGTCCTGCCAGTCACCATCTGGGGCGAACCTGTTTTGCATCGTCGGGCCAGCGAAGTGGAGGTTTTCGATGATGAACTCCGCGCCCTGATCGCGGACATGTTCGAGACCAACGACGCCGCCAATGGCGTTGGGCTCGCTGCCCCGCAGATCGGCGTTGGCAAGCGCCTTTTCGTTTACAAGTACGCCAATGATGACGACGTTCCTGAGCAGGGCGTGGTGGTCAACCCCGTCCTCACTCTTTCCAAGGTCTCGGGGGCGCTTCCTGACCCGGATGAGCACGTTGAGGGCTGCTTGTCTTTCCCGGGCGAGTACTACCCTTTGCAGCGGGCTGAGTGGACGCGCGTCCAAGGCTTCGATGGCCATGGAAACCCCGTGGACTTTGAAGCGACCGGCTGGTTTGCCCGGATACTTCAGCACGAGTTCGACCACCTGGATGGAAAGCTGTACGTCAATCGATTGGTGGACAGGTACTCCAAGAAGGCCCTCAAGCAGGCAAAGAAGCACGGCTGGGGCGTCCCCGGCCTGACCTGGATGCCCGGCGTCGATCCCGATCCCTTCGGACACTAAGCCATGGACTTCAGCAAGCACGAAGAGCTTTTCGAACTCTTGGACATTACCGGCGATGACGCCAGCGAATGTGCCGCCCTGCTGGCAACTCCGCCCGAAGATGCTGTGCTGCGCGCCACGGCCGCCATGGAAGAGCGGTTGGGTACTTTCCCGTTAGACAGCATCAAGGATGAGAACGCTGCCGAGACTCTCTGGATAGAAGCGCTGCTCCGCTTCGCTCCCACTGTTCACGCCTACCACAAACAACTTGGCATCAGTCCTGAGGTCTCTGCGGGATCGTTGGCTGACGTGGGACTTCAGCTCAGGATCAATCGGCGTGTCCACGGCCGTTTCGGCCTGGACACCTGGGCGTGGCTGACCTTGCACATGGCAGGGAATCTTTTCAGGCTGGGCCGTCTGCAGTTCCACCTGGTCCCCGGCCGGAACGATGACACTCAAGCAATGACGTCCGTAAGGAATCACGGGTGGGTACTGGGCGTACACATCCCCGAGGACGGTGGGCTCTCCCCCGCCGTTGTTGATGCCAGCCTGGCCGAGGCCCGCGCGTTTTTCCCGCGCTTTTTCCCGGATAAACCGGCAACGGTGGCCACCTGTGATTCCTGGATGCTGGACCCGTACCTGGCGGAGCGCCTGCCGGGCAGCAACATTGCCTCTTTCGCCCGTCGCTTCACGTTGGACCGCGTCTCTGATGCCCCCACCGATGCCGTCTACTTCACGTTCCGGCAGCGCGGGCTCAAGGAGTTGGACAAGCTCCCCCGGGAGACATCACTCCAGCGGGTGGTCCTGGACAGGATCAACGACGGCGGCACCTGGCAACTGGGACACGGTCACCTCGAGCTGTAGATAGTCTGCTGCTCGGGGCAGGAGGACAGGACGGCTTTCATGGCGTCCTTTTCCGGCTGGGTTACCCAAAGCTTGTACGCGGACTTTACGGAAATTTGCCGGGCGACGTAGTGGCAGCGGAAGTTCTTGTTGGCCGGCAACCACGTCGCAGCGTCGCCTGCTCCCTTTTTAACGTTCGCGGGACCATCGGCGGCAATCAGGTTCAAAGGATCATTGGCGAAGGTCTGGCGCTGCTGGACAGTAAGCTGTTGTGCACCTTTTTGCCATGCATCAGCCAAAGCAACCACATGGTCGATTTGGACGGCTGCACTGGTGTCCTGTCCCCGCCTGAACGTCACCTGCGACCCGGTATAGGGTTCGTGAAAGCTGCCACCGGCCACCTTGCAGGACGATCCTTCGGTGAACTCCACAGCTGAAAGGTCGCGTCGGAGGATGTCGTTCCTGGTGTCGCACCCGTTGCGGTCGGCATCGGCCCAAGCCTGTCCGAAGGCCGCCCGGTCGTAGTCCGTCTTCGGGGCCCTGCCCTTGACCGGCAGCCGCTCCAGGGCCACTGAGGCCTTTTCGGCCGTCACTGGGGCGGCCCCGCGCACCGGCTTCATCCAGAGTGGGTTGTACACGGGGGCTTCGCTGGGACCCGTCGTCCAGGTGTTTGTCGCATTGAACTGCCCAGCCGTGAAGAACCATGCCAGCCCCGCCACTATGGTGACGGCAGCCAAGGCCAGAACCGTCCATGCTTGCCGGGATCTGCGGCGGGCGCGTTTATAGGCAGACCAGGTGATACTCAAGAGACTCCGTCCAGTGGGGGCAGGCATGTCCTACGAGCGTAGGACAAGGCCCCGACAGAAAGAGCCGGTATCCACAGTGTGTAGGAGAAGTCACACCGTGAGGAGGATCTCAGGTTTTATTGCTCGCGCATCACGCGTTGGAGGTCTTCGGTTGCCAGCGCGAGGAGTCCGCGCAGTTGCTCCACCCGTTGGTCCGTGACATCACCGGTGGCGTTGCCCGCAACAGCCTGATCCAGGAGTTTTTGGGCTTGTTTTTGGTTGGCCCGGGCCACGTCAAGGGCGTGTTCCAGTGCGGTCTCGTGTTCCAAGGTTGATTCATTTTCCATGAACCCATTTTGGTCAGGTTTCCCGGCTGATACCAGTGATTCAGCCGGGAAACCCGCCGATACTTCCGGGTACTAGGCTCCGGCGCCTTCAAGGACAGCGATAGGAGCCACAACATCGCGGGCAGGGAACGACGGCGGGTTGACGCCGGCCATTTCCTCCATGACACGGACAACCTGGCATGAGTAGCCAAACTCGTTGTCGTACCAAACGTAGAGAACGAGGTTCTTGTCGTTGGAGATCGTGGCGAGTCCGTCGACAATGCCGGCGCGGCGTGATCCGACGAAGTCCGTGGAGACAACATCGGGAGAATCGATGTAGTCGATCTGCTTACGCAGATCCGAGTGCAGGGACATCTCGCGGAGGAAGTCGTTGACCTCATCGCGCGTAGTGCCCTTTTCAAGGTTCAGGTTCAGGATGGCCATGGAGACATCCGGCGTGGGAACGCGGATGGCATTGCCGGTCAGCTTGCCCTGAAGTTCCGGGAGAGCCTTGGCGACGGCCTTGGCAGCACCGGTCTCAGTGATGACCATGTTCAGCGCAGCGGAACGTCCGCGGCGATCGCCCTTGTGGAAGTTGTCGATCAGGTTCTGGTCATTGGTGAACGAGTGCACGGTTTCGACGTGTCCGTGGATGATGCCGAACTTATCGTTGATGGCCTTTAGCACCGGCGTGATGGCGTTGGTGGTGCAGGAAGCAGCCGTGACAATCTTGTCGTCGTCCGAAATGTCCCGGTGGTTGATGCCATGGACGATGTTCTTCAGTTCGCTCTTGCCCGGTGCGGTCAGCAGGACGCGGGCAGCACCCTTGCTTTGCAGGTGCTGGGACAAGCCCTCAGCGTCACGCCAGCGGCCAGTGTTGTCCACTACCAAGGCGTCCTTGATGCCGTAGGCCGTGTAGTCAACGGTGGCAGGGTTGTCCGAGTAGATGACCTGGACCTGTACGCCGTTGGCGGTAATGGTGTTGGCTTCCTCATCAACACGGATGGTGCCCTCGAAGGATCCGTGGACGGAATCGCGGCGCAGCAGGCTGGCGCGCTTGACGAGGTCATTCTCCGCGCCCTTGCGCACCACGATCGCGCGGAGCCGCAGGCCGTGGCCGCCACCTGCTTTTTCGATAAGGATGCGGGCCAGGAGACGGCCGATACGCCCAAAGCCATAAAGCACGACGTCGGTGCTGGTGCGGTCGTCCGCGCCACGCTTGCCCACGATCTCAGCAAGCTCTGCACGCAGGTACTCATCCAGGGAGGCGCCATTGCCTTCGGCCCGGTACTTCTCGGTCAATCGTGCAATATCAATGGCTGCTGCGCCGAGTTCCAGTTCCGACAGGGCGTTCAGCAGGGGTGCGGTCTCTTCGAGCAGGAGCTCGTGGTTGCTCATCCGGCGGGCAAATCTGTGTGCCTTGAGGATGTTCATGGTGGACTTGTTGATCAAGCTGCGGCCGTGGATGCTGGTGACCACGTTGTTTTCCCGGTACAGCCGGCCGATCACCGGAATCATGGCCTCGGCGAGAGCCTCCCGGCCCATCCACTTATCAAGACAAGAATCTGACGTCTGGCTCACAGAACTACCTTCCTTGGGTCAACCACATACGTCCTCGTATGCAGATGGCAGCGGCCGCCCGGAGTAGTCCTGCGGCACATGCGCCGGCGGGCTTCGGTCCACCCACAGCGCCTTGAACGAGAGCAAAGAAAAATCCGCCGGCTGCGAACGCAGTCCCGGCGGCAGAACATCTACGTTCAGTAACCATTCTAGGGCGGAAGGCGGGAGCATTGGCCGCCCGAAGGCGTGAAATCACTCACACGCCGGTTTTGCTGCAGTCATAAATGGATGGGTCGACCGATACGCCGGGTTCTGTCATCCCCTTCCGTTACCGGAAAAGGAGTGGCGGCCATCCATCTACGAACGCCGTTGCCGACGCCCTCCAGCAGCCTACCCGGACACTCGGGCGGGCAGCCCTCAAACGTGTCCTGTCTGGCCTTGCTCCGGGTGGGGTTTACCTAGCCTCCCCGGTCACCCAGGGAGCTGGTGGTCTCTTACACCACCGTTTCACCCTTACCTGCTGCGGCGCGATGAAACCATCACGCAGCGCAGGCGGTCTGTTCTCTGTGGCACTGGCCTGCGGGTTACCCCGAGTGGGCGTTACCCACCACCCTGCCCTGCGGAGCCCGGACGTTCCTCGAGCCACTTTCGTGACGCGCGACCGCCTGGTCGACCCATCCGCTGTCCAGTCTACCGGCGTTGGGACCGGCCGAAGTCCGGCGGTAATATCGGCTGGTGCTGATTCTGCTTCCGCCTTCCGAAGGCAAGACCCCCGCTGCCAAAGGTTCCGCCATCGAGTGGGAGTCCCTCAGTTTTCCGGAGCTGAATCCTTACCGGGCAAAAGTCCTTGAGGCCCTGGGGACGGTCAGCGCGCACGAGGACGCGCTGGCTTTACTGGGCGTCGGAGCCTCGCTGCGGGACGACGTCGAACGTAATACCCGACTCCATGCAGAACCGGCCGCGCCGGCGCACCAGGTCTATTCGGGCGTTCTTTACGACGCCTTGGGCTACAACAGCATGACGCCCACGCAGCGGCGTAAGGCCACCGAATCCATCCTGGTGGTCTCAGCCTTGTGGGGCGCCATCGGCTTTGGCGACCACGTGCCCGCCTATCGGCTGTCCATGGGAACGGCACTGCCCGACGTCGGACGCCTCGCCTCATTTTGGAAGCCGCAGCTGAACGCTGCACTCGCCACGCGCAGCGAAGGTGAGCTCCTGGTCGATTGCCGCTCCAGCACCTACGCTGCAGCCTGGGCTCCCCCGGCGGCACAGACCGTCAATGTCAACGTTTTCAATGAGGCAAACGGCAAGCGCACGGTGGTGAGCCACTTCGCCAAGCACACCCGCGGCGAGCTGGCGCGGCACTTGCTGACCAGGCGCGGCAAAGCCCCGGCAACTCCAGGTCAGCTCCTGAAGGCCGCCGGTGAAGTCTGGACAGCGGAACTCGTTGAGGGCACGCCCCGCAAGCCCCACGCGCTGAACATCATCCTGTCCAGCTGAGCCCGGGCCGGGAAGGGCGGGGCTAAGTCAGTTCCACTCGGCCGAACGGACCAGGATGACCCCTGAATCCGGGCAGTAAACGATCTCGTCCTCGGCTGCGGCTTTGACCTCGGCAAGGTCGCCGGGGCTGAGCATCATGCCCGAGCCTTCGGACTTGCCGTGGAACAAACGGGCAGCCCCGACACCACGCTTGGCGATGGTCTTCTCGTAAACCGCCAACAATCCGGCATCCAGGGTGTCGGCGAACGCTGCACGTTGACCCCGGACCACGGTTTCTTCGGCAGCGATCTCGGCAGTGGCTTCATCCAACTCAGCACGGATGCTGCCAAATGAGCCCTGGATGTCATCAACGATCGACTGCTGGGCGGCCTGGCGTTCACGCAGTGTGTCCAGGCGCTCCAGGATCTCGAGTTCAACATCCTCAAGGTCCGAGCGGCGCTTGTTCAGTGAGGCGATGTCACTTTGGAGTGCCACCAGGTCCTTGGACAGGCCGGTACCGCTGTTAAGCCGTGTTTCGTCACGTTCAATCCGGGTGGCTACCTGCTCCACATCCGCTTCCGCCCTGCGCAGTTCGGCCTCGGCGTCATGGACAGCAACTTTGGCCGCTCCGAGTTCGCCATTGGCGACACTCAACGCATCCGTCAGGTCCGTGATCCTGGGATCCGTTTCCAAGACCTTCCGACGGCCGGCCAACGACTTGAGCTTGGCATCCAGCCCCTGCAGTTCAAGCAATTTCAATTGTTCTGCCGGTGCTGCTTTCGCCACGCTTACCTCCGCTTGTCGCCGCCGGGCCTGGGGATCAGTTCCGGCCGGACGTGCCCCCATTCCGTGAGGGCTGTCCGTATCCTTCTAGACTCTAGTCCCCGCCGGGAGTGAGTATGAAGTCCCAAGGATCGCTGTTGGTGCTGCTGACCCGGATTTCGACGTCGTAACCCTGGTCCGCAAGCACGTTGCCCAGCGCTTCGGCCGCGGCCGGCAACCACAGCCACTCGCTGGCGAAGTGCGAAACGTCGATCAGGTAGGGGCGCCCGTTGCTTGCACCTTCGCGGGCTTCGGAGGCCGGATGGTGGCGCATGTCAGCGGTCACATACACGTCCGCATTGCTGGCCCTGACCGCATCAAGGAGGCTATCGCCGGCGCCGCCGCATACGGCAACCCGCCGCACCAGTCCGTCCTTGTCTCCGGCAACGCGGACACCGCCGGCCACTGAGGGAAGCATTTCGAAGACCTTCGCGGCGAAATCGCCAAGCGTGGCCAGTTCCGAAAGGTCGCCCACGCGACCGATGCCCTCTTCCGGTAAACCATGGGCAGCGGGAGTCAACGGCTCCACATTTTCCAGCCCGAAGGCGTCAGCAAGGACGTCCGAGACTCCCCCCACCGCGGAGTCCCCGTTGGTATGGACGGTCAGGAGCCCGGTTCCGGCTTCGATCAACCGATGGACTGCCAGGCCCTTGGCGGAGGTGGCCGCCACGGAGTTCACTCCCTTAAGGAGTAGGGGATGGTGGGTGATCAGCAGCCCGGCACCCCACTGAATGGCTTCATCTATGACTGCCAACGTGGGGTCGACTGCAAAAAGGACCTTGGTTACGGGAACATTGGGGCGCCCCACCACCAAACCCACTTCGTCCCAGTCCTCGGCCAATGACTCAGGCCAGAGTTCTTCGACGGCCAGCAATACCTGGCCAAGCGTGGGGTCGCCACTGGCCTCAGCTGTTTGGTCCTCTTCAACTGTTTGGTCATCATCGACCGAATCCGCATCAGAAATGCCGGTGTTTACTGCTTCCATGCTCTTATTCTTCCCTATTTCTTCCCTCCAACGGCGGATGAGGCACTCCTACCACCCGGAGTCCCTGCCGGGTGCCGTAATTCTCCCGTAAGGTGAAGCGGGAATCATCAAGCCCTCCCATCCATTGAAGAGAACATGAAAACTTTCGTACTTGGCGGTGGCTGCTTCTGGTGCCTGGACGCCGTTTACCAGAAAACCCGCGGTGTCAGCTCGGTTGTCTCGGGCTACACAGGCGGCCACGTCCGTAATCCCGATTACTACCAGGTCTGCTCCGGAACCACGGGACATGCTGAAGTGGTGGCCGTAACGTTCGACGAAACCGTCGTCCCCGAAGAGGTCATCCTGGACATGTTCTTTGCCCTGCATGACCCCTCCACCCTGAACCGGCAAGGTTATGACGTTGGCACCCAGTACCGGTCCTCGATGTTCTACACCACGACGGAGGAGAAGGTCCTGTTCGAAGAGGCCATTGAGCGCGCACAGGCCCTCTGGTCCGATCCGATTGTGACCGAAGTCAGCCGCCTGCCCGAGTTCCATGAGGCCGAGGAAGTTCACCAGAATTACTACGCCAAATTCCCGTATCAGGGATATTGCCAGGTGATTATTAACCCGAAACTGGCCAAGGCCCGGAAATATTACTCTGCATGGCTTACTGCTTAGCGGTGTTTCGACCCGGCTGGTTAGGCTGACCTCAGCAATCCCTCTTCAGAGATAGGCGTAATTTTCATGGCAAGGATCTACGACGACGTCACGCAGCTGGTAGGCCGCACACCGCTGGTCCGGTTGAACCGGCTTACCGAAGGCCTCGACGCCACGGTTGCGGTCAAGCTCGAGTTCTACAACCCGGCCAACAGCGTCAAGGACCGCATCGGTGTGGCCATTATTGACGCAGCCGAGAAGTCCGGCGCCTTGAAGCCCGGCGGAACCATCGTAGAAGGTACTTCCGGCAACACCGGCATCGCCCTGGCATTGGTTGGTGCAGCTCGTGGCTACAAGGTCATCCTGACCATGCCGGAGACCATGTCCACCGAGCGCCGGGTCATGTTGCGCGCTTACGGTGCCGAAATTGTCCTGACGCCAGGCTCTGAAGGCATGCGGGGCGCCGTCGAGAAGGCCCAGGAAATCGTGGCCAACACGGAGAACTCCATCTGGGCCCAGCAGTTCGCCAACGAAGCCAACCCGGCGATCCACCGTGCCACCACCGCTGAGGAAGTCTGGGAAGACACCGACGGCGAAGTGGACATCTTTGTTGCCGGCGTTGGCACCGGTGGAACCATCACCGGCGTCGGGCAGGTCCTCAAGGAACGCAAGCCGGGCGTTCAGATTGTCGCTATCGAACCCAAGGACTCCGCCATCTTGAATGGTGGCGCTCCGGGCCCCCACAAGATCCAGGGCATCGGCGCCAACTTCGTACCGGAAATCCTGGACACCAACGTTTACGACGAAGTCCTCGATGCCACGCTGGAAGATTCCGTCCGCGTTGCCCGTGAACTCGGTGCCCGTGAAGGCATCCTTGGCGGCATTTCTTCCGGCGCCATCGTGTGGGGCGCCCTTGAGCTGGCCAAGCGCCCCGAGAATGCCGGCAAGTTGATCGTTGCGGTCGTCTGTGACTTTGGTGAGCGTTACATCTCCACTGTGCTGTTCGACGACATCCGCGGCTGAGCCTTAGCCCGCTCACCTTCATTTCCTGTAGAAAGGTCTTTGTGAGCTTCTTCGCAAGGCTTAAGGAAGACCTCGATGCCGCCCGGTCACATGACCCGGCGGCTCGAGGCTCTTTTGAGAACTTTTTCGCATATTCCGGCCTGCACGCCATCTGGGCCCACCGTGTGACGCATCGGCTGTGGCAGAGTCCTGCCCTTCGTTTTCCTGCACGCTTGATCTCGCAGCTGGCCAGGTTCCTGACGGGCATCGAAATCCATCCCGGCGCGACCATTGGTCGACGGTTCTTCATCGACCACGGCATGGGCGTGGTGATCGGGGAAACCGCCGAAATCGGCGAGGACGTGATGATCTATCACGGAGTAACGCTCGGCGGACGTTCCCTGGCCAAGGTCAAACGGCACCCGACCATTGGTGACGGCGTCACTATCGGCGCAGGCGCAAAGGTCCTCGGCCCTATCACCATCGGCGCCGGCAGTGCGATCGGCGCCAACGCCGTGGTGGTCAAGGACGCGCCACCGGAATCCATCATCACCGGCATTCCGGCCACCTGGCGGCACCGCGATGCCAGGTCCGAAACGAAGCCCGCTGTGGACCCCGCAGAGTATTACATCGAGTACCGGATCTAGCCCGCAAGTCTCCTGTATAAATTCCAGAAGACTACATCGAAGGCTCGATCCGGAAGGAATTTTCGCAGTGCCAGGACGCTCCAGGCTCCCCTGCCCACCGGGTAGCGGGTCCTGGGGCGTTTTGCCGTTGCAGCCCTCACAATGACGTTCGCAACAACCCGCGCGGGTGTCGACAAGACGTGCCCTTCTCCGGATGTCGAGGCCAGAGCGGCAGCCACCACATGAGCCTGCTGCTGGTAGGGCCCATCCCCTGACGTGGCCAGCAGCCCCTCCCCCGCAATGGTGCCCCATTCGCTGTTGGTCCCGGACGGTTCAACGATCACGACGTCGATGCCGTGCGGCCTCAGTTCCAGGCGCAGGGAGTCACTCATGCCCTCGACGGCGAATTTGCTCGCGTGGTACCAAGAGCCCAGCGGCTCATATATTTTTCCGCCAATGGAGGTGACATTGATGATCCGTCCTGAACGGACCCTGCGCATGCCTGGGATCACCAATTGCGTCATCCTTGCCAGACCCATGACATTGACCTCCAGCTGACGCCTGCCTTCAGCCAACGGAACTTCCTCGAGGGACCCGTACGAGCCATAGCCGGCATTGTTCACCAGCACATCAAGGTGCCCGTGAGCCTCTTCGACCAGCGCCACCGCCGATGCCATGGATTCTTCCGAGGTGACATCCAATGACAGGACAGTGATGCCGTGGCCCTTCAGCGGCTCCATCTTCTCCAGGCGGCGCGCTCCGGCATAGACCGTGAACCCGGCGTCACGGAGGGCGATGGCCGTATCAAAGCCGATTCCTGCGGAGGCTCCAGTGACCACCGCGACGCGGGATCTCTTCACGGTTCTCCTTCTGTTCAGGTACGGCAAAGGCCGGCCTCCCCCAGCGTAGCTGGGGTGGACCGGCCCTTGGCGTGAAGCTGATGCTAGTGGGTGTCCACTGCAGAGATCTCGGACTTGTCTTCGCCCCACAGGGTGTGGAACGTGCCCTCGGTGTCAACACGGCCGTAGGTGTGTGCACCGAAGAGGTCGCGCTGGCCCTGGATCAGGGCAGCAGCGACGCGCTTGCGGCGCAGGCCGTCGTAGTAGGCCAGCGAGGAGGAGAACACGGGTACCGGGATGCCCAGCTGGACAGCGGTAGCAACTACACGGCGCCATGCCGGGAGTGCCTCGGCGATTGCCTTGGTGAAGGCCGGGGCGAACAGCAGGTTGGCGGGCTTCTCCTCGGCCGCGTAGGCCTTGGTGATGTCCTTGAGCAGCTCTGCGCGGATGATGCAGCCTGCACGCCAGAGCGAGGCGATCTCGTCCAGCTTGAGGTCCCAGCCGTACTCCTTGGCAGCTGAGGTCAGCATGTCCAGGCCTTGGGCGTAGGAGACCAGCTTGGAGGCGTAGAGTGCCTGGCGGACGTCTTCGACGAAGGTCTCGGGGATTTCCACGGAGGCTTCTTCGCCGGCGAGCAGTTCCTGGCCGAGCTTGCGCTGTTCGGTCTGGGAAGACAGTGCACGGGCAAAAACGGACTCGGCGATGCCGGAGACCGGGGAACCGAGTTCCAGGGCGGAGATGACCGTCCAGCGGCCTGTACCCTTCTGGCCTGCAGCATCGACCACGACGTCCACGAACGGCTTGCCCGTCTTGGCGTCAACGTGGCCAAGGACCTCGGCGGAGATTTCGATCAGGAAGGAGGACAGATCGCCCTTGTTCCACTCAGCGAAGATCTTGGACTGCTCAGCGGGCTCAATACCGGCGCCGGAGCGGAGGAGGTCGAAGGCTTCACCAATGACCTGCATGTCGGCGTACTCAATGCCGTTGTGCACCATTTTGACGAAGTGGCCGGCGCCGTCGGTGCCGATCCAAGCGCAGCAGGGTTCGCCGTCGACCTTTGCGGAGATCTTTTCCAGCAGCGGGCCAAGGGCGTCGTAGGACTCCCGCGAGCCGCCGGGCATGATGGACGGGCCGTTCAAGGCACCTTCTTCGCCACCGGATACACCAACGCCCACAAAGTGCAGGTCCTTCTTTGCCAGGGCAGCTTCCCGGCGACGGGTGTCTTCGTAGTGGGAGTTGCCGGCGTCGATGATGATGTCGCCGGCTTCGAGCAGCGGTTCGAGCTGCTCGATCACGTTGTCAACGGGAGCGCCGGCCTTGACCATGATGAGGACGCGGCGGGGCTTTTCGAGGGAGTCTACGAGTTCCTGCAGCGTTTCCGTGCGGATGAAGTCGCCGTCCGTGCCATGCTTTTCGAGCAGGGCGTCAGTCTTTTCCACGGAGCGGTTGTGGAGAGCCACGGTGAAGCCGTTGCGGGCGAGGTTGCGGGCCAGGTTGGCGCCCATCACCGCAAGGCCGGTGACACCGATGTGTGCTGACATCAAAACTCCAATTCGTTCGTGTACAAACAGTCCGGCCTACCCCCCTTGGGCAGGCAGGAAGCGATTTCAAAACCAGGGGCTGTAATAAACCATACGTATTAAGACCGTGGGCGGGAAAGCGGTGCCCACGTTGTGGAAGTTTCCCGCGTCATAAACAGTCTATGATGGGCGCCGGATTCCACAGGCGTGCGGACGGGCAAATGACAACCGGCCCGGCACGCAGGCGTCCTCGGCGCCACTATGCTTACCTCTATGTCAACCAGCCTCCACCACCGCGCCGTTGAGCATCTGGGAACCCGGATTGTTGGCGGCGCCCTTCCTACCGGCCACGTGATGTTGGCCGAGCACCTGGAAGATGAGCTCAAGGTTTCCCGCTCGGTAGTCCGTGAAGCTGTGCGCGTTCTGCAATCGCTGGGCCTGGTAGAGACCATCAAGCGGGTGGGCATCAGGGTCCTGCCTGCGCACCGCTGGAATCCCTTTGATCCCTTGGTCATTCGCTGGCGGTTGGCCGGCGAGGGGCGTGGCGCCCAGTTGAGGTCGCTCGCGGAGCTGCGTTCCGCCGTCGAGCCTGTTGCTGCCGAACTGGCCGCAGGCAACGCTCCGGAAAGCCTCCGCCAGGAGCTCGTCAGCATTTCGCTGGCCATGAAAGAAGCAGGAGATGCCGGCGACATGGCAAAGTTCCTGGACCTTGATATTCGCTTCCATGCCTTGGTGCTGTCCGGCTCGGGCAACGAAATGTTCGCCAACCTCATTGGCCAGGTCACAGAGACCCTCACCGGGCGTACGGTGCACGGACTCATGCCGGAGCACCCCCAGAAGCAGGCGCTCCAGTGGCACATGGACGTCGCCCACGCGATCGACGCCGGCGACGGTTCCGCGGCTCGTGACGCCGCAGCGAAGATCATGCGGCAGACTATCGCCGAACTGGCACCCAGCTGGGATGACCAGCCCCGGGTCTTTGTCCCGGTCTCCAACAACTAGCCGTTCCTACCCGAAGTTCAGCAGGACTTTTCCGGACACCGCGGAGTTCTTCGCTACTTCAAAGGCTTCAAGGCCATGGGCGAGACCGAATTCGTGGGTTTCACAGGGTCCACAAACAGCGAGCCATCGGCCAGCGCCGAAATAACGTGGTCTATTTCGTCATTGAAGCGGAAAGATCCCAGGAGTTCCAGCTCCCGAGTGATAGCCAGCGAAATAAGAACCGGCTGCGGGCCTGACGGCAGAAGCCCGACCATCACCACTTTGCCTCCCCGCGTTGCGCCCTTAATGGCCGACGCGAGACCGTGGTGACTGCCCGAGGATTCGATGACGACGTCGGCATCAACTGCCGCGATGGCCTTGGCATCGTCGCCTTTCAGGACCTCATAAGCGCCTGCAGCGCGAGCGATTTCCAGCGGCTTGTCATGCATGTCGACGGCAACAATACTGGCCGCGCCGGCACGCTTAAGGACGGCGACGGCGAGCGCACCGATGGGACCGCTGCCGATGACCAGGGCCCTCTTTCCCTTGACGTCCCCGGCGCGGGCCACTGCGTGCCAGGCGACGCTGGCCGGTTCCACGAGCGCAGCCGTGCGAAGGTCCAGGCTCTCCGGCAGTGGCCGGAGCATCCTGGCGGGCAGGTTGGCGTATCGACTGAACGCGCCGTCAGTATGTGGATAGCGGGCGGCGCTGCCCAAGTACGTGCAGCCCGGGGAGAGATTCGGCCGGTCCTGGGGATACCTGGCATCTCCGGGCGCGGGCGTCGCTGGATGGACGGCCACCGGTGTTCCCATGCCAGGGCCGGAACCATCGGCTGCCTGTTGGAGGACCACTCCCACAATTTCGTGACCAAGGACCATGGGCTCCTTGAGGATCGACTCACCCGCTGCGCCGTGCAGCCAGTAATGGAGATCGGAACCGCAGATCCCGCCGTAAGCGATCTCGATGATCGCTTCATCTGGTGCGGGCGTGGTCAAAGGAATGTCCTCGATCCGGAGATCACCCTTGCCGTGGGCTACTACAGCCGGGCCTGAGACCGGGAGATTGATGCCCATCAGACCACCACCGTCATTCCGCCGTCGACGAAGATCGTCTGGCCGTTGACGAAGTTCGAAGCCTGGGAGGACAGCCACACCACTGGTCCGGCGAGATCAGCCACTGTTCCCCAGCGGTTGGCAGGGGTGCGGCCAAGGATCCAGGAGTTGAAGTCGGAGTCGTCCACCAGGTTTTGGGTCATTTCCGTGTGGATATACCCTGGCGCGATGCCATTGATCTGCAACCCGGACGCGGCCCACTCAGCGGTCATGGCCCGGGTCAGGTTTCGAAGACCGCCTTTGGCCGCCACATAGGGTGCGATGGTGGGGCGGGCCAGGTCCGTCTGGACCGAACAGATGTTGATGATCTTCCCTTGTCCCCGGGGGATCATATGCCTGGCCGCTTCCCTGCCCACAAGGAACGCACTGGTCAGGTCTGTGGTGATCACCCGGTCCCAGTCCTTGACGTCCAAATCAAGCATGGGCACGCGGTGCTGGATCCCGGCGTTGTTGACCAGGATGTCCAGCGGGCCGACGTTCTGTTCTATCCAGGCAACCCCCTCAGCGGCGGACGTGGCGTCCGTGACGTCGAACGCCAGGCTATGGACTTGAACCGCCGGGTAGTCAACCGCCATTGCCTTATGGGCCGCTTCGAGCCGTTCCGGGTTGATGCCGTTCAGCACCACTGTGGCTCCGGCATCGGCCAGTCCCCTTGCCAGGGCATTGCCTATTCCCCTGCTTGAGCCTGTCACCAAGGCAACCCGCCCGGTCAAGTCAAAAAGTGCGCTCATGATTATTGTTCATTCCTTCCAGGAGTTGCGCAGCTTATGTTGCTCCTCGTCGCTGCGGGGGTCCGGCTGAGGTTTGCAATGGTTTGACGGACGACGGCAAGGTCCTGGTCGCCCAGGCCCTGGCGTTTGAGTTCTGCGTAAAGTTCAGTGGCGGCGGATGCCATGGGAACGGCGGCACCGACGGCTGCCGCACTGCCCAGGACAAAGCCAAGATCCTTATGCATGAACTTGGCGGGGCCGGTGGGCGCATAGTCTTTGGCTGCCAGCCTGGGGCCAACGTTGTCCAGCACCCGGCTACCGGCCAGCCCTCCGGAGAGGACGTCAAAGAGGGCCTCCACATCCATGCCGGAGCGCTCGGCGAGCTCGGCAGCTTCGGCAAGTGCCGCCGTCGTGGTTCCGACGATCAATTGGTTGCAAGCCTTGGCCAGCGACCCTGATCCCAGTGCCCCCATCCGCCGTACAGTGGTTCCCATGGCACCGAGCAGCGGTTGGATTGCTGCGAATTGGGCTTCGGTGGCTCCGACCATGATGGCCAACGTCCCTTCCGTGGCACCCGCTGTGCCTCCGCTGACCGGCGCATCCACCACCACGGCGTTGCCGCCGCTTGCGGCGTGGACTGTTTCAGCGAAGTGCTGTACCGCCGTGGGCGAGACGCTGCTCATGATGACGACGGCGGTGCCTGGCTTTGGCGGTTCGTTCCGCCATGATTCAAGTAAGTCGGCTGCGGCTTCTTCGATGAAGGGCAAATCGGGGAGCATGAAGATGATGGCATCCTCATGACGCAGTTCCACAACGTTTTCTACCCGCTGGACCGTGGGAAGGTCTTCGAAGGCGGCATGTGAGCGGTTCCAGGCTGTGACAGTCCACCCGGCCCTGACGAGGTTGGCGGCCATGGGCGCTCCCATGAGTCCGAGGCCTACAAAACCTACGCGCTGATTGGTCACCGTAGTTGACACCTCACTTCTTTGTGGTCATCTTAGTAAATTCTGTTCAATATCCTAGCCGCCATTCAGTATGATGAACACCATGACGACTGATGAACTGACCATCGCCATCGCTGTGCCGCTCGAAGCAGAGCACGTAGAGCTGATCCGCGCTGTAGATCCCTCCGTAACAGTTCTCTACGATCCCGAGCTGCTCCCCCCGGAGCGCTTCCCGGCCGATCATGCCGGCGACCCCGCTTTCAAGCGGACGCCCGAACAGGAGGAACGCTATTGGGGCATGCTGAACCGGGCTCAGGTTCTTTACGGCTTCCCCAACGAAAGCCCCGCCGGCCTGGCGCGCATCGCTGCGGAGAACCCGCACCTGGCGTGGATCCACGCCATGGCCGCAGGGGCCGGTGGAGCGGTCAAGGCTTCAGGCCTGGACACCGAAACCCTGCAGAAGTTCCACGTCACCACCTCAGCCGGAGTCCATGCACTACCCCTGGCCGAGTTTTCCGCATTCGGCATCCTTAACGGATTCAAGCGCAGCGCAGAGATGGCACAGGACCAGGCCGCCAAGTTCTGGCCCGAGCTGCGCACCCCCACAAAGCTGGCCAATGGTTCCAAGCTGGTCATCGCGGGCCTGGGTGAGATCGGGCTGGAAACAGCACGGATTGCGCGGGCTTTGGGCATGAAAGTCAGCGGCACCAAACGCAACGTCGGGGCCATCGAGGGCATTGATGAGGTCACCGATAATGACGGTCTGCCCGGATTACTCGCCGACGCCGATGCTGTGGTGAACACCCTTCCCGGCACCCCCTATACGGAGAAGCTGTTCAATAAGGACATCTTCAACGCCATGAAGCCGGGCACCGTATTCGTCAATGTGGGTCGCGGAACCGTGGTGGATGAGGATGCCCTGCTCGAAGCGCTGGACAATGGCCAGGTTTCCTATGCATGCCTTGACGTCTTTGCCGTCGAACCCCTCCCCCAGGACAGTCCGCTGTGGAGCCACCCCCGGGTGCTGGTGTCCCCGCATACATCCGCCCTGAGTACGGCTGAGAACCGTCTCATCGCAGAACGGTTCTGCAGCAACCTGCGTACCTTCATGGCCGGCGGTGAGCTACCCCACCTGGTGGATCCCATCCACTTCTACTAAGACTCATTCCGCCCCTCGTGGGCTGACGGAGGTTCAGTGCAAAGGCGCGGCCAAGGCAACTTGGCCGTGCCTTTGTTGTGTCGACCGGCGTAGCATCGCCACATGAACGCCTCGGAGATGCCTCAGCGCACGGTGGTGCGCCTCTTTCCGGACTACGGGGATACAGTCCTCTGGCTGGATGTTCCGATCGAGTACTCTCTCACCGGGTTGACCGAGGGACTGGTGCACGAGCTCCGGAACTGGGAGCAGTTCTACTACGATTCCTTGACGCGGGACTTCACGTGGAAGTCAACGGAAAGAGCTGCCAAGTACACCGTAGAAGGTCAACGCCTGGCCCAACGTGTTGCTGATGAGCTGGGCGACGGCTATGAAGTGGACTTCAAGCCCTACGAGGAAAACGCCCGGGCACACCGGTTCCGTGGGACGAAGGCGCCCAACGCCACCGCCGTTGCTGCCTTCGACGCCCTTGCCGAACCGGAATAGAACGTAGAAGTCATCCGTGACGACAGCAGCGCGGCCCCCACCGAGTCGAGGGTGCCGCGCTGCCTTTGTTGTGCCGGGACGCTACTTGGCGTCTTCCGTGCTGACGAGATCGCGCCCCGCCGTCTCCGGAGTGAAAAAGGTGGTGACGAAGGAGATGAGCGCCAGCACCAAGGAGTAGATGGCCAGTACAAGCCATGAGTGGTTGGTTGCCGCCAGCATCAACGCACCCAGCAGTGGCGCGAGTCCTCCAGCCAGGACAGCCGAGATCTCCCGGCTCATGGCCACACCGGTAAAGCGGTATTGGGAACCGAACAGTTCCGGCAGCAGGGGGCACTGGGGGCCGAGCATTGACTGGACACCGATGGCGATACCCACGGCCATGACAACCCACACCAAGGTGACGTTGCCCAAGGTGACCAGATAGAAGGCAGGAACGGCGATGATGCCCTGGAACAGGGCGCCGTAGCGGTACACCGGAACGCGGCCGAACTTGTCGGACAACGCGCCGAATGTCACCACCAAGACCGCCGCGAAGCCGGCGGCGATCAACAGGCCCACAGGGCCAATCGAGTTGTTACCGGCGAAGACACCAGCGGGCATGCTCATGAACGACACCAGCAAGGCCGAATAAATGGAGGAGTTGCCGTTTTCTCCCATACGGAGTCCGATGCCAAGGAGCACATTCTTCTTGGAGTGCTTCCACAGCGCACCGATGGGGTTCTTGACCACGTTCTTGTGCTTCTCCAACTCTTGGAAAGCAGGTGTTTCCTTGAGCTTGAGGCGAATGAAAATGGCCACGGCAATCAGGATGAAGCTGGCTAGGAACGGCACACGCCAGAGCCATCCCTGAAGGACAGACTTGTCAGCCATGGCGATCAACGCAAAAGTCCCTGCGCCGAGGAGCGTGCCCAACTGGATGCCAACGAAAGGCAAAGAGGCGTAGAAACCACGACGACGGCGCGGCGCGACTTCGGAAATCAGCGTGGTGGCCCCTGCCTGCTCAGCGCCGGCACCGAGGCCTTGGATGATCCTCAAGGTCACCAGCAGGACCGCCCCGAGCATCCCGGCCTGCTCGAAGGTTGGCAGCAACCCAATGGCGAAGCTTGCGGTACCCATCAAGGCAATGGTCAGGATCAGGACCATTTTCCGGCCGAACCTGTCACCAATGTAGCCAAAGATCAACCCACCAAAGGGGCGGGCGGCGAAACCGACGCCATAGGTGGCGAAGGAAGCGATCAGCGCACCATCCGGGCCGAGGGGGGAAAAGAACAACGGACCAAAGATCAGCGCGGAGGCCAGCCCATAAATATAGAAATCGTAGTATTCCAAAGCTGAACCCACGGAACTGGCCAAGGTGGCCCGGCGCAGCTGTTCCGGTGCAACCACAGCATCGTCAGCCTCAGCCGCAATCTGTGTATTAGTACGAGTTATCACAAGCACTCCCTCAAAATCACCCCAGGCCCCCGTTGGCCCGGCGAGATAGTGATGGCATCACCGCCAAGATCACTATGATGAACAGCGTACAGCTTGTTGAACTATGTGCCAAGGTTGAAATCAGATTTATTTTTTCTGGACACTCAGCGAGCCGCGCTATCCCATTGGGTTTCCCAGGGAACGGGCCAACTCCTTAAGCTCCTTGACCATCAGCGCACCCTGCTCTTCGGAGTAGGTGGCCTTCAACGCAGTCACCGAGAGGCCAAGGCTTGGACCGTGGGCTCCGTGGGTGGGGACGGGCACAGCGAGGCACACCACACCCACTGTTGACTCTTCATCCTCGAAAGCAAACCCTTGCTTTCGGATGGTGATTATCTGGGACTTGAGTTCCTCGGCAGTGCGTAGCGAGTTGGCTGTCATGACCGGCAGTTGCATGCCATCGGGAAACATTGCCTCAATATCGTGATCATGCAGCTGCGCCAGCAGGGCTTTGCCAACGCTGCAGAGGGAAACGGGCATCTTGTCGCCGATGTTGGACGTCAGCCTTACCGCCGGATGCCCCTCGTACCGGGCCAGGTAGATGACATGGTCGCCATCGAGCATTGCTATGCGCACGGTCTCACCTGAAAGTGTGGGCGCTTGCTCGCAGTACTTGTAGAACTCTTGTACCTCGTCCAGGCGGCTTAGGTAGGCAGCACCGAGCTCAACGAGCTTTCGACCCAAGGCAAAGTCCGCACCTTGCCGGGTGATGAGGCGCGCTTCTTCAAGGGCCAGCAAGAGATTTGACGTCGACGATTTAGGGATGCCTAGTTCGCGGGAAAGATCGCTCAAGGTCAAACGTCCCGACGGAGAACCTGCCAATGCCTCAAGAACCGCGGCGGCGCGGGTTACAGCTGGCGCAGGCGACGAAGCACCCAGCCCTTCAGAACGGGTGGTGCGGGAATCGGCCATGATTCTCCTTCGTCAGTACGATCTTCGCGTTCATTCCGCTGAACACTTCCCATCATAGTGGCAGCTGACTGAGCCCTCGAGGCCTCAGCCAGCCCAATCCGCTACATGTTCCGGTAGCTTGGAATGCTCCGCTTTCCAAACCCAAAAGTTCGCTGTATATTCATCTTCGAGCTCTCCACCGCGGCATCCCCCAATAGTCGTGGTGGAGAGCTCATCCATTTCCCGGGAAAGCTAAGCCGCGGCCACTTCTTCGCCCCTGAGGCACCAGCCCCCGCCTGCACCATCCCGCACCAGCTCCCACGTGGCGATGCTGGACCGGACATTGTTTCCCAAACGAACCTGGACCTGCCAGACCTCCACATCCACGCGGCCTTGTCCCCGGGGCATTCGCCTCGATTGCTCCCACCAGGAGACACGCTCAAACCAGCGCACGGGCTCCACCACGATCCGCCATTCACGGTTGCCCCTCAGGACGACCAACGGTGTGCCTTGCGCGCTGCTACGGATATCTACGTGCTCCATGGCGAAGACCCTAAAGCCGGGCCCTGACATTAAATGAACGCGCTGCAGGCGGCGCTTGCACAATAAAAAACCCCGTCAATCAGCCGTAAGGCTTGGATTGACGGGGTTTCCCTTGGTGGGTCCTACCGGGATCGAACCGATGACATCCACGGTGTAAACGTGGCGCTCTACCAGCTGAGCTAAAGACCCATGGTGCAGTTTCAGTGCCTCAGCGCTTCAACCAACGAACAACGACTCTACATCATCAATTGCTGGAAACACCAATCGGCGGATTCCCGTCCGGAAGATCCGGCAGATTCCGGGCCAGATAGTCCAGGGTGCCGCTGACTCCGAGCTCAAGTTTCAGGGTGGCGAAGTTATCACCCCGGGTAGCTCCCCGGTTGATGATGACAACAGGCTTTTCGGCCTTGGCGGCATGGCGCACAAAGCGAAGCCCGCTTTGCACCGTCAGGGACGAACCAGCTACCAGAAGGGCTTCGGCGTGATCAACCATGGCATAAGCGCGCTCCACCCTGTCCTTGGGAACGTTTTCGCCGAAGTAAACGAAATCGGGTTTAAGTGTTCCCCCGCACCTGGGGCAAACAGCCATGATGAATGAAGTGATGAGCTCGGGATCCTCAACGGTTGCGTCCGCATCCGGAGCCATTTCCACCAGGCCGGACTCCGAGGCAGCTTCGATGAACCCTGGATTAATCTCCTCCAGGATCGCTGCAACGAGCCCCCTGCTGAAGATATGACCGTTCTCGAGGCAGACCACCTGGTCAAAACGCCCGTGCAGATCCACCACATTAACGCTGCCCGCGTCCTCATGGAGCCTGTCCACATTTTGGGTAATGAGGCCGGTCAAAAGACCCCGCCGCTCCATCTGGGCCACGGCGGCATGTCCTGCGTTGGGGTCCGCATGCCTGAGATGCGACCACCCCAGATGGTTCCGGGCCCAATAGCGCCTGCGGTTGGCCTCACTGCCGATGAACTCCTGGAAGGTCATCGGATTCCGCGGCGCGGAGCCCGGTCCCCGATAGTCAGGAATTCCGGAATCGGTACTCAGCCCCGCGCCCGTCAATACGGCCAGTCGTTTGCCGCTAATAATGCCGACGGCCTGCCGGACGGCGGGAAGTTCATCAGCGCCTAGCTGTGTCACCGGCGCGGGGGCCATGCTGGCAAAACCAGTCATGCCCACACCGGGCCGGACGGAGCTCATGCCTGCCGCCGACCCAAGGCCGTGAGAGCACGGCGATATTCAGCAAGGTCCCTCGCTTGGCCCCGTGGATTGACCACCACGTACCGGATGACCCCGGCGGCGTCGATGATGAACGTTCCCCGCAAAGCCATACCGCTGTCGTCGTCGAAAACTCCGTACGTCCTGGCTACCGCACCATGGGGCCAAAAGTCGGCCAGCAGGTCAAAGCCATAGCTTTCCTGTTGGGCGTAGGCGCGAAGCGTAAATTTACTATCTACGGAGATCGCAAGAACAACGGCGTTTGAATCTTCGAACGCCGCAATGTTGTCGCGAATCTCACATAGTTCACCGGTGCAGATCCCGGAGAACGCGAAGGGGTAAAAAACGACGACTACATTGCTGCCCCGGTAATCCGACAGGCGGACGGGCTCGCCGAACTGATTGACCAGCTCGAAGTCCGGGGCAAGCTGGCCCGGCTGCGGAATCACCGCTGGAGCCTGCGCCAGTGAAACATCCGTCACTTGTTCTTCTTGGGCACCAGTCGGGTTGCACTCCAGTCTTTCGACACCCCGGCAGAGGTGGTGAGGTGCAGTCCGGATGTGGGGGCCGCATCCTGGATGTCAGCCGGGGAGACATAGTTGTCGCGGCCCGACTTGGGAGTCAGCACCCAGACAACTCCGCCTTCCTTCAGCGTGGTGAGCGAGTCCATGAGGGCATCAACAAGATCGCCGTCGCCATCCCGCCACCAAAAGACAACGGCATCTACTACGTCGTGGTCGTCTTCATCCAGCAGCTCAGAGCCCGTGACATCTTCAATGTCGTCACGTAAGTCGAAGTCGACGTCGTCGTCGTAGCCGCGCTCCTGAATCAGATCCCCATCTTTGAAACCCATTCGTTCCGCCACATTTACCGATGTGGCGGCGTCGGCCTCGCTCACGTTTCCTCCTTTTGAAGTGACTTCCATTACTAACAGCCAACACCCTTTGGGCGTGTGCTTCAAGCCATTGTCCCTGCCACGGGCCACATTCCACATTACCGGGGGTGTTTCGTGGCCGTGACAGTGACGTGCTTTCCGTCACGCAGGCCAGCAAGATGTGACATACAACGCCCCTCGGGGCCCACGGCTACGCATCGCGGCGCAGTGAAAGCTAGAGTGGCCATGAGCGCTCTGGCTGCAGGGCGACCGCCCCGCAGAATTCTACTGGGCAGCCAAGCGCTCACAAGACCTGCCCGGCGCATCCGACCGGGCTGTTGATACCGAGATGTCGCACACGACGCGTTCACGACGGGCAGATACCCTGCCAGACCTGAGGCGCCGATGCATGCGCCTAAAGGAAGGTTGGACGTGGCTGCAGGAGAAGAGACCTCACACATCCTCAGCGGGTTGACTGCCCAGCTGCCTGATCGTGATCCGGAAGAGACCGCTGAGTGGATTGAGTCCCTTGATGCGTTGATCGCGGAGCAGGGTACCGAGCGTGCCCAGTACATTATGCGGAGTTTGTTGCAGCGTGCCGGCGCGAGGTCGGTGGGTGTGCCGATGGTGACGACCACTGATTATGTGAACACGATCCCGGTGGACCAGGAAGCAGAGTTTCCGGGGAACGAGGAGTTCGAGCGCCGGTACCGGGCGTATATGCGGTGGAACGCCGCGGTGATGGTCCACCGTGCGCAGCGCTCCGATATTGGTGTTGGCGGGCATATTTCCACCTATGCCGGTGCCGCGACCCTGTACGAGGTGGGCTTCAACCACTTCTTCCGCGGCAAGGACCACCCCGGTGGCGGGGACCAGGTGTTTTTCCAGGGCCACGCTTCCCCTGGCATGTACGCCCGCGCGTTCATGGAAGGCCGGTTGACCGAGGAGGATTTGGACGGGTTCCGTCAGGAAAAGTCCAAGGCCGGCCATGCCCTGTCCTCGTACCCGCACCCGCGGTTGATGCCTGATTTCTGGGAATTCCCGACCGTGTCGATGGGTATCGGCCCGATGAACGCGATCTACCAGGCCCAGTCCAACCGGTACCTGCAGAACCGTGGCATCAAAGACACCTCGGACCAGCAGGTCTGGGCGTTCCTCGGTGACGGGGAAATGGACGAGCCCGAGTCCCGTGGTTTGTTGCAGCTCGCCGCGAACGAGAACCTGGACAACCTGAACTTCGTGATCAACTGCAACCTCCAGCGCCTGGACGGACCGGTCCGCGGCA
>NZ_JABMCX010000002.1 GCF_013179505.1 Paenarthrobacter sp. CM16 | reverse complement strand
GTAGCCCTCGGCTGCGAGGTCGGACGAGGACCAGTAGATCGGTCCCACGTTGGCGTGCTGGTCCTTGCCGTAGCGGTGCAGGCCACCGAGGTCGTAGCTGGACGCGTAGGCGCCGCGGGTCCATTCTTCAGAACCCCAGTCGGACTCGTAGTAGACCTCAGGGGTGAGGGCTTTGTCGCCCAGGAAGCCGGCGATCGATTCGAGGATGGCCTTCTTGCGGTCTTCGGCACTGAGCTCGAACACGGCGTCGGCCTTTTCGTCGGAAACGAAGCCCACCAAGGTGCCGCGGGTGTCGCCGTGGTTGGTGTTGTCGTAGACCTCCTGGACCAGCGCGCCGGCGCTGAAGCCCGTGCCGGACAGTCCCTCTTCACGCCAGAAGGGTGTGTCGTAGACAGCGTGGACCTTGATGACCAGGCCCAGGGACTGGTGCTGGTGCATCTGGTGCTGGCGGCGCGGCAGCGGGGGCTCGAAGGAGACTCGGGAGTACAGGTTCGGCGGCACAGCCATGATCACATAGCGCGCGTTCACGGTTGCCTGCTCAGAGACGACCGTGACGTTGTTGTCGTCCCACTTGATGGTGCGGACCGGGCTGTTAAGGACCACGTCGTCACCCAGCTCTGCTGCCTGCAGCAGTGAAACCTGCTGCATGCCGCCGATGACGCGCTTGTCCAGGATGAAGTCTTCATCCGTCAGATGACTGAAGGAGCCGGCCGAGGCGGCCATGAGGACTGCCTGCAGTGCCGAGAAGGCGTGGGCGGGCTTGGTAAGCATGCCGCCGGCGATGAAGAGGCCAATGTTGTTGCAGGCTTCCTCGTCGTTGGAGTTTTGGCGGAGCCAGTGGTGGAAGGAGATGGTGTCCAGCTCGCGTGCCTTGGGGTGTGCCCAGGGCTCGGTGGGGCCGATCTCGGCGGCGAGGCCGTCCAGGATGGCAACAAGCTTGTCCATCTCGGCCTTGGTTTCATCGCTGACCGGGAAAGTGTCGCCGGTGTACTGGGTGCGCTTGCCGTCTGCGCCGATGTAGACGGACTCGCCTTCACGGTAGCGTGAGTACATTTTCAGGCCGAGCTCGTCCAGCAAGTCCATCAGGACTGTCTGGTCCGGGGAAACCCACTGGCCGCCGATCTCCAGCATGGCGCCATCGATCGTGTCGGTCCAGGTGCGGCCGCCTACACGGTCGCGCGCTTCGAGCACTGCGACGCTGAGTCCGGCCTTCTTCAGTTGGCGTGCGGCCGTCAACCCCGACGGTCCGGCGCCGACGATCACAACGTCGCGATCAAGATTCTGCATGTTGTCCTCTCCGTGGCCGTCCGTGGTGGCTGACCAGTAAATGAATGGCATTCATTTACATCCATAGTAGCGCTGGAGGCGGTTGCTGTGAAGACCCGATGGAATAATGCTGGGGACACAGGCAGCAGAAAGGCTCCCGATGCCCGCACCCATCCCCGCTTCATCCGCAGGCCCCGCCGAATCCGTGCGCCGGCGCGCCGGACGTCCGACGGCGGCCATCCTGGACCAGGAGGGGATTACGACGGCGGCACTCAAGTTGATCAGCAACAAGGGTTACAACGGGCTCACCATGGCGGCCTTGGCACGATCCCTTGGCGTCGCGCCCTCTGCCCTTTACAACCATGTGGCCTCCAAAGACGACGTACTGCTGCTGGTGGAAGACCACTTGGCAGCGATGGTTGACGTCTCCGCTTTCGGGGTGGAGCCGTGGGATGCAGCTGTGCGTCGCTGGGCGTGGTCCTACCGCGACGTTTTCTCGGAGCATACGCCGCTCATCCCCGTGATTGCAGTACTCCCGGTGGCCGACGCACCCAAAACCCTGGCCATGTACGAGGCCGTGACGGCAGGCTTCCGAGACGCCGGTTTCCCCGACGAGATGATCATCTCCGCGATCGTCGCCTTGGAAGCGTTCGTGTTCGGCGCCGCCTACGACGTCAACGCACCGGAGGACATATTCGACGCCGGCAGCCTCGCCGAGCAGGTCCCCAACCTCACCGCTGCGGTGGACCGGCTGGCTGCTGAACAGCACACAAGGCCTACCGACGTGGCCTTCAGCCTGGGGCTTGAGGCACTGATTACGGGGTTCGGAGCGCTTCGAGGGTAGCTTTCCCTTCGCTCCAAAGAGTTGCCCGTCAGAGGCCGAGGTAGCGGATTTCGGTTGTGTTGTCGGTGTAGGTCACTTCGACCGGCACGCCTTCTCCAGACGAATTCGGTAGCTCCTCACCCGGAAGCCAAAACGCGAACTGGCCTTTGGACACCGTGGCCGTAATCCCCTCTCCGGCCTTGCTGGTGTAAGTCATAGAAACAACGTCCGGGCCAACCTGGCCGGAAGCCATGGAGAGTGGATTGTCTGCGATGACGCCGGTCCCCAGTTGCGTGGTCTTGATTTCACGGGCAACGGGTTTGCGTCCATCACCGGGCTTACCCACTGAGCCGAAGGATCCCTTCTTGAACCACGGGGCTGTGGAGTCCGTGGTGCAGCTGGCTTCGAAACCGTCAGCGCCGCTAAGGACAACCGTGGTCCAGGCGCCGCGCCTTTCCGCGATGGCAACTTCCGCCGCGGCCAAGTCATTGGCATACATTCCATCACCAACACCTTTACTCGAACGCACGCAAGCCGAGACCGCATTCTCGCGCTCTGCCCCCACCAGCCCACCCGGAGCGGCGGTCCACGTTGCGAAGGCAGGGTCTCCACCGGAGAGTGCCGGCACAACCAAGAACCCGGCCGTCGCTGCAAAGGCAACGGCACCCAAAGCTATGGTTCGACGACGACGGCGGCTTGGGCGCGACGTCGTCGTCTTGTATTCAGCGACTCCGGGGTCGCTGCTCACAGAGGTGGGGCGGGAGCTGAGGATCTGTTCCAGATCGTTCTGCGAACGGCGCGGATCCGGAGCTGCTCCCTGCCCGGCAGCATCCATGGACCGCAGAAGTGTGTCGATGTTTCGGGTGTTTTTCATGGTGTCGTGGCCTTTTCGGGAAATGTCGCTGGCGCCGGCGACTCGTTCTGGGGGACGTGGTCAAGAAGAAGCCGTAGGGCCCGCCTTGCGCGGGTGAGGCGGAGCCGAAATGCGACAGGCGAGATACCTATTACATGCGCTGCCTGTGGTGCGGCCAGGTTCTCGAAAATCGCAAGCCCAAGGGCCTCTTGGTGGACTTCGGAAAGAAGCGCCCAGGCTCGGCCCAAATCGACACGGCTGCTGACCAGTTCAGCGTGGGAATCGCTGTGGGACATGGCTGTTGCCTCTGCCAAGCGGACACCCAAGGCCTGCCGTCGCTGCTCTCCGCGGCGAGTATTCAGGATGAGATTCCGTGTGATGCCAAAGAGCCAGGCCCGGGCGTCATCCTGTTGTTTCGGGGCTTCCGAAAACCGCCGCCAGATTATAAGGAATGCCTCAGCGACTATGTCCTCGGCGTCCGCTGAATCCGTGCGACGCTGCACAAACTTCAGCAGGTCGGCGTACGCGGATTCGTACAGCGCCCGAAAGGCCTCTTCCCGATCCGGGGCTCTCGAAAGGTAGCTCATACCCTGTACTTGTCCGCCACGTAGCTAAGTGTGTTGCAGCCACACGGAGAAATCCGGGAATTCGAAAGACACGCACATCAAACCCCGCCTCCTAGCGGACCAACGAAATGCCGAGCGTGGCCAGGACGCCGAAAGCTGTCCCCCAGATGAGGATGGAGATGATCTGCCAGAGGATAACGGCGTTCCTGGAGGCCCCGAAGGAGATCATCGCAACGGAAGTAATCTGACTGGGCAGGATGGTTGGCCCGATCAGGCTGACACCGGCTACTCCGAACTTATCGAACGTGGCCCGCAGTTTTGCCCGCCGGGGCGTGATCTCCTTGGACGGCCTGCCCGCAGCCACTTTGGCCCGTACGCTGTGCGCGGCAAAGACGAAAATGAGCAGCGAGAGTACATTTCCCACAACCGCTGCCGCAATGGCCACCACGGGCGGCAATCCGGACAGCACGCCTACTACTGCGCCGAAGTACGAATCCACAAACGGGATGCCCGCTATCAACATCACCCCGAGCCATTGCAACATAGGGGGCAGTGAGGACGTGAAACCTTGCAGGGACTCGATCATGATTGCTCATTTCAGGTAAATGACGTTGACAATCACATCCTTCAGGGATGCTGAGGGCCCGCGTAGTGCGCTGGTGTCACTGATTTATGTGCTGATTCGCCGGCAAACCCATGACAAATGTCATGGGCCTACACTGATCGTCATGCCCGTAGCCGCCAACCCTGATGTTTTACAGCCCACTGCCCTCCCTGGTCGCAGTGTGCGGACAACCTGGACATACACCCTCGGTTGCATGGTGTTCATCCTCCTGGTTCTCGATTTCATGCTGTTCGCACTTGCATTGGAGCCGGCCACGCCGCCGTTGGAGTCCGTCACGGGAATACTCCTCATCAGCCTGGCTTGCGCGGTAGCCGCCCAAATTCGTTACTGCTGGTTCCTGCGAGCAGGGCTCGGCGGAGGTCTTCCGCATGTTGCTTGGAACCTGGCACTGATAGGCACCTCGGCTGTGGTCTGGATACTGGGCCTTTTTGCAACCACCAATGCCTTGATGTGGAGCGTGCCGCTGTGGCTGGCTGCCTGCTTGATTGCTTGCTTGCTTCCTACCCGGCAGCGCCTGGCCACCCTGGCTGCCGGGCTGGCGCTCACAGCCCTGCATCCGGTCGCGTACCAGCTGCTGCATCACCGGAGCTATGCCTTCCCGGAAGACTCCGGCCTCCGCATGCTCTTCAGCTATGCGGCTTTGATGCCCGTGGTTTTGATCAGCAGCCTGTGGTGGTGGCGCATCGTGGTGGAACTGGACAGGCACCGGCTCATGGCCGGGGAACTGGCGGTGGCCCAGGAGCGTTTGCGCTTTGCCTCAGACCTGCACGATATACAGGGCCACCACCTTCAGGTCATCGCGCTCAAGTCCGAGCTTGCCGAACGGCTGCTCACCATCGATGCAGCGGCTGCCCGCGGCCACATCCATGACGTACGGCTGACGGCAAAGCAGGCACTCGAGGAAACGCGCTCCTTGGTCTCGGGATATCGCGGAACGGTTCTCGAAAACGAACTCGAGAACGCCCGCGAGGTGCTATCTGCCGCTGGAGCACATTGCGAACTCACGATTGACCCAATACCGGGGAACCCGGACGTTCACAAAGCACTGGCCATGGCGGTCCGGGAGGCTACCACCAACATACTCAGGCACAGTAACGCAACCAACGCTTCCATCACGCTGTCAGCGTCAGCTAACAGTTGCAGCCTCACCATCAAGAACAACGGTGTCACCAACGGGACGCCGGCCGTCCAAACGCTCGGAAACGGCCTTGCAGGACTGCGCGAACGGCTTTCAGCACTGGGTGGCCAACTCCAAACAACCATGGATGCCGAGCGATTCGAGCTGCTGGCATCCATCCCTTCCAAAGGAATTGCTCCGTGACCGATCCCGCAAGCCCGCGGCCCATCCGATTGTTGATCGCGGACGACGAACACCTGATCCGCGGGGCCATGGAAGCCCTGTTGGGCCTGGAACCGGACATCGAGGTAGTGGCCAGCGCTGATAATGGTGTGACTGCGGCCGAGTTGGCACTGGAAGTCCATCCGGATATCTGCCTGCTGGACCTCGAAATGCCGCGCATGGATGGCGTCGAAGCGGCAGCCCGCATCCTCTCCACTGTCAAGACGCGCGTCATCATCGTCACGCGCCATGCCCGCCCTGGAGTCCTCCGCAGGGCATTGGCATCGAAAGTTTCAGGATTTGTCCCGAAATCCACCCCCGCCGAAGACTTGGCCCACGTGATCCGTGACGTGGCGGGCGGCAAACGCTACATCGATCCTGAAATCGCCGCGACTGCCTTGGCCGCTGAACGCTGCCCGCTGACCGACCGCGAACTGGATGCACTGAGGTACAGCCGATCAACGTCCAGCGTGACGCAGGTTGCCGAGCAGTTGCGCCTTGCGCCGGGCACCGTCCGCAATTACCTGTCCTCGGCCATGATGAAGCTCGGGGCCGTATCGCGGCACGAAGCAGCTGAGAAAGCCTGGCAACAGGGCTGGATCTGAGGGCCCCGGCTCTTGTAGTACAAGTTTATTACTTGTATCCTAAGTGGCAGGCAAGGATGCCGCACCCATTAGGAGAACCATGAGCACCGTTGATCTCATCCGCCACGTCAAGCTATCCACGGCACGTTTGCCCCTCACCGTGCCCATCAGCGATGCCAAGGTCTTCACGGGCAGGCAAAAGCCCATGACCGAAGTAGTGTTCCTGTTCGCCGAGATCACCACGGAGCAGGGTCACAGCGGCGTCGGCTTCAGCTACTCCAAGCGCGCAGGCGGGCCCGCCCAGTACGCCCACGCCAAGGAAGTCGCCGAAGGGATCATCGGCGAGGACCCCAACGACATCGGCAAGATCTACACCAAGCTCCTCTGGGCCGGGGCCTCGGTGGGCCGCTCGGGTGTGGCAACGCAGGCGCTGGCCGCGATCGACATCGCTCTCTATGACCTGAAAGCAAAGCGCGCCGGACTCCCCCTGGCCAAGCTGCTGGGCTCCTACCGCGACTCCGTCCAGACCTACAACACCTCCGGCGGCTTCCTCAACGCAACGCTGGACGAGGTCAAGGAACGCGCCACCCGGTCCATTGACGAGGGCATCGGAGGCATCAAGATCAAGGTTGGCCTGCCGGATTCCAAGGAAGACCTGCGCCGCGTGGCCGGAGTCCGCGAGCATATCGGCTGGGACGTCCCGCTGATGGTGGACGCCAACCAGCAGTGGGACCGCGCCACGGCCCTGCGCATGGGCCGTCAGCTGGAGGAATTCAACCTCATCTGGATCGAAGAACCGCTGGATGCCTACGATTTCGAGGGCCACGCGCACCTCGCCCAGGTCCTGGACACCCCCATCGCCACCGGCGAGATGCTCGCATCCGTTGCCGAACACAAGGGACTCATCAACGCCAACAGCTGCGACATCATCCAGCCCGACGCCCCGCGCGTGGGCGGCATAACCCAGTTCCTGCGCCTCGCCGCCCTGGCAGACGAACGCGGACTTGGCCTGGCCCCGCACTTCGCCATGGAGATCCACCTCCATTTGGCCGCCGCCTACCCGCGCGAGCCGTGGGTAGAGCACTTCGACTGGCTGGACCCCTTGTTCGAGGAGCGCCTGGAGACCAAGAACGGCCGGATGATCGTCCCGGACCGCCCCGGATTGGGCGTCACGCTCAGCGAACAGGCCCGTGCGTGGACCACCGAGTCAGTGGAGTTCGGCGCGTAATCTGGAACCCATGAGCCGAAACCTGACCGCGGATCTCGCCGCCGACCTCCGCAACCGCATCGTCGACGGCGTCATCCAGCCCGGTGAAAAGCTCCCCAGCGAAAACACCCTCATCAGCGAGTTCGGGGTGAGCCGGACCGTCGTCCGTTCCGCCCTGACACGTTTGCAGGCCGAAGGCCTTGTTGAAACCGAACGCGGGCGGGGCAGCTTCGCACTGACCCCGCCCGCCGAAGGACCCACTCCTGCCCCGGGAACGCGGGCGGTTGGCAGCATGGAAGAGCGGCTGCAGATGCTCGACTTCCGGATCGGCGTCGAAACTGAAGCCGCGGCGTTGGCGGCGAAAAACCACACCGAACACCAGCTCAAGGCTGTTCATGGCGCCTTGGAACAGTTCACCGCGAGCTCAGGCCACCCGGGGCACTCCATGAAGGCGGACTTCGAGTTCCACCGGGCCGTTGCAGCGGCCACGGGCAATCCCTTCTATACGGACTGCATCTCTGCCTTGGGCCAGACCATGATCACCATGCCCCGCCCCCGCCTCGTGGCCAGCGAAGACCAGGACTCCCCCGAACGCTTCGCGCAGGTAGTCCACGAACACTCCTCTATATACGCAGCAATTGCGGAGGGCGACCAAGTGGCTGCCGCGGCCGCGATGCGCCTGCACCTGAGCAATTCACGACGCCGGTTCACGGGTTCCGCGCGCAACTGACGGATTGGTGGGAGGCCTCGCCCAGCAGAGAAAACAAAAGAGCCCCGATCCTAAGACCGGGGCTCTTTCAATTGCGTGCGCGAGGGGGGATTTGAACCCCCACACCCTTTCGGATACTGGCACCTGAAGCCAGCGCGTCTGCCGTTCCGCCACTCGCGCGCAACTTCTTTTTCCGGAGTTCTGCGGGTTTCCCAGCTTCGTTTCCTTCAAAAGCAGCGAGATCAAGCATAACGGACATCCCCGGCAAAACACCAATCGGGAGGATCGTACCGCCGTCGGGAAGCGTCCAAGCACCCAAAAGATCCCTTATCAACAGCTGAACGCCACGGAAATTTCATGGCCCGACTCCCGCGCCAGCAAGGGCCGGGAGCGAACTTTTCCGGGTCGCAAGGCGTTGTGGATTAAGGCCATTCCCAGTCAGTCCCAGTAGTATCGGGAAGTGGAAGGGCCGTCAGGCGCGTACTTTGCTGTGTGCGTGGACGGACTATCGGATCAGGCACAGCGGGTGCCGCGGCAAGGAAAGGAGAAGGACATGGGTTTGCTGGACAAAGTCGAGCGCGGCATTGAAAAAGCCGTTCGCAACGTCTTCTCCACAGGGTCGCGGGCACGTGTTGAGCCGGTGGAGATTGCGAGCAAGCTGAGGCGCGAGTTGGACAACAAGTCCATCACCATCGCCGCCGGCCGCACGCTCGCTCCCAATGTGTTTGATGTCCTGCTCAGTGACGAGGATTTCGCCAGGGCCCAGGAATGGGGAACGCCCTTGGCAGAGGAATTGTGCGACGTCGTTATTCAGCACGTCCGCAGCCAGGGCTACACGCTTCAGGGCGCGGTCAGGATTTCGTTCCGACGCAATGACGAGGAACGCGCCGGGCACTTTGAAATCACCTCCCGGACTGAGAAGCCCTCGGACGACGCCGTTTCGGCTCCCCCGGCCCCGCGGGCACACGTTCCGGCAGCCCCTGCACGGCAGCCCACCCGCCTTCAGCCTGTCCTGGACATCGGCGGCCAGCGGTACTCGCTCAATGCCCGGTCCGTGGTGCTGGGCCGCTCCTCGGAAGCCGACATCCTGGTGGATGACACCGGAGTTTCGCGAAAGCATCTTGAGATCCGCACACAGAACGGCAGCACGTGGGCCGTGGACCTTGGCTCCACCAATGGCAGCTACGTCAATGGCCACAAGGTAAACGGCAGCGTGGAACTTACAGACGGCTCAACCATCACGATGGGACGTACCAAGATCATTTTCCGCCTTCTCCCCCAAGCCCCGGGTGGCAACGCGTGAACGACATCAGCGAACTGACCATCACAGCGCTTCGCTTCGGGTTCCTCCTGCTGCTGTGGGTCTTGATCTTCAGCATCGTGTCCACCATGCGCCGCGACTTCCAGATCGGCCGCAAAGCTGTGACCGGAGTTCCTACGGCTCGTGAGGTCCGCAAGCACCCGGAACTGGCCGCGTCCCCGCCGCCAGCCATTCAGCATGCCCGCAATCTGGTGGTAACGGAGGGCCCGCTCAAGGGCACTACTGTTCCCTTGGCTGCCAGCCCCATCCTGTTGGGCCGCGCGCAGGAAGCCACCTTGGTCCTGGAAGACGACTACGCTTCGGGCCGGCACGCGCGCCTGTTCCCACAGGGCAGCCGTTGGTTTATTGAGGACCTCGGTTCCACCAACGGCACCTACCTGGCCGATCAACAGCTCACCCGCGCTTTGCCGGTGGAGCTTGGCGTCCCCGTGAGAATCGGCAAGACGGTCATTGAATTGAGGCCGTAGTCCATGGCCTCCCCCGAGACCCCCGAAGGCAAGGAAACGCCTGCGGAGCGCCCGCTCATCATGCGCTACGCAGCCCGTTCCGATGTCGGACGGATCCGTTCCAAGAATGACGACTCCGCGTACGTGGGTCGTCATCTGGCGGTGGTTGCCGATGGCATGGGTGGCCACGCCGGCGGTGATGTGGCGTCCGCTTCAACGGTCCTGGACATGATCCATTTGGACCACGACGACTACCCCGACGGTGCCGAGACTGTCCTGGCAGACGAGATCCAGACGGCCAACTCGCTGCTTTCCGAGCTTGTTCACCAGAATCCCAAGCTTTCCGGCATGGGAACCACCGTGACAGCCCTTCTCTTGGAAGACCGCAAGCTCCACTTCGCGCACATCGGCGACTCGAGGGCCTACCGGCTGCGGAACAAGAAGTTTGAGCAGGTCAGCATTGACCACACCTTCGTGCAGCGCCTCATCGATGAGGGACGGCTCCGCCCCGAGGAAGCCGAAACGCATCCCCACAAGAACGTTCTCATGCGCGTGCTTGGCGACGTCGATGCCAGCCCTGAACTGGATTTGGACGTCCTCGACGTCGAGCCCGGCGAACGCTGGCTGCTCTGCTCCGATGGCCTGAACTATGTGGCCGGGCACGTCGTGGAGCGGATGGTCCGCGAGACCAAAGACCTCCGTGAATGCGCAGAGATCCTGGTTGACCTCACCTTGGAAGCCGGTGCTCCGGACAATGTCACCGTGGTGATGTTGGAGATCGTGGAAGAGACCGACGACGACGTCAACACGGCCGCCGTCGACGTCGTTCCGGCCGCGGCGCTTGCCGCCGTAGACGAACCCGGGACGGTGACCGCTTCCAAGTCGCCGGAGGGTCCAACCGCAACCAAGTCCGCTGAGGATGCGACCTCAGACTCCAAGGCGAAAGCGGCCAGGGACGCAGATGCCGGATCGTCCTTCAGTGCCGGCGATCCCACCGCCCCAGGCGACGATTCCGATGAGGCCTCCACGTCCTCGGAAGAGTCCAAAGAACCTCCCACCACCACGGATCCCCACTTGGGTGAGCACCTCTCCGCAGAGGTCCTGCGCGAAGAACTGGCCAGCCGCCCCCACGAGCTGGTGGGCGCCGCGGCAACAGCTGCCGAGACGGGCTCCATTCCCACTGTCGCAGGCCGGACAGTTGCCCGAAGGGCTGCCACGGTCCTCACCCACAAGGCCGAGCAGGATCGCCTGGACGTTGAAGAACCCCCCCGGCGGCGCGTCCGCTGGCTCATGCCGGCTGTTGCGGCAGTTGTAGTGGTGGGCGTCGTGGTGGGCCTCTGGCTTGGCTACGCCTGGACCCAGACCCGCTACTACGTGGGCGAATTCGACCAGCGCGTCGCAATATTCAATGGAATTTCGCAGCGCCTGGGCCCCATTCAGCTCTCCCGGCTCGAGGCCGTAACCGATATCAGGGTGGATTCATTGCCGGAATACGGCCAGCAAAGCGTACGCCAGACGGTTCCTGCAGGTGACCTGGACGATGCGCAGGCCATTGTGGAAAACCTCAAGAACACCGGCAGCGCATCGGCAAACTGCCCCACCACTGCTCCGGCGACAACAACAGCCACACCGTCGCCCACCAGCACTGTGCCGGTACCGAGCACAGCGGCTGTTGCCACGCCTTCGTCCGTCCCGACTCCCTGTGAGGCGGCCAAATGATCCAGACTGAAACTGCACCCAAACCCCGCCGGAATGTTGAGCTTGTCCTTATTGTCCTGGCTCTTGCCGTGGGCGTGGGCGCGAGTGCCTTGGTGAGCATCAACTCCGACGTCGGCTTGGACCGGGACTTCTGGTTCCAGTCGAGCTTGCTGGCTTTAGCGGCATTCGCCTTCCATATGGTTCTCAGGCTCCGCGCGAAGTATGCAGATCCGGTAATACTTCCTATTGTCGTGGCTTTGAACGGCTTGGGCCTTGCCCTGATCCACCGCATGGACGGCCCCGGAGATGACACGGGCAACAACCAGCTCCGCTGGACACTGATTGCCATGGCCGTATCAATCGCCGTGATCTGGTTCCTCAAGGATCACCGGATTTTGCGCCGTTTCACGTACATCTCCTTGGCAGCCAGTGCGTTCCTGCTGATCCTTCCGCTGATTCCGGGCATTTCCGCGGGCGAAATCCTCGGTGCCCGCGTCTGGATTCGCGTGGGTCCCATGACCTTCCAGCCGGGTGAAATCGCAAAAATCACCCTGGCCATATTCTTCGCCGGGTATCTTTCCTCCAACCGGGATCTCATTCTCTTGGCCGGCCGCAAGATCGGCCCCATGCAGTTCCCGCGTTTCAAGGACCTCGGTCCCATGATCACCGCCTGGCTGGTCAGCATCGGCGTCCTGGTCTTCCAACGCGACCTCGGTTCCTCCATCCTCTTCTTCGGCCTGTTCATCGTGATGATCTACGTGGCCACCAGCCGTATCTCCTGGGTTGTCATCGGACTGTTGCTGATCCTCGGCGGCGGCTTCATCGCCTCGCAGATCTTCTCCCACGTGGCCTTCCGCATCGACAGCTGGATCAATGCCTTCACCCCCGAGGTCTTCGGCAGGTCGCCCGGTGGCAGCGGACAGATCGTGCAGGGCTTGTTCGGCATGGCCGATGGCGGGCTGGTTGGAACGGGCCTGGGCCAAGGCCGCCCGGACCTGGTTCCGTTCGCCAACAGCGACATGATTGTGGCCCTCATTGGCGAGGAACTCGGCCTGATCGGACTCTTCGCCGTCGTCATGCTCTACCTGCTGCTCTTTACCCGGGGCTTCCGCGCTGCGCTCGGCACCCGCGATGCCTTCGGGAAGCTCCTGGCCTGCGGCCTGTCCTTCGCGATCGCCCTGCAGTGCTTCGTGGTCATTGGCGGTGTCACCCGGCTCATTCCGTTGACCGGGCTGACCACGCCTTTCCTGGCAGCCGGTGGTTCCTCGCTCCTGGCCAACTGGATCATCGTCGGATTGCTGCTCATGATTTCCAACACGGCCCGCGGCCCGGTGGATACCACTCCCATGGTTGGCAAACCCCCGGCCAGCAGCAGCGCGCCCGCACGTAGACCCACCACAGGACAGACACCCAGCGCACCAACAGAGGCGGTGAAGCACCAATGAACCAGGCAATTCGCAGTTCCTGGATGGCCGCCGTCGCCATGTTTGCGTTGATCTTCGGTGCCATCAGCTATGTCCAGGTCATTGGCGCCGACGACCTCAACGCCAATCCCTGGAACCAGCGCGCCATCCTGGCCTCCTTCTGCAACGACCGCGGCGCAATCATCGTCGGTGGTAAGCCCGTGGTTGAGTCTGTTGCCGGAACAGAGTCCTGCGCATTCCAGCGCAAGTACAACCAGCCTGAGCTCTACGCCGGTGTCACCGGTTACTTCTCCAAGGGGTTTGGTTCGACCGGCCTTGAGCAGTCCATGGGCGATACCCTGGCCGGCAACTCCGACCAGCTTTTCCTGGACCGGATCAGCCAGATGTTCCTGGGCAACGAGCCTAAGGGTGCCTCGGTTGAACTGACCTTGGATCCCGAAATCCAAAAGTTGGCTTTCGATCTCATCCCGGATGGCCAGCGTGGATCCATCGTGGTCACCAACCCCAGGACCGGCGCCGTCCTGGCCATGGTGTCCAAACCGTCCTACGACCCCAACTTGATCGCGACCCATGACACGGCTGCAGCTGAAGCAAGCTACGCCGAGCTGAACCAGGTTCCTGGTATCAACCTGAACCAGAACGTCAGCGGCCCCACGGGCAACCTTCTTTCCCCGGGTTCGGTCTTCAAGCTCATCGATACTGCTGCTGCCTTGAACTCGGGCAAGTACAACAAGGACAGCGAGCTCCCGAATCCCAGCGCCCTGCCGTTGCCTGGTTCCAGTGCCAGCCTGCCCAACTACGCCGGCGGTAACTGCAACGTCCGGGAGACGGCGTCGTTCGCCTTTGCTTTGGAGCAGTCCTGTAATACGCCGTTTGCCAGCATTGCGCTGGACCTCGGCCAGGATGCCATCCGCGAACAGGCACAGAAGTTTGGCTTCGGCGAGACCTTCGGTGATCAGCTCAAGCTCCAGCAGAATCCCAGTATTTTCCCCGAGGACCTGGACCAGGCGCAGCTCGCCCAGTCTTCCGTGGGCCAGCGCGACGTCAAGGCAACTCCGCTGCAGATCAACATGATGACTGCCGCGATCGCCAATGGCGGTGTGCAGATGAAGCCGAACCTGATCAAGACGGTCCGCGCCCCTGACCTCCGGGTCATCAGCGAACTCAGGCCCGAGGCCCTCCGTACCAGCACCACGCAGCCCATAGCGGCCCAAATCAGCGAGTGGATGACAAGTGCGGTGGACAACGGCATTGCCAGGGGAGCTGCCGTTCCCGGTATCAAGGTGGCCGGAAAAACCGGTACGGCCGAACTCGGTGATTCAGGTTTGAACAATTCATGGTTTACCGGGTTCGCCCCGGCAAACGACCCGCAAGTAGCCGTCACCATTGTCATGGAGAGTGTGGATGTGCTCAGCGGTGCCCAGCTAACCAGTCCGAACGCAAAGAAGATTTTTGAGGCGGTGTTGAATAAGTGAGGCCTACTTCGGGAATCACACTCGGCGGCAGGTTCCAACTGACCAGTCGCATTGCGATTGGCGGCATGGGCGAGGTCTGGAAGGCCAAGGACCAGATCCTCGGCCGGATTGTTGCCATCAAGGTGCTCAAGGAGGAATACACGGGTGACCCCGGGTTCCTCCAGAGGTTCCGTGCCGAGGCGCGGCACACCGCGCTGCTCAACCACGTGGGCATCGCCAACGTCTTCGATTACGGCGAAGAAGCCGGCTCGGCCTATTTGGTCATGGAGCTCGTTCCTGGACACCCCTTGAGTGGAATCCTTGAGCGCGAGCAGGTGCTGTCCCCGGACATGACCCTGTCCATCATTTCCCAGACTGCACGGGCCCTGGCAGTTGCCCACGCGCAGGGCCTGGTCCACCGGGACATCAAGCCGGGCAACCTGCTGATCACTCCGGACAACAGGGTCAAGGTCACCGACTTCGGTATCGCCCGCCTGGCAGACCAGGTCCCGCTGACACAGACCGGCCAGGTCATGGGTACCGCCCAGTATCTGGCTCCTGAGCAGGCCACCGGCCAAACTGCCACGGGTTCCTCGGATATCTACTCGCTAGGTGTGATCGGCTACGAGTGCCTCACCGGGCACCGTCCGTTCTCCGGCGAGTCGCAGATCGCCATCGCCCTGGCACAGGTCAACGATGCTCCGCCGCCCCTGCCGGAGACCCTTCCCACGCCCGTGCGCGCCCTGTTGATGTCCATGCTGGCCAAGGACCCCAAGAACCGTCCTGCCAACGCCATCAAGCTGGCCGAAGCTGCCGACGCCATCCGCAACGGCGATATCGCCACCGCCCACGCCGCCGTCCCCGGCATGCTGCTGTTCGAGTCCGCTACCGGACCCATCACTGCCCCGGTCGACACCGCAACGGCCCCCACCGGCGTCGTCACCTCGCCTTACGGAAAAGAGCAGTCCTCGACGGCGACCTCCGCACTTCCGGTGCTGGGTGCAGGTGCAGCCGGAGCTGCTGTGGGAGCGGCTGCCGCCTCGTCCGATAATCCGCTGTCGCGCGCCAATGCCTTGGAGGCCGAGCGCCAGCTGAACGACGACGAGGAAGTCGCCTACACCGACGACGAGAACTTCGACGATCGCGATCCCGAACGCAAGAAGCGCAGCCCCTGGACCTGGCCCTTGGTTGCCTTGATCCTGTTGGTGCTCTTTGCACTGGTAGGTTTCCTGATTTCCCAGTCCGGGTTCTTCTCTCCGAGCCCCAGCCCGAGCCAGTCCACCTCTGCCAGTCCCAGCCGGCCGGCGAGCCCGACATCCACTTCGGCTACGCCAACACCAACGCCGACGTCGGAGTCACCGTCTCCCACGCCGACGCAGTCTACGCCGCAGAAGGTCAACGTGATCCCCGAGCAATACCTGGGTCAGCCGTTCCAGACCGTCAGCGCGCAACTCCGCGATCTTGGCCTCGGCGTTAACGGTGTGGAGGTCTTCAACCCGGCCCCTCCAGGGACTGTGGTGGATCTCAACCCCACGGGACCTGTTGATCCGGGACAAACCATCACGGTTCAGTACTCCAAGGGCCCGGAGGCCGTGGCCGTCCCCACGATCAGTGTGGGAGCCAGCGAGTCACAAGTGCGTGCCGCCATTGAAGGCGCCGGACTGCGATGGGTAGCTGGAGACCCCGTCAACGGAGCCGTGGGTCAACAGCCCGGCACGTTCGTGAGGTCTTCGCCCGCCGCTGGAGCCGAGGTTCCCGCGGGTTCCACCGTCACCTACTTCCTGTCCCGGGCAGCCGCGCCCACCAACCCCGGTTCCCCGAGCTCCAGCCCCAGTGGCACCGGCAGCCCGAGCAGCTAACTGAGTTCCCATGTCTACGCCACGCCAAGGTCCCGCGCATCGAGAGGAGAGCACACCTGTGTCTTCTCAGCGCATCCTCAATGACCGCTACGAACTCGGTGATCTGATCGGTCGTGGCGGGATGGCGGACGTATACCGCGGAACGGATACTTTGCTGGGACGGACCATCGCGGTCAAGGTCCTGCGTGCAGACCTTGCCCGCGATCCCCAGTTCCAGGCCCGCTTCAAACGCGAGGCCCAGGCTGTGGCGGCGTTGAACCACCCGTCCATCGTGGCCATCTTTGATACCGGCGAATACTCGGTCCCAGGTGGTCCCGGCGAGGACGTCCGTGTCCCGTACATCGTCATGGAGTACGTGGCCGGGCGGACCCTGCGGGACATGATCAAGGCCAATGAGCTGGGGGTGGAGAACTCCATCGGCTTTACCCTCGGCGTCCTTGCGGCCCTGGAGTACAGCCACCGTGCGGGCATTGTCCACAGGGACATCAAACCGGCCAACGTCATGGTCTGCGCCGACACCGGAGACGTCAAAGTCATGGACTTTGGCATTGCACGTGCCATGGCAGATTCCGCTGCCACCATGACCCAGACACAAGCCGTTGTAGGCACAGCGCAATATCTCTCACCCGAGCAGGCCCGCGGCGAAACCGTGGACGCCCGCAGCGATCTCTACTCCGCGGGTTGCCTTCTCTACGAACTGCTGACCAGCCGGCCGCCTTTTGTGGGCGACAGCCCGGTCTCCGTGGCCTATCAGCATGTCCGTGAAATCCCTGACATGCCCAGCGCCCACAACCCTGATGTTTCAGAGGCCCTCGACTCGGTCCTGGCAAAGGCCCTGCAGAAGAGCCGGACAGACCGTTTCCAGGACGCTGCCTCGTTCCGCCGGGCACTGCGCGCGGCAAGCAACGGCATTCCAGTTCCGGCCCTGCCGGCCAGTGAGGCGCCAACGGATCCGAACGACCTCGTGGATCAAGAAGACCCTGCTACCCAGCTCCTCAGTTCAACGGCCGTGGGTTTCCTTGCTGCTGATCAGTTCAAGGACGCGGAGTACAAGAACGAGCTGGTGGACCAGCAGCCGGAAGAGCCGCTTCCGTTGGGCCTCCCACCGGAACGTGAGCGGACCGCCGTACAGAACAAGCGGCGTCGTACCTGGATCGCCACCCTGGTGATCTTCACGCTCCTTGTATTGGCGGGAGGCGGGTTCTGGCTCTACAACCTCATGAACACGCAGCCACCGCCCCCGGCCAAGATCGCTGTCCCCGTGGTGGCCAATATGTCCGAATCCCAGGCCATCCAGGAACTGTATTCAGCCAAGCTGGTGCCCAAGACCGTGCGCGAGGCCAGCGATACTGTGGCCAAGGATATGACCATCGGTACCTCTCCCACCGCCGGTTCCATGCTGGATCAAGACGCCGAAGTTGTCTTGAAGATCTCCAGCGGTCCAAACTCCGTGACCATTCCTGCCGACATCGTGGGCCGTACTGAGGCGGACGCTCGTGACGCCCTGCGCAGGCTGGGCATCACCGGCGACATCGTCACGGTCCGGACCCACAGCGCTACCGTTCCCATCGGGCTGGTCATCAACACCGGGCCGGCTCCCGGCGGGGCGATCGCCATCAGCACCAAGGTGGAACTTCAGGTCTCCTCCGGCAAGGTCCTCATGCCCCAGCTGATTGGACTGCCGCTGGCCGAAGCTGAAGCTTCCCTCAAGACCAATGGGCTGCCCATGGTGGTGGTGGAGCAGGAGAACTCCGAGGTCGCTGCAGGCACCGTCACGGCACAGAGCGCGACCTTTAACACCGAGGTGGATCAGGGCAAGACCGTCACACTGACAGTCGCCAAAGCCCCCGTCACCCCGACGCCGACCCCCACTCCAACCCCCACGGAGACGGACAAGCCGAGCCCCAAACCGACGGCCACCAAGAAATAGCTGGATCACCGAAGGCAGCGGGCCGGCGCCCGGAAGCGTGCATCAAAGCGAGGAACGAGCTGGCACGCGGAGGGCGGCGGTCGCTGCCGACCGCCGCAGCCCCGCCACCTATTGCTTGATCAGCGGGCTCAGCTTGGAGGCGCGTTCGGCCGCTCCGGTCATGCCCAAGGACTCCAACCAGTTGCCGAGCATCTGGTAGCCGCCTTCCGTGAGGACCGATTCCGGGTGGAACTGGACTCCGCAGAGAGGTGCGGTCTTGTGCTGAAGGCCCATCACTACGCCGTTGGTGGTTTCGGCGGTGATCTCCAGGACGTCCGGGATTGAGTCGCGAACCGCAGCGAGTGAGTGGTACCGCGTTGCCGTGACGGGCGAGGGGAGTCCGGCGAAAACACTCTTGCCTTCGTGTTGAACAGGGGACGTCTTGCCGTGCATGAGTTCAGGCGCGTGGGTCACAACCCCGCCGTAGGCTTCGGCCAGTGCCTGGTGGCCGAGACAGACGCCGAACATCGGCTTGTTGTTATCACCGCACCACTTGATGAGCTCGATGCAGACGCCGGCTTCAGCAGGGGTGCCCGGACCCGGCGAGATGAGGACGCCGTCGCGCGTTGCTGCGAGCTCAATGGCCTCGGCGAGTGTCACGTCGTCGTTGCGGACCACGGTGGTCTCCGCGCCGAGCTCCTGGAGGTACCCCACCAAGGTGTAAACGAAGCTGTCGTAGTTATCTACTACAAGAATTTTTGTTGTGCTCATGGCTGCTGCACTAAACCAATCGTTGAGTCAGTCAAAGTGGTGAATTGGGAGAACCAGGGAAAAAGGAACTGGACCATCAGTACCAGGGCCGCTGCCACCAGTACCAAACAGGTCAGGATCCGCACCCAGACGGGTCCTGGCAGGTTGCGGAATATCCACGCGTACATCCGTTACCCCTTTCCTTGCGCCTTGGCTACTTGGGCGGCAATGTCCGACGGCGGTCCTGCCGAGGCCGGTTGCCACCCCTCCATGACGGAGTAGGCGATGATGCGTTCCTGTGACCCGAAGCGCGGGTTGCAACTGGTCATTGTCAGGATTCTTTCCTCCGGCGCAACGCCTTGCTGGGTTGGCACAGGCAACAGCACATCAGTGCGGTTGGGGAGCACGATCTGGTTGTTGCGGAAGACGTAGGTGTAGAACCCGTCGGCAGTCTGGACGTAGATCTTGTCCCCGGGGACCAGCGTGTGGATGCTGTCGAGAACTGCTCCGTGCGTTTGCCGGTGGCCGGCCACCGCAAAATTGCCCACGGCACCCGGCATGCTGGTGCTTCCGTAGTGCCCCAGGCCCAGCGTGTCCAGGACGTCGGCGCCGGTGCCCTCAATAATGGGACGCGTGTAGTCAGCGCCGAAGCGGGGGATGTACATGATCCCGATCGTTTCCCCGTTGGCAGGGGCTGTCCCCACTACCGGATCCCCGAACGTCGTTGGGTCCACGGACTCTGCCGGTATCACAGGACTGGTGAGTTGCCCGGCGAAGTTTTGTATGGCTTCGGTCTGTTTGGCGTCCGCCTCAACGTTGGTCCACCACAATTGCCAGCCCACAAAGAGCAACAGCACAACACCGCCGGTGATGAGGAGTTCACCCAGCACCTGGCTGATTTTTCGGATGACGTCCGAGGCACGGAGAGGCCTGCGGGGAACTTGTTCCTGCCCCCGGCGCCTGGACGGCACGGCGGAAGCCGTCGTCGTCTGCTGATGCGCCACAGCGTCTCCTCGGATCGGGCGCGGGCGCGGCGGGCGGACCCCGAGTTGCGGCTAGACTTGACAGCTAGAACCAACCCGGAACGCCGCGTGGCCGTTAACCGCTGGAATTTTTCCTTCCTGCAGGATATCAAGGCTGGCTGGAACGGGTACCACGTACAGCCAAGGAGGATCCGTGCCCGAGTCCAAGCCCCGCAAGCGGCCTGCCCGTCAGGACCAGCAGGCTTCCGCAGCGCAGCAGTACAAGCCGAACCCTGTTTGGTACAAAGCAGTCATGTTTGGACTGATGATCCTCGGACTCATCTGGATCATCACCTTTTACATCACCGAGGGGCAGTTCCCTGTCCGCGACTGGGCTTCCTGGAACATTGTTGCCGGCTTCGGCATTGCCATTGTGGGCTTCCTGATGACCACGCGCTGGCGCTCGTAGGAAACCCGCACCTCACATCTCCGTGGCCGTGGACGTCTACAAGATATGAGCATCCGGCACACCATCATGGATTCCCCGTTGGGGCAGTTGACGCTGACTGCCCGCGGGGAATTTTTGACGGGTATCTTCTACGAGGGCCACTGGCATATGCCTCCACCCGACTACTTCGGGACCCCCGCGGGGCTTGATGATCCCGTGTTCGCCAACACCCGGCGCGAACTTGATGAGTATCTTGGTGGCCACCGCACTGCTTTCGATGTCCCGCACGAGGCACGCGGGAACCCGTTCCAGGAGAAAGTCTGGACCCGGCTTCAAAATATCCCTTTCGGAGAAACCGTCAGCTACGGCGAGTTGGCCTCTGAATTGGGCGATCCCCACTTGGCGCAGGCCGTGGGCTCCGCGGTCGGTCGCAATCCCATCAGCATCATCATTCCGTGCCACCGCGTGGTGGGGCGCAAGGGTCAACTGACGGGGTACGCGGGCGGGCTGCCGAACAAGCGCTTCCTTCTTGAACTGGAAGAACCGGTGAGTGTGAAAGAAGGAAAGCTCTTCTGATGGGTAAGCGGCAGGCGGTCAGCAAAAAGCCTTTCGAGTTGGTGGTGGATGAACAGGGCGCCACTGTGCTGCGGGTGTGCCGGGCGGTCTTGGGCGTGCACGACGCTGACGACGCCTGGTCCGATACCTTCCTCGCGGCCCTCCAGGCGTATCCGGACCTTCCACAGGAGGCCAACGTTCAGGCGTGGTTGGTCACCATCGCACACCGGAAATGCATCGACCACCTGCGTGCCGGCAGTCGCCGGGCCCTGCCGATGGATTCCCCGCCGGAGCATGCTTCCAACCTTGGCCTTCCGGGTGAGGACCACACCGAGTTGCTGGACGCAGTGACCCACCTTCCACCGAAGCAACGGCAAGCCGTGGCGTACCACTATCTGGCTGGACTTCCCTATAAGGACATAGCCGTAATGCTGGGAGGCACTCCCGAGGCTGCACGACGCGCCGGGGCGGACGGCGTCAAGGCCCTCCGCAGCGCACTGGCTGGTCCGTCGGCGTTGGTTGATGGGCCCGAACTGGCACATTCACTTCCGAAGGGAGAAATCCGATGACCCTTGAATCAAGCCCTGACCATGTGGACGTGCTGTCGCTCCTGGAGCCCCTGGACGCCGGCCTGGAACCCGCGCTTGCGAGCCTTCGTGCCCGGCTTGCCCGCGACGCCCAGCTGACCCACACCTTGGACGTTGCCTACAGAGTGGTGGACTCGCCTGTGGGCAAGCTCCTGTTGGCTGCCACTGACCGCGGAATAGTCCGGGTGGCCTTTGAGGTGGAGAACCATGCCGAGGTCCTGCAGCGCCTGTCCCAGACCATCAGCCCCCGCATCCTCGAGGCCCCGGCACGGTTGGATGATGCTGCGCGGCAACTCGAGGAGTATTTTGGCGGCACGCGGACGGAGTTCGATCTCATAGTGGACTTCCGCCTCACACGCGGGTTCAGGCTGAGCGTTCTGCAGCACCTGCCTCGCATCGCCTACGGCCGCACGGAAAGCTACGCGGAAGTTGCTTTGGCCGCGGGCAGCCCCCATGCTGTCAGGGCTGTCGGAACAGCCTGCGCCACCAATCCGCTTCCCGTCATCCTCCCGTGTCATCGAGTTGTGAAGTCGGATGGCAGCTTTGGCGGTTACCTCGGGGGGCCGGAGGCCAAACTTGCGCTGCTGACCTTGGAGGCAGCGGCGTGAGCGAGGACGCCCTGTTCCCGTTGGAGTTGGTGCAACCGGAAGCGTACGACGCCGAACCCCGGCTGATTGCGCCAGGTGCGGTTCATGTTCCGGGCTGGCTCACTTCGGAACAGCAGCGGTGGATTGTGGGACGCTTCGGCGAATGGACCCAGGGTCCGGTTCCTTTGCGGGCGGCAACCCTTCCGGGCGGGCGCCGGATGTCAGTGCGTACCGTGTGCCTTGGCTGGCATTGGCAGCCGTACAAGTACACGCGGGAAGCTACCGACGTCAACGGCCGTCCTGTACTCGACTTCCCCGACTGGATGGTTCGTTTGGGGCGGAAGGCTGTTGCGGACGCATACAGCTCCGTAGGCGTCGTTGACGGGACTTTGGCGGATCCCGCCGAGGACTACACGCCCGACGCCGCGCTGGTGAACTTCTACGACGACGGCGCGGCGATGGGTATGCATCAGGATAAGGACGAACGCTCCACCGCCCCGGTAGTGTCCCTCAGCATCGGGGAGTCCTGCCTTTTCCGGTTCGGCAACACCGAGACCCGGACCAAGCCGTATACGGACGTGGAGCTCCGCTCCGGAGACCTGTTCGTCTTCGGTGGGCCCTCCAGGTTTGCCTATCACGGCATTCCCAAAGTCCTTCCTGGAACGGCTCCGACGGATTGTGGCCTCACGCACGGCAGAATCAACATCACCATGAGGGTCACCGGGTTGTCCTAGGACCCTGAATGTCAGGGCCGCACGGCAGAATATCCCCGGAAGCCACAACAACTGGCCTGGGTCCACCAACCCTGGCCGCGGAGGAGCATGCATGAGCCCGGACAACGGAACCATCATTGGTGAAGACGGCCTCGCCCGCCCTGTGTGGGCAGCTTCAGACCCTCTCATGCAGGCTTACTACGATCACGAGTGGGGTATGCCTGTCCGCGATGAGCAGGGCATGTATGAACGCATCAGCCTCGAGGCGTTTCAAGCAGGTCTGTCCTGGGCCACCATCCTGAGGAAACGGGAGGCATTCCGGGCCGCCTTCCTGGACTTCCATCCGGAGAGTGTTGCCGCCTTCACGGAAGAGGACGTCGAACGGCTCATGCTGGATGCCGGCATCGTCCGGAACCGTCTCAAGATCCGCGCGGCCATCACCAATGCCAAGGCCACCATTGCCCTGCGCGAAGAAGGTGGCCTGGTTGACTTCGTCTGGTCTTTTCAGCCGGAAGCAACCCCGGCTCCACGCACCTTTGCTGACATCCCCACAACGTCCCCTGAGTCGATCGCGCTCTCCAAGGCACTGCGGAAGAAGGGCTTCGCTTTCGTTGGACCCACCACGATGTACGCCCTCATGGAAGCAGTCGGCATCATCGACACCCACCTTCTGGACAGTCATCGCCGCGGTTCGTCCGGAGTTTGGGCCTGAGACCCGGCCCCGGCACGGCGTAGAGCGGGCGGCCGGAAATCCCCAACCCTTGTCCACAGAAGTGCGCAACTTTATCCACAGGCGTGGATAAACTCTGTGGACATCCATGCAAATATCGCGCTGATCGTTGGACCCGCACCGGATTTTGGCGTATCGATGTGCGTGGTCGGTTATACCCACTGTGGACCGAACTGTGGATAGTGCTCCAGTCTTCACGCAAAGTTCAACAACCCGGGATTGCCGGTTTTGCCTCGAGCCACGTCAAGGGCTCATCAGAAACACCCAATAGGTCAACGGACATGATCCCGTCGCGACAGCAGTGTTCAGGCCGGCGCTTGGGGAAACCGCGGAACATTGAAGTTACCCACTTAATAACATCGCCCTACCCACAAGTTATCCACAGGTGGGGAAAACTTGTGGGTTTCCCTGAACACATCCCTGCAATGCCGGTCATCCAAGCGCGGTCCGGACGCTGAACTACACGTGTGTAAGTTATTAACAATGTTGATAAGCCTGTTGATAGCCAGAGCTGTGGTGAGTCATTAACAGGGTTATCCCCAGCTGGCCGTTCGAGACCGCTTTTGTCCACAAAACAGCACCCGAAGGGGACAAAGTTATCCACAGGTGTGGAGAAAAGCATGCCTTTCGGGGGATATCTGCTCGTTTAACGGTGCGCGTGAGGGGAAGAAGGGCTAACTACACGATTGTAAGTTACACACAGTGTGGATAACAGATGTGGATAACCACCGCTGATGGCCGCGGACTGTCGGGCCCGGAAGGTTCAGCCCACCTGGGCGTACGGTGATCACATGAAGAGCGACTTTAAAAAGCTGGTCCCCACCTATAGCGCCAAGCACGGCGAGTTCGCGGTGGTCAACGTTCCCACGCTGCAATTCCTCATGATTGACGGCCACGGAGACCCCAATAGCGCACAGGCTTACAAGGATGCTCTGGCAACGCTGTATCCGGTTGCCTACAAGCTCAAGTTCTTCAGCAAGGACCAGTTGGGTCAGGATTATGCAGTGATGCCGTTGGAGGCCCTCTGGTGGGCGGCGGACATGGAGTCCTTCACCAGCGCCAGGGACAAGTCACAGTGGGATTGGACGCTGATGACCATGGTCCCGGACTGGATTGGGCCCGGGCACTTTGATGCGGCGCGCGAGGTGGTAGCGAAGAAGGGGGAGGCCCCGGCGTTGGATGCTCTTCGCTTGGAGCCGCTTGAGGAGGGCTTGAGCGTGCAAACACTACACATAGGGTCCTACGATGACGAGGCACCCGTGCTAGAGGAGATGCACAACGGCTTCATTCCCGCGCAGTCGATGGTTATGACAGGCAAGCATCACGAGATCTATCTCAGCGATCCTCGCCGGACCGCGCCGGAAAAGCTCAAGACCATCCTGCGGCAACCGGTCGGGCCGGCTGGAAGTCAGGAAAGGTAGGGTTCCGGCTCAGCCGGAAGTGACTCGGAACCAGGTCGCTACGGCTAACAGTCCGGCTACCAAAGCGAGGCCGCCTGCTTGCAGCAAAGCCTGGTTCTTGCCGCGAGGGGCATAAGCAATAACGGCAGCAGCGAGGCCGCCCGTGATCAAACCGCCCAGGTGTGCCTGCCAGGCGATGCTTGGAACAAAGAAGCCGATGGCGCCATTGATGGCGATCAGGACCCAGAGTTGTTTGGTTTCGCCGCCTCGGTGTCGCTGGACCACCAGCATGGCGCCGAAGAGGCCGAAGATGGCGCCGGATGCACCCACCACACCCACCAGGGGCCGGTCAGGGGTCAACAACAGGAAGCCCACCGAGCCGCCGATTGCCGAGAGCAGGTACACAGCAAGGAACCGGATCCGTCCGAGCAAGGGCTCAAGGGCTTGTCCGAAGATCCACAGCGTGTACATGTTCAGCACAATATGGAGCAGGAAACCCTGGGAATGCAGGAAAGCGGCCGTCAGCATGCGCCAAGGCTCGGTATCTGCAAAAACGTTGGCGAACGCGAAGTTCTGGAACACCGCCTCGCCGGGCACAATCCACTGAAGGACAAAGATCAACAGGCACAGCCCAATGATCACGTACGTCACCAGGGGCTTGCCCACAGCCAAGGCGCCGCCGTACGGAGACCGGTAGACCGGCGTCGTACGTTTTTGTTCGTTGACGCAGTCAACGCATTGGAACCCGACGGCGGCCGCCCGCTGGCACTCGGGGCATGCAGGGCGCCCGCAGCGCTGGCACCGCACATAGGAGGGCCTGTCCGGGTGCCTCGGGCACACCGGAATATCAGCGGACGGCTCTGCCGACGGGATTCCGTAACTCATGAGCTCAGGTTCAGAGTGGGACTAGAGCTGTTCGATGTCGATGCTGTTGATGACGACGTCCTCGACCGGGCGGTCGCCCATGCCGGTACGGACGGCCTCGATGGAATCCACAACCTTGCGGGATTCCTCATCCGTGACCTCACCGAAGATGCTGTGCTTGCCGAAGAGCCAGTCGGTGTTCACGGTGGTGATGAAGAACTGTGACCCGTTGGTGCCCTTGCCCATCTGGATACCGGCGTTGGCCATGGCCAGCTTGTACGGAGCGTTGAAGGTCAGTTCCGGGTGGATTTCGTCGTCGAACTGGTAGCCCGGTCCGCCAACGCCGCGGCCCAGGGGATCGCCGCCCTGGATCATGAAGTCCTTGATGATGCGGTGGAAGATGGTGCCGTCGTACAGCGGCGTGCCGGTCTTGTCCTCGCCTGTCTCGGGGTGGTTCCAGGACTTTTCGCCCGTGGCCAAGCCAATGAAGTTGGCGACCGTCTTGGGCGCATGGTTGCCGAAGAGGTCAACCTTGATGTCGCCGAGGGTCGTGTGGATCGTTGCTTTTGCGGTTGCGATGGTCATGGCCCCATTCTTCCATGCAGGGTCAACGCCGGTGCAGTTGTAAAGCCGGTTCCGCGCTCGGTGAAATCCGGGACGAATCCGCCGGATGAATAGCCGGTGTTCCCCAAGCGACGTAGGCTAGCAACAAACGAGCATGTGTATCGGGAGGTAGTTGTGAAGAAATCAGACCGTATTGCCCGCGACCTCGAACAATCCGTTGTGGCCGGAGTAGACAACGCCCGCGACTGGGCGGCACCCCGCGTGGAAGCTGCCGTCAATTGGGCTGTTCCGCGTATCCAGCACGGCATTGATACCGCTTCCCCCAAGATCCAAGAGGGGCTGAAGTCTGCTGCGCACAACCTCGCCGACGGCGTTGCTGTGGTTACGCCGCGGATTCAGGATGGGTTGGCGCACCTCGCGCCGAAGATCCATGACGTAGTGGAGGACGCAACGCCCAGGATCCAGGAGACGCTCAACAAAGCCACTCCGGCTCTCGGCCTTGCCCGGGACAAAGTGGTGGATGAGTACTTGCCCAAGCTGTCCGAGCAGTTGGGCCAAGCCTCGGTAGCAGTTCACCACGTTTTGGAGAATGCACCGGCACAGGTGGACGCCGTGGCGCAGAAACTGGTTGATTCCGGTGTTGTGCACAGCGTCCAGGAGCAAGCCCAGGCCACCGGGAAGCACATCAAGGCCGTAACGGACCAGGCCAGCAAGGCAGTTACCACCGCACTGGTGAAGGAACAGCCCAAGCCCAAGAAGCGCGGCTGGCTGATCGTTACCGTCATTGCTGCGGCCGCTGCCGCCGGCGTTGCTGCCTGGAAGGCTTCCAAGCCCGTGGAGGATCCGTGGAAGACGCCTTCCCCGGTCACACCGACGCCCGCTCCGGTTCCTGCTGCTTCAGCCCCCGCTGATGCCTCGGCATCAGCATCGGCGGCCGCAGTGACTGATTCCGGCACCAGTGACCTCACACCGGAGGAAGCCGCAGCCGAAGCAGAGCAGGCCACCAAGGATGCCTTCAAGAACGTTGAGGACTCCTCCGCCAAGGTTGCAACGGACGCCAAGACTGCTGTCAAGAACATTGCCGCCAGCTTGCACAAGGACGCTGACGGCTCGGATTCCGACGCCAAGGGTGCACAGCACTAAGCACTCAATGACGCCTCGAACAGAGGCAGTGCATCCAGTAACTGAAGGGATCCCGGTCATTGCCGGGGTCCCTTCAGTGTTTGCCGGCTTGTAACCGAAGCCTCCATCGGACGCGCTGCCCGGAGTGTTAGATTTGGAGTGATGTCAGCCGATAGACCCTCTGCGGGTGCCCTTCAGGATGGTCCGGTGCCCCCGGGCGTGTCCATCGTCATCCCGGCGTATAACGAGGAAAGCGTCATTCGCCAGTGTCTCATCGCGGCCGTTTACCAATCCGTTCCAGCTGACGAGATCATTGTGGTGGACAACCTCTCCACGGATCGCACCGCACGGATTGTGCGCCAGATGCAGCAGGAATACCCGGAAAGCCCCATCATCCTCCTGCGGCAGGAAGCCGCCCAGGGCCTGATCCCCACTCGGAACCATGGGTTGAACAGCGCCACAGGCGAGGTCGTGGGGCGCATCGATGCAGATTCCGTCCTGGAGCCGGACTGGGTTGAGCAGGTCCAAAAAGCGTTCATGGACCAGTCGATCGCTGCGGCAACAGGTCCCGTGGTCTACTACGACATGCCCATGCGCCGCTTCGGCCTCAAGGCGGACGACAAAATGCGCCAGCTCATGTTGCGCCTGGCCAAGCATCAGTATCATTTCCTCTTCGGATCCAACATGGCTCTTCGCCGCACCGCTTGGGAGACCATCCGCGACGAAGCGTGCCTGGATCCCAAGGATGAGATGCACGAGGACATCGATCTCTCCCTGCACCTCTTCGAGCACGACCTCAAGGTGCAGTACGTTCCCCAGATGGTGTCCGGGATGTCTGCCCGCCGCCTGGAGGATTCACCCCGCGATTACCGCTACTACGTGCAGCGTTTCGACCGGACGTACAAGGCCCACAACGTAAAGAAGATGGCCCTGAAGGCACCCATGGTGGTGTTTTTCTCGGTTTATTTCCCGGCCAAGATACTCCGTGCCATCCACACGGCGAACGCCACCCAGGGCGCCCGGCGTGGTGGCCTCTAGGCGTACAGCGCCACTTCACCAGCGCACGACGCCGGACGTTCAGTCAGTGCCCAGCTCGGCTTCGCGCCGGTCTGCTTCAGCCCGTCCCCGCCGCTGCCCGGCAACGACCACGGCCAGGCCTACCAGGATCAGCGCCAGGCCCGCATAAGTCCCGGCAGGCAAGGTCTCAGCCAGGAAGACAGCGGCCAGGATTGCAGCCCCGGGGATCTCCAGCAGGATGATCATGGAAACCAGCAACGGGCTCATCGTGGCCAGCAAGTGGTTGAAGGCTGTATGCCCTACCAACTGCGCACAGACGGTGATGGCGATAATGCCAAGCCAGCCTCCGGCGTCGAACCCTGTCAGGGGCTGGGCGCTGAACAAAGCCAGCACCGCCACGATCGCCGCGCACATGCCATAGCAGAGCGTGGTGTAGGTGCCGGTTCCCATGGATTGCCGGGCCTTTCCACCCGCAAGCGTATAGAGGCCGGCAAGTGCGCCACCTGCCAGTGCCAGAAGGTCTCCCAGCAGCGCTTCGGGGGACGAGCCCATGTCGAAGCCGGTAATGGCTACTACTCCGCCGAAAGCGATCCCGAGGCCCAACAACACCGGCCACCGGTGCCGTGTGCCCCGGAATAGCTGGAACACTGCAATCCACGCGGACTGCAGGCACACCAGGGCAGTCGCGGCCGCCACCGACGTCAGCTGCAGGGCCGTGATAAAGCAGGCGAAGTGGAAGGCCAACGCAACAGCAGCAACCGTGGACCAGCCAAATTCCCGCCGGGTGATCCTGCCAAAGGCTCGTGGCTCACGGATCACCACCGGAGCCGCCATGACCACTGCACCGATCGCATTCCGCCAGAAAGCTATGGCCAATGCCGTCACGGAGGTGGCTCCGAGGGTGCCGGCAATGAGCGGTCCGGAGGAGGCCACACCCAGGACACCCAGGGCGGCAATGAGAAGGGTCACGGATCAACACTAGTGGGGCGGGGAGCGTTCCAGCCCCTATCTGATGCTCCAACAGTGTGATTGTCTTGACTCAGCATTCCAGTGAGCATTCCAGTGAGCCGGCAACGGCGTACCCAAGGGGTTATCTGATTGAATACGGCGCCCATCGGTTCCGGCGCCAAGCGCCGGCGGTCCATCCTGCTGCTGGTGGCGGCGGTGGTGCTCGCTGCTGCTCTGGTGGTCGCTGGATGGTTCGCCGTTTCCCGTGACGCTGGGGGAACCGGCGGTCCTGGTGGAGATACGGCAGGCGTCCCAAAGATCTTCCCGGTACCGCAGCATGCCCGGGCGGGAAAGGGAGACCCCGTTCCCATGACCGGTTACGTCTACGTTGTGGCCCCCGCCGGAACAGATGCGGCCTCCACCGCAGCCGTCCAGGACCTCGTGGCGGACGCAGGAGGTACCGCGGAGGTGGTCACAGCGCTTTCCAGTCCCCGTGACGGATCAGCTGCCATCCATCTGGGTACTGAGTCAGCCATGGATCCGGTCCTCAAGGCCCTGCAAGTTGACGGCGACTCTTCCGTACGCGACGCCCTTGGACGCGCTGAAGGTTATTCAATCGCTACTGGACAGTCTGATGGGATTCCGACGGCGGTACTCGCCGGACGGGACAACGACGGCGTCTTCCACGCTGTCCAGACACTTCGGCAGTTGCTCAAGGACGGCTCAGTGGCCCCGGTCCTGGTGAGTGACTGGCCATTGATGGCAACGCGCGGGGTCATTGAGGGCTTCTACGGAACGCCGTGGTCCCATCAGGCCCGTTTGGATGTCATCGAATTTGCGGGCGCCCAAAAGATGAACACCTACATCTACTCGCCCAAGGACGACCCCCTGCTGCGGGATAAGTGGCGCGAGCTGTACACAGACCAGGAACTCGAGGAACTCCAGGAACTGATCGACGCCACTGCGGCCAACCACGTCCGATTCAGTTACGCGCTCTCGCCGGGGATCGATGTTTGTTATTCGCGTGAGGCCGACCTCGAGGACGCTGTGGCAAAGCTTGAATCCCTGTATTCGCTGGGGGTACGTTCGTTCGTTATTCCCCTGGATGACATCGCCACCAAGGTCCAATGCGCGGAAGACCTCCGCGAATTCGGAGCGGGGCAAGTGAACCTGGCCAAGGCTCAGGCATCTTTTGTCAACGATGTGAATGCCAAGTTCATCTCCGGCAAAGCAGGCGTCCTGCCGCTGGAAACGGTTCCCACCTTCTACAACGGATCCGGGACCACCCCGTACAAAGCCGAACTTGGCCGGGCACTGAACCCCGGGATCGTGGTGCAGTGGACGGGTGAAGACGTAGTTTCCCACCGGATCACCGGAAAGTCGGCAGAAACTGCCGGCCAGAGCTACGGGACGCCCGGGGACCCCCGCAGCATCGTCATTTGGGACAACTACCCGGTCAACGACTTCTCGCAGGACCATCTCTTCCTTGCGCCGGTGATTGGAAGGGAGGCAGATCTCCACCGTTCCGTTCAGGGCATTGTCACCAACCCGATGATCCAGCCTTACCTCTCCCTGCCCGCCATCTTCAATTACGCCGATCTGTCATGGAACGGACCGGCATACCAGCCCGCCACGTCCATGGACGCCGCGTTGTCGCTGCTCTCCGGTCCCGAACCGGAAGTACAAGACGCCGTGCGGGCCTTCGTGGACCTGAACCAGGACTGGCAGGACGACGAACTCACGCCCTCCGCGCCGGAGCTGCGACGGGACATCGACCGGTTCTGGGCGGAGTACGACGCCGGCAAGTCACCTTCGGGCGACCTCAAGGCACGCGCTGGGCTGCTCCGCAAACTGCCCGAGCTCCTGCCGCGCATGGCCGAGCCGGGATTCGCACAGGACGGCACCGCATGGATTGCAGCGGCGGCGGAGTACGGCCGGGGCGTGGAAGAGGCGGTCACCATGCTGGAGGCGGCCAAGCGCGGGGATACCCAGGCCGCGACAGCAGCCCGGCGCAATGTGGAGGCCGCCCTCAAGACAGCCGGGGCGAAGACACAGCCCACCTTGGAGCTCGGCGTAGTGACACCTGTCCTGGGCAACAGCGAGCTGGCGGCATTCCTCGAGCGGGCGCTGCAGCGGGTTCCAGCAGCCTGAACCGCTGCAGCTTCAGCGGCGATAAGGCCTTGTGTCTTAAAAGCAAAAGTCCCGGCCATTTCTGACCGGGACTTTTCTTATGGTGGAGGCACGGGGACTCGAACCCCGAACCCCCTGCTTGCAAAGCAGGTGCGCTACCAATTGCGCCATGCCCCCATAAGAAGCAACCCGTCAATCATACCCCATGTCCAGGCTGGTAATTACCAGTTCGGACCGGGTTCCTCGGCTAGTCCACCGTGTCGGTTGACTTGCTCCAGACATCCTTCCGGGCTTCGGATTCCTGCGCCTTTTTATAGACCAGGACACCTGCGACTGCCGCTGCTACAACTACCAGCAACTTCTTCACAAGTACCTCATTCCGGTTCAGTTTTACCTGAACCTCTTTCGGTTCCGTGGGCGTACCAGGACTTGAACCTGGGACCTCTTCGTTATCAGCGAAGCGCTCTAACCGCCTGAGCTATACGCCCCGATGCCTCATCGGGCCGAGATATGACTGTACAGCACATCCCGGCCCGATCTCAAATCGAGGCATTTCCGAGAGGAAATTCCGCCTTTTTGGGCGGAATTCCGCGGATTTTTCTTAGTCGTCGGTCAGGGTGACGCCGACGCCACCAACCAACGTTGCGGAAATGTTATAGAGAACGGCGGAAAGCATGGACAGTGCCGTCAGCAGGACGACGTTCACCACGGCAATGATCGTGGCAAAGGAAGCTACCTGGCCCAGCGAAGCGATCTTCTTCAGTTCGAATCCGCTGCCTTCCGATCCCGCCAAGGTACCCAGGAGGCTATCCACCTGGTTGAAGATGCCGGTGAGATCCAGCACAGTCCACAGCACGATGGCAGCCACCACAGTGACGATGCCCAGCGCTACAGACAAGAGGAACGCCATTTTCAGGACAGACCACGGATCAACCTTGCTGACCAGCAGGCGTGCGCGGCGAACCTTTGCCTTGGGCGCAGGCTTCACCAAGCCGGGGGCACCCTGGGCGGGACGCTGACCTGACTGGGCGGGACGCTGTCCGGGCTGCGCCGGGCGCTGACCGGGAGCACCCTGGGCGGGACGCTGGCCCGACTGTGCCGGCCGCTGGCCGGGAGCGCCCGCAGGACGCTGCCCGGAGGTGGCGCTGCTTGCGGGGCGTGCCCCGGCGGCATCGGTTCCGGCAGCGCCGGTTCCTGGACGCTGCTGGGGCCGTGCAGGCGTGCCTGCCTGTGCGCTGCCTGAGGGCTGCCGGAGTCCGCCGGGGACACCTGTGCTCGGCTTGGGATATGAGTCGGAATTACTCACTCGTTACCTCCGGTGTTGTCTTCGTTCAGCTCCGCGCCCGTTTCGGTTTCCGGGTCTGCGTCGTTTTCCGTTTCGGCCGTCACGGTCGCCTCAGAGGCGCCGTCGTTTGCAGCCAACGTTACGTCATCGTCGAGTCCGTCTTCTGACTCTTCGACTTCCAGGCCGCGTTCGCTGTTGCGCGCAACCTCAATAATGCGGTCATTCTTGTCCGGCTTGGCAAAGATGACGCCCATGGTGTCGCGGCCCTTGGCAGGGACGCCGGTTACCGCCGAGCGGACCACCTTGCCGCCTTCCATAACCACCAGGACTTCGTCCTCTTCCTGCACGATCAAGGCGCCCACAAGGTCACCGCGGTCTTCGGCAAGCTTGGCTACCTTGATGCCCAGGCCGCCACGGCCCTGCAGGCGGTATTCGTCCACTGCGGTCCGCTTGGCGTAGCCGCCTTCGGTCACGATGAACACGAAAGAGCCGTCCTGGACTACGTCTGCGGCAAGCAGTTCGTCGTCTTCACGGAACTTCATACCCGTTACACCCGACGTGGCACGGCCCATGGGCCGCAATGCGTCATCGGTGGCTGTGAAGCGGATGGACTGGCCCTTGCGTGAGACCAGAAGAAGGTCATCTGTCTCGCTGACCAGCTGGGCAGAAACCAGCTCGTCCTCGTCGCGCAGGTTGATGGCAATGACACCGGCCGTGCGGTTGGTGTCATAGTCTTCCAGCCTTGTCTTCTTGACCAGCCCGTTCTTGGTGGCGAGCACCAAGTAGGGGGCCTGCTGGTAGTCCCGCAAGTCCAGGACCTGGGCGATATGCTCGTCCGGCTGGAAAGCGAGCAGGTTGGCAACGTGCTGGCCCTTGGCATCGCGTCCCGCCTCGGCGAGCTCGTAAGCCTTGGCACGGTAGACCCGCCCCAGGTTGGTGAAGAACAGGAGCCAGTGGTGGGTGGTGGTGACGAAGAAGTGCTCCACGACGTCGTCGCCGCGCAATTGGGCACCCTTGATGCCCTTGCCGCCGCGCTGCTGGGAACGGTAGTTGTCGCTGCGTGTGCGCTTGACGTAGCCGCCACGCGTAATAGTGACAACCATTTCCTCTTCAGGGATCAGGTCCTCCATGGACATGTCCCCGTCGAAGCCCATCAGGATGTGGGTGCGCCGGTCATCGCCGTGCTTGGCCACGATCTCGGCAAGTTCTTCGCTGATGATCTGGCGCTGCCGCTCTTCGGAAGCCAGGATCGCGTTGTACTCCTGGATCATTGCCTCGAGCTCGGAGTGGCGGTCCTGGATCTTTTGGCGCTCCAAGGCAGCAAGGCGGCGCAACTGCATATCCAGGATGGCGCGGGCTTGGAGTTCGTCGATCTCCAGCAGTTCCATCAGGCCTTCACGCGCAGCCTCTGTGGTGTTGGAAGCTCGGATGAGGGCAATGACTTCATCCAGCATGTCCAGTGCCTTGAGGAGTGCACGCAGGATGTGCGCTTCTTCCTCTGCCTTACGCAGGCGGTAGCGGGTGCGGCGAGCAATGACGTCCATCTGGTGCGCAACCCAGTGCCGGATGAAGGCGTCCAGGCTCAAGGTGCGCGGGACGCCGTCGACAATTGCCAGCATGTTTGCCGAGAAGTTGTCCTGCAACTGCGTGTGCTTGTAAAGGTTGTTCAGGACCACCTTGGCCACGGCATCGCGCTTGAGCACGATCACCAGGCGCTGGCCGGTACGGCCTGAGGTTTCATCGCGGAGGTCCGCAATGCCTGAGATCTTTCCGTCCTTGACCAGTTCGGCAATCTTGATCGCCAGGTTGTCCGGGTTGGCCTGGTAGGGAAGCTCGGTGACCACCAGGCAGGTACGGCCCTGGAGTTCCTCGACGTTGACCACGGCGCGCATCGTGATGGAGCCACGGCCCGTGCGGTAAGCGTCTTCTATTCCCTTGTGGCCCAGAATGGTGGCGCCGGTGGGGAAATCGGGGCCCTTGATGCGGACCAGCAGAGCCTCTAGGAGCTCTTCGCGCGTGGCTGTGGGGTTTTCAAGCGCCCACTGCACACCCTCGGCAACCTCGCGAAGGTTGTGCGGCGGAATGTTGGTGGCCATGCCGACGGCGATGCCGGAGGACCCGTTGACCAGCAAGTTGGGGAAACGCGCCGGCAGGATGGTGGGTTCCTGGTTCTTGCCGTCGTAGTTGTCCTGGAAGTCGACGGTTTCCTCGTCAATGTCCCGGACCATTTCCATGGCCAGCTGTGCCATTTTGGTTTCGGTGTAACGCGGTGCGGCAGCGCCGTCATTGCCCGGTGAACCGAAGTTGCCCTGGCCAAGTGCCAGCGGGTACCGCATGGTCCAGTCCTGGATCAGGCGGACCAAGGCGTCGTAGATCGCCATGTCACCGTGCGGGTGGTAGGTACCCATGACATCGCCCACCACGCGGGCACACTTATTGAACGAGCGGTCCGGGCGGTAACCGCCGTCGAACATTGCGTACAGAACGCGGCGGTGCACCGGCTTCAAGCCGTCACGGACATCCGGCAAGGCGCGGCCAACAATCACGGCCATGGCGTAGTCCAGGTAGGACCGCTGCATTTCGGTCTGCAGGTCCACCTGCTCCACGCGGTCGGTCAGCACATCACCCTCAAGAACAACTTCCTCGGCGTCGTTTGATTCCGCCGGGACTTCGGGAGTTTCGTCACTCATAATCTAAGGTTTCCGTTTCAGGTATATGTCAGTTCTGGAATATTCAGATGCCTTTGCGGGGCCCTAGATATCGAGGAACCTGACGTCCTTGGCGTTCTGCTGGATGAAGTTACGGCGCGATTCAACGTCCTCGCCCATCAGGACAGAGAAGGTCTGGTCGGCAGCGAGGGCGTCATCCATGGTGACCTGCAGCAGTGTCCGGCGGTCCGGGTCCATGGTGGTGTCCCACAGTTCGGTGTAGTCCATCTCGCCGAGGCCCTTGTAGCGCTGGATGCCGTTGTCCTTAGGGAGGCGCTTGTTCATTGCGGCACCCTTGCGGATGGTTTCATCACGTTCGCGATCACTGTAGACGTAGTCGTGCGCAGCGTTGGACCACTTGATCCTGTACAGCGGCGGCTGTGCCAGGTAGACGTAGCCGTTCTCGATCAGCGGGCGCATGTAGCGGAACAGCAGCGTCATCAGCAGGGTGGTGATGTGCTGGCCATCAACGTCGGCATCGGCCATCAGGACGATCTTGTGGTACCGGAGCTTGGCGATATCAAAGTCCTCGCCAATACCCGTTCCAAATGCGGTGATCATGGACTGGACTTCGGCGTTGCCGAGTGCCTTGTCCAAGCGGGCACGCTCAACATTCAGGATCTTGCCACGCAAGGGCAGGATGGCCTGGGTTTCCGGGTTACGGCCACGCTTTGCCGAGCCGCCTGCCGAGTCACCCTCCACCAGGTAGACCTCGCAGCGCGAAGGATCCTTGGACGAGCAGTCGGAGAGCTTGCCGGGCATGCCAAAGGATTCCAACGGACTCTTACGGCGGGCATTATCGCGTGCCTTGCGGGCAGCCATGCGTGCCTGGGCAGCCGAAATGGCTTTGCGGATGACATCGCGGGCAGGGCCGGGGTTACGTTCCAGCCAGTCACCCAGCTGATCCGTGACAACGCGCTGGACAAAACCCTTGACCTCGGAGTTACCCAGCTTGGTCTTCGTCTGGCCTTCGAACTGCGGCTCGGAAAGCTTGACGGAAATAACGGCCGTCAGACCTTCGCGGATGTCATCACCGGTGAGGTTGTCTTCCTTCTCCTTGATGATGCTCTTCTCCCGCGCATAGCGGTTGATCAACGAGGTCATGGCGGCGCGGAAGCCTTCTTCGTGCGTTCCGCCCTCATGGGTGTTGATGGTGTTCGCGTAAGTGTGGACGCTCTCGGAGTACGCGGTGGTCCACTGCATGGCTACCTCGACGGCGATGTGCCGCTCGGTATCCTCGGTCTCGAAAGCGATGACATCCTCATGGACGATCTCCACCTTCTTGTTCGAGTTCAGGTGCTTGACGTAATCCAGCAGGCCGTCGGGGTACTGGTAGACCACGGTGCGGTGCTCGGCGGCCACTTCGCCTTCGGTGGCCACGGCATCCAGGTCCAGGTCCTCATCGCCGTCGCGGGAAGCCGGACGCTCGTCGGTCAGCGTGATCCGCAGGCCCTTGTTGAGGAAGGCCATCTGCTGGAAACGGGCGCGCAGGGTTTCGAAGTCGAACTCGGTGGACTCGAAGATTGTGCCGTCCGGGTAGAACGTCTGCGACGTTCCGGTGACATCTGTTTCTTCTCCCTTGACGAGTTCGCCCTGGGGCTTGCCGCCGTCGGCGAAGGTCATGCGCCAGACATGGCCTTGGCGGCGGACTTCCGTGTCCACGCGCCTGGACAGGGCGTTCACCACAGAGATACCCACACCGTGGAGGCCACCGGAAACAGCGTAACCGCCGCCGCCGAACTTACCGCCGGCGTGGAGGATGGTCATGACCACTTCAACCGTAGGTTTGCCCTCGGTGGGGTGGATGTCCACGGGGATGCCGCGACCGTCGTCAACAACGCGAACGCCGCCGTCGGCGCGGAGGGTGACTTCGATATGGCTGCAGTAACCGGCCAATGCCTCGTCAACAGAGTTATCCACCACTTCGTAAACCAAGTGGTGCAAGCCGCGGGGTCCGGTGGATCCGATGTACATGCCGGGGCGTTTGCGGACCGCTTCGAGGCCCTCCAGCACGGTGATGTCGCTGGCACCGTACTCCCTGGGCGCCTCCACGGGCGTGTCGGGCTCGGGAACAGTCTCCTCTTCGGGCTCTACTGCCAAGGTCTCTGCATTGTCGTTAGCCACAGGCGCTTTCGACTCCTCTGTACTCGATGTCGGCCGTTCCCGGTGGTGTCCACGGCGAACCGCAGCCGTCAACGGGCACGTGACTGATTGCGCCGATTACTCCGACGAAGGGGGTCCCCGATGCCACAAGAGTGGATCCAGGAGCCCAACGACGTTTCACCGGCGCTCAGTGATCTACACCAATTCTATCGTGGAAACGCACAAATCCTTGCAAATACGGGGGCAGCCGAGAGCTGAATATGGCCGTGGGAGGCCGCTGGCCCTATCTGCAATGGCCCTATAGTGGTCCCGATGGGGGCCTATACGACTCAGGGGCGTTGAATGCCCCTGCACGCCGTTCAGCCGTAAGTGTCCCGTGGTCCGCGACCGTTGACGCTGCGCCCGCCTTTTCGCCAACTCGGAGCCGATGGACCGAGCACCTGGATGCTGGTCACCACGCCTTCGCCCAGTTCGTTGCGGAACATCTCAAGGAGGCTGGTGCTCAGCAGGCGGAGTTGGGTTGCCCAAGCAGTTGAATCACAGCGGACATGGAGCGTGGTATCGGTAAAACTCTCCGGTGTGCAGTGAGCGGAGATGTCCGGCCCCACCAACGTTTCCCACTCCGCCATGACCGAGCCCACCGCCACAGGTGACGTCCAACCGCGCTCGGCCACCAAACGGCCCACAACATTGCCAAGTCCCAACGGATCCCGGCCGCTGCCATGGAATTGCGCGAAACCCCTGGTATCGCGGATGCCCTTCCGTTTCGGAGCAGATCCGGGCCTCGGCGCCCGTTGCCGGACCTCACCGCGGGCCGCAGCGGCCTCTCGCATCCGGTTCAGAGCCGCCTGGGCAGCGTCGATTTCATCCGGATCGCGGCCGGGCTGAAGTCCGTCGCGGCTATCCTTCGCCATCGATGCCTCCCGGAACAACGGTTACGCGCCGTCCGGCCAGCTCCTCGGGGATATCGGCGTCGACGGCGGCAGTCACCAGCACTTGCTCGGCACCGGCAACTATTGCAGCAAGTTTACGCCGACGCTGCACATCGAGCTCGGCGAAAACGTCGTCAAGGATGAGGATCGGAGCGGTGCCCCCGGTGCGGGCATCATCCAACATCACATAGTAGGAAGCCAAGCGCAGCGACAAACACATGGACCAGGTTTCACCATGGGAGGCATAGCCCTTGGCCGGGGCTTGTCCCAGCACCAGTTCAAGCTCGTCGCGGTGCGGACCCACCAGCGAGATGCCGCGTTCCAATTCCTTCTTACGCGAGGCAGCGAAGGCCTGGATGTAGCGTTCGGTGAGCTCATCCACGGACAACAGCCGGAGGTCGTCAACCGACGCCGAAGGTTCCGTACCGGGATCGGCCGGACCGCCGTCGTCGTCCAGTACGCCCTGGATGGTTGAGCGGTAAACCGCACCAGCCTCTTTGGAACCATCAGTGAGCTGCGCGTAAGCGCTGTTCAGGTGTGGCCGCAAACGTTCAACCAGCTCAAGCCGGGCATGGAGCAGCTCGGCACCGGCCCGGGCCATGTGCTGGTCCCAAACATCTAAAGTAGCTTCGTGGCCGGCAGTGAATTTGCCCGCGCGGGCTGATTTCAGGAGGGCGTTGCGCTGTTTCAGCACGCGATCGTAGTCGCTCCGCGTAGCGGCATGCCGTGGAACGAGGCTGACCAGCAGCTCATCCAGAAACCGGCGGCGGTTGGAGGGATCGCCCTTGACCAGCGCCAAGTCCTCCGGGGCGAACAATACCGTCTGGCAGATTCCCAGAATGTCCCTTGCCCGCACTGGATTTCCACGGTTAATGCGTCCCCGGTTGGCCCGCCCGGCATTGATTTCCACCTCAATAACCGTGGATTGTTCTCCTCGGACGAGCCGGGCACGGATCATGGCGCGCTCCGCACCGAAACGCAGCAGCGGCGCGTCAGTGCTGACCCGGTGGGAGCTCAGGGTCGCCAAGTATCCGATTGCTTCCATCAGGTTGGTCTTGCCGATTCCGTTGGAACCAACCAGGACAGTCACGCCAGGACCAAGTTTAAGGTCAACCTGTGCGTAACTGCGGAAATCCGTCAGCGAAAGATGTTCGAGGTACACGCCGTTTGCAGGACTCCTGCGGCCTAGTTGGCCGGACGGGTGGCGTGTCCGCCGAACTGGTGGCGCAGGGCGGAAACCATCTTCATGGCCGGCGAGTTATCCTCGCGGGAAGCGAACCTGGCGAAAAGCGCAGCCGTGATGGCTGGTGCCGGTACTGCGTTGGCGATCGCTTCTTCCACGGTCCAACGTCCCTCGCCGGAATCCTCAACATAGTCATCGATCGACGCGAGGCCGGGATCTTCATCCAATGCCTTGACCATGAGGTCCAGCAGCCAGGAGCGGACCACGGTACCCTTTTGCCAAGCCCGGAAAGTCCCCGGAAGATCCTTCACGATGTCCTTGGCAGCCAGCAATTCGTAGCCCTCGGCGTAGGCCTGCATCAGGCCGTACTCGATGCCGTTGTGGACCATCTTCGCGTAATGTCCCGCGCCAACGCCGCCAACGTGGACGAAACTGTCTGCACGATCGCCTTCGGGCCGGAGTGCATCGAAGACCGGCATGGCCAGTTCAATGTCTTCGTCCGCGCCGCCGGCCATCAGGCCGTAGCCGTTCTCCAGACCCCATACGCCACCGGAGACACCACAGTCAGCGAACCGGATGCCTTTTTCGGCAAGTGCCGCAGCGTGCTTCTGGTCTTCGGTGAAACGTGAGTTGCCGCCGTCGATCACCAGGTCACCCGGGCTGAGTTTCTCACCAAGTTCGGTCAACACTGCATCAGTGATCGCGCCTGACGGGACCATGACCCATACCAACCGAGGTGTGGGAAGTGCCGCGATGAGTTCATCCACGGAAGCAACATCGGTGACGTCGGGATTGCGGTCGAAACCGGTGACCTCGATGCCGCCGTTCCGCATGCGCTGCCGCATGTTGAAACCCATTTTTCCAAGGCCGATCAGACCGATGTGCACAGTGTGGACTCTTTTCTGCGAAGGTGGCGGTACGTTCCGGTTAGTTGGGGAGGCGGACCGGCATCACGAGGTAGCGGTAGTCGTCCTGGTCTTCGCCGTCCGCCTCAGCCTGGGCCGTGATCATGGCCGGCTTGGGGGCGGTGGTGAAGGAGAAGCGAACGTACTTGGTCTCGATGACGCTCAGACCCTCAACGAGGTAGTGCGGATTGAAGGCCACTGTGATGTCTTCGCCGGAAAGCTGGGCTTCGAGCTCTTCGGAAGCCTGTGCGTCTTCGCCCGTGCCGGCGTCGAGATTCAGCAACCCCTGGGTGAAGGCCAGGCGTACCGGAGTGTTTCGCTCGGCCACGAGGGAAACACGGCGCACAGCCTCTACCAGTTCTTGGGTCTGGACCGTGGCGTGGATGGGTGTGGAATCCGGGAAGAGCGAGCGGATCTTGGGGTAGTCACCGTCCACCAGCAGCGATGTGGTGGTACGTCCGCCGCTTTCGAAGCCGATCAGCCTGCTGTCGTCATCTGCCAGGGCCAGGTTGATGTCCCCGCTGCCACCGAGGGTCTTGGCAACCTCGTTCAGGGTCTTGGACTTGACCAAAGCGCTGGTGGAAATGCCCGGAGTGACAGGTTTCCACGGAACTTCGCGCATGGCCAGGCGGTAACGGTCCGTGGCGAGGAGCGTGATGAGGTCGTCCTCGATCTCCATCCGGACGCCGGTAAGGATGGGCAAGGTGTCGTCCTTGCTGGCCGCAATGATGACCTGTGAAACAGCCTGGGCAAAGGCATCGCCGGGCAGCGTTCCACTGATGGTAGGCAGTGCCGGGAGTGCGGGGTATTCACCCTCAGGCATGGTGGCGAGGTGGAAGCTGCTTCGCCGGCAGGTCAGTGTGACCTTGCTGCCATCGGTCTCCACCTCCACGGGAGCCGAGGGAAGGCTGCGGCAGATGTCAGCCAGCAAGCGACCGGAGACCAAAATGGTGCCCTCAACAGCAATGTCCGCAGGAATTTCCAAACGGGCAGAGGTCTCGTAATCGAAGCTCGAGAGGCTGACTGTTCCTGCCTCAGCTTTGAGGAGTAGGCCGGAAAGCACCGGAACAGGCGGCCGCGGAGACAACGACCGCGCGGTCCACGTAACGGCTTCTGCCAGGACGTCGCGGTCGACTCTGAACTTCACGGAGGGGTGCCGCCTTTCATTGCTGCTGCCAAGTAGTAGCCGCGGATTCCTGCTTGGAAGCCGCTAAATCTTCGCAATCCGGCACCGGAACCTGCATGGTCCGCACTCAGCGAACTACAAACAGACCCAAGGATGGGAGCGCTGCTGACAGCTTAGCCGGAACATCCGCGATTAACCCATCCCCGTCTGCTGGTCCCCCGGCTTCATGGGCAGTCGCAACCCGGCCCCGGCTTGGCCGGTGGTGGGTCTTTGGCCTGGTGCGGGAGGTGGCAGAACGAGATTGTTATTTGAGGGATTTCAATTTTTTGGGATTCGTAGTGTTAATAACTGCTGTGGAAACTGTGGATAACCCGATCCCACCGCGTCGTTCCGCGGTTAAGCCCTGTTCACGGATTGTGCGTTAACTGGGTTTTAAACAGGGTGTGGATGGGGACAACTCCCAGGGCGGTTTTTAACGATCCACAGACGGCTTAAGGGTTTTAAGCCCATTAACCACGCTTGTCCCCTTAAGTATC
>NZ_JABMCX010000199.1 GCF_013179505.1 Paenarthrobacter sp. CM16 | reverse complement strand
CCGCACCCCATAGTGAACAATCCCTGCAACGAAGACGAGGTAGAACAGGACAGCCCCTACAGGATGCGGGCTGGCGGCGAGGAGGTGTCCGATCTGGCTTTCATATTGCCGCTGTGCCACAGTGACGATCCATGCGACATCAATGACCGCGAAGATCAGTGCAGCCAGGGCGTAGGACAGAAGCCAGCGTTTCATGCCGCGGCTCATCCCTGGCGCCGGGTGTCAGCGTAAAGGCTGTCCACGATGTGCCGTGCGCGTTCGGTAAAGGCACCGCGTTTGAGCTTCATGGTGGGTGTCACGATCCCGTTGGCCTCCGTGAGGTCCGTCAGGAGCAGGACGAACCGCCTGACCTGCTCCGAACGGGCAATTTTCGCGTTGGCGTCACTGACGGCCTGACCAATGAGCGCAAGAAGCCGCACGTCATCAATTTGGACAGCACCGCCGTCGTCCGGGATCCGCAGCCCTTTGAGGTCCGCGATGCCCTCACGTTCCGCCCACGCGGCCAAGGACTCGGGATCCAGCAGCACCAGCCCACCGAGATACGGCTTGCCCTCCCCGACCATCACGGCATGGGCCACCAAGGGATCCCCTTCAACGTAGCCTTCCCAAATGGCCGGGGAGATGGTTTTCCCGCCGGCGGTGACAATCACATCCTTGATCCGGCCCTTCAGCGTGAGCCGGCCCAGGTGATCCAATTCGCCCAGATCGCCGGTCCGGAAATAGCCGTCCACAAAGGCTTCTGCGTCGTCCGACTCCCTCCGATAGCCGGCAAAGACGCCCACTCCGCGCGCCAGCACCTCCCCCTCGTCCGAAAGACGCACGGTGGTTCCGGGCATGGGGACACCCACGGACCCGGAATTGATGGATCCGGGGAGGTTGCCCGTCAGCGGGGCTGTGGTTTCGGTGAGGCCATAGCCTTCAATGACGGGAAGTCCCAGTCCGCGGAAAAAGAGGGACAGATCGGCGTCCAGCGCCCCCGCGCCGGACAGGAGATAATCGAGCCGCCCGCCCACCAATTTCCGCAACCGGGCATAGAAAAGGCGGTCAAACAGAGCCCGCCGCAGGCGAAGGCCGGCCGGGGCACGCAGGTGGGGATCGGCGTCGTGCGCTTCAGCAAACCGTCCCCACTCCACGGCGGTGCGTTGCGCCGCAGCCCAAACGCGTCCCAGCCGTTTCTGCGTTGCGGCGGCAGCGGCGGATGCCTGGATTTTCTGCAGCACGCGCGGAACCACCACCAGGAACGTGGGCTTCAGGGCACCCAACGCAGGGACGACGTCGCGGGGATCAGACAAGTGGGCAATACGCATGCCGTTGGCCAGGCAGATCAGCTGGAGGCCACGGGCCAGGACGTGCGCCATGGGCAGGAAAATGATGGTGTTTCCACCCTCGCGGACCACCTCGGTGTAGGCGCCGGCAACATTGAGCACCTGGCCCACAAAGTTGCCGTGGGTGATCAGGGCACCCTTGGGAGCAGCTGTGGTGCCGGAGGTGTAGACAATGGTGGCTACGGAGTCCAGGTCAGCCAGAAGACGCCGCTCCTCCACAGTGCTCTCCGGCATTCCGACGCCGCGTGCCACCAGGTCCGTCAGGTCCGCGCCGGGCCTGGCATCGATGGTCCAGATCCCCAGCGGCTGGATTCCTGCATGGTTGAACCCTTGCTCCAGCAAAGCGGCGTGAACCGCGCTGCCGGCTACGGCGAGCCGGACATCGGCATCGGCAAGGATCGCCGTCACTTGCGGTGCCGCTGAGGTTTCGTAGACGGGAACCACGACGGCGCCGGCGAACCAGGCGGCCATATCGGCCAGAGCCCACTCGTACCGGGTTGGGGACATGATGGCCAGGGACTCCCCCGGCTGGATGCCTGCGGCGATGAACCCCTTGGCCAGCGCCCGGACTTCGTCAACGAACTGTTCGGTGGTGACCTGCCGCCATGGCTCCGTAACGGCCGCATCTGCAGCGCGGACCTCGAAAGCGACGTGCCCTGGGTTTGTCCGGAGTCGCTGCATCAGCAGTTCGGTGGCATTGCGGTGGTTGGCGAGATCGATCAGCGGCGGCGAGGTGAATTCTCTCACCGGGCATCCTCTGCCGAGAGCGACTGCAGGTGGTCCTGCATGAGGTCCAGGACGGCGTCCAGAAAATCCCCGACGACGACCTGGTGGTCAGCGGGCAATCCGTCCAGGTGGGCATTGGCAGCAGAGAGGAGCGGCCGCATCAGGTCCTTGATCCGACGGGATGCCGTGGTGGTGACGTTGACATGGACTTGACGCCGGTCCTCGGTGCTGCGGAGGCGCTCCACATAGCCGTGCGCTTCCAGGCGACTGACCAGCGCGGTGGTGGTGGCGGCGGTGGCACCCAGATCAGAGGCGAGGACGCCCACTGTGACAGGACCCGAATCAGCCAGGACAGTGAGGGCGCGGTAGTCGGTGAGATTGAGTCCCAGTGCCTGGGCTACTTTGCGCTCGGTCTCGTTAGCGAGGCCGAACAGGCCTTGCAACGTCCGGGAAACCGGATGCCCGGAGTCACCGGTAGCCTTCTGATGGTTTTGCATGGTTATATAGTAATCAAATTAGTTTGAACATCAAACAGGCTAGGTATCGGCGGCTGCAAAGTCCGGCGCGTGCAGCCACCGAGAAAGGAAACACCCTCGTGAAGGAATCAGACCGGAAAGGTCTCATCGCCCTTCCCGTGGTGGTACTGCTGGGGGCGCTCGTCGCCGCGGCCGGAAGCCACCATGGGGCAAGCCTCGCCGGAGTTCCGCTGTTCGCGGCAGCAGTCGCCGGCGCGTTCATCATCCAGTGGCTGGTGTTCATTCCCTCGTTCAAGGCACAAACGGAAAATTACTTCGACCTCACCGGCTCCCTGACCTATGTGGCCATTACCGTGCTGCTGGTGATCGCGACGCCGGGGATCGATGTCCGCTCGCTCCTCCTCGCAGCCATGGTGGCCGCATGGGCGCTCCGGCTGGGCACGTTCTTGTCCCGCCGGATCCACAAGGCAGGCAAGGACGACCGCTTCGACGACATCAAGCCCTCGCTGGTCCGTTTCCTCAACGTCTGGACCATCCAAGGACTCTGGGTGGTATTCACGGCAGCTGCAGCCTGGGTGGCCATCACCAGCACCAACCGGGTAGCCCTGGACTGGCTGGCGGTCCTCGGATTCGTGTTGTGGGCGGCCGGATTCGTCATCGAGATCGTGGCCGACAAGCAGAAGAGCCGGTTCAAGGCCGATCCCGCCAACAAGGGACGGTTCATTTCCACTGGACTGTGGGCCAAGTCCAGGCACCCCAACTACTTCGGGGAGATCCTCCTGTGGACCGGGGTGGCCATCATCGCCATCCCGGTGCTCCAGGGCTGGCAGTGGGTTGCTTTGATTTCCCCGGTGTTCGTGACCCTCCTGCTCACCAAGGTCAGCGGCATCCCCCTGCTGGAGAAGAAGGCTGACAAGACCTGGGGCGGGGAGGCCGGGTACGAGGAGTACAAGGAGAGCACTCCCGTCTTGATCCCCAAGTTCAGCTAGACCGCACAGCAGGCCCCACAACGCGACCTCCCTGCGTTGCGAGGCCCCGTATGCGCGCTTCACACCCAAGTTAGGCCGCACAGCAGGCCCCACAACGCGATCTCCCTGCGTTGCGAGGCCCGGTATGCGCGCCTCACACCACACTTAGACCGCACAGCAGGCCCCACAACGCGACCTCCCTGCGTTGCGAGGCCCGGTATGCGCGCTTCACACCCCACTTAGGCCGCACAGCGGGCCCCACAACGCGAAGCCCCCTAACGCAAACGGCGCGTGCCCTCCGGAAGGAGGCACGCGCCGTCGTACGTTTGAAATGCTGGAACCAGGGGCGGCTTAGCTGAAGAGCTCGCTCTTGGGTTCGTTGTTCTTGACCTTCTGCCAGCCGAGCCAGAGGACCAGCGCGAAGAACGGGATGGTGGCGAGTGTCCAGAGACCCAGCAGGAAGACCTCGCCGGTTTCCTTGTTGGTCATGGAGTCGAAGCCAATCAGCACTGTGATGGCCAGCAAAGCGATGAGCCCAAGCCAGCTGGTCCACGGAGAACCGGGCATCGGCAGGCTGGAAACCTTGCCGCGCTTCTTGCGAAGGGCGATCTGGCTGGCGAAGATTGAGCCCCACGTGAAGATCACACCGATGGAGGCCGTGTTCAGCGCGAGGTCGAACGCGTAGGAGCCGCCCAGCCAAATGTTGAGCAGGATGCCTACGAGGTAGACGCCACCGATCGCGAGAATTGCGGCGTACGGCACGTGGCGGGTGGACATCTTGGTGAGCCACTGCGGTGCGTGGCCGTTGTTGGCCATGGTGCGGAAGATACGGCCGATCGAGTACAGGCCGGAGTTGCAGGAAGACAACGCGGCGGTGATGACGATCATGTTCATGACATCACCCATCCAGCCCAGGCCCATCTGGCCGAACACGGTAACGAACGGAGAAGTGCCGGCAACGTACTGATCCGAGGGCAGCAGCATCGCCAGCAGCGTCACCGAACCGACGTAGAAAACAACAATGCGGACCACGACGGCGCGGATCGCCTTGGGAACTTCGCGTTCCGGGTTTTCCATCTCACCTGCGGTAATGCCAACGAGCTCGATGGCGTTGTATGCGAAGATCACGGCGTTGAGGACCAGGATCATCACCAGGCCACCCTTGGGGAACATGCCGCCGTCTTCGTGGAAGAGGTTGGCCACGGACGCATTGCCGTCACCGACCTTGGCGTTGGTGACCACCATGAAGGTGCCGACGGCCAGGAAGATCACGATGGCCGCGACCTTAAGGCAGGAAGCCCAAAATTCGAACTCGCCGAACGCCTTGACGCTGAACAGGTTCACGGCCACCAGCAGCACCAGCGCGGCGATGGCGGACAGTTCAATGGGCACATTCGGGAAGAAGAACTGGAAGTACAAGCCGATTGCGATGAGCTCGGCAATGCCTGTCATGGCCCAGTTGATGAAGTACATCCAGCCGGAAAGGAAGGCACCCTTCTTGCCGAACATTTCGCCGGCGTAGCTCACGAAGGAGCCGGACGTCTGGCGGTACATGATGAGTTCACCGAGCGCGCGCATCAGCAGGTAGGCGATGACGCCGGCAATGGCGTAGGAGAAGATCAGGGCCGGGCCGGTGGAGGCCAGGCGGCCGCCGGCACCCATGAAGAGGCCGACGCCGATGGCGCCGCCCATGGCGATCATGGTCACGTGGCGGCGACTCAGGGTCTTCTGGTATCCCTCGGCACTGAGGGTTGAGCCCGAGGCGGCGGATGAGGCCTTGGAGCTCTGGAGATCTGTGGGAGTACTTTGCGGCACAGCTGTTCCTTGTGGGTTGGGGTGTTGCTGTAGGTGTCACGCCCATGCCGGAACACGGGCGTCTTTGGCACACATAATTCGAGCTTTTCCTGCTTTGAGGAGCCGAAGTGTGACAAAGAACGCAGAACGCCGAAGCTTCGCGCAACCCGTCTATCTTACGGGATTAACCCGAATGCCCGTGACGCAGGCAACAAGGGGCTGTGGACAACTGCTGCCGGGGACCCCGGATACATCGACGATCTGTCAGCTCCCGTGATGTGGTCGGCCAGCACGGCGGCCTGATCCCACAAGGGAGCCAGGTGCCCATACACCTCACCCCGGTGCTGGGCGCACTCCCCCACGGCGTAGATCCCGTCCTCGTCCATCACCCGCAGATGGTCATCCACCACGATCCCGCGCTCCACCGCCAAACCGCTGACGACGGCGACATCCACGTTGGGTCTGTTGCCTGCGGTGATCACCACCATGTCGCAGTCGAGGTCGGGTTGATCGCGCAGGCTGACGCCGCTGATGTGGTCCGACCCCAAGATGGCAGTGGGCCGGTTTCCGGCGTGCAGGTGGACCTCCAAGCCGCAGGCCCGCAAACCCCGGGCCGCCTCCACCCCCCGCAACTCACCGCCCAGCACCACAACCTTGCCCTGCTGACCCCTGCGCTGCCCGAGCCCGGCGAACTGCATCATCCTGCGGGTATCGTCCATGGTCCGGAACGTGAAGACGCCGCGGCGGAGAGTCCCGCTGGGTGTGAAAAGCCCCTCCATGGGCGGCAGGTAAGGCCGACTCCCGGTTGCGATGATCACGTGGTGGTACTGGACAACGCGGCCATCGGCGGCAAAAACGTGCCGGCTGAACTTGTCGATCCGATCCACCCGGACCCCGGCGTGCAGGGTGATGTTGTTCTCCTGGTACCACGGCAGGGAATTGAGAATGATCCCGGCTTCGCTTGCCTCCCCGGCCAGGACCTGGCCGAGCATCATCCGGTTGTAATTTCCGTATGGCTCGTCGCCGAACACGGTGATGTCGAAGAGATCACCGCCGCCCCTGGCCAGGATTTCCTCCAACGCCCGGGCACCGGCCATGCCGTTGCCGATCACCACCAACTGTTTCTTCATCAGTGCTCCACCATGCCGAGGTCCACCACCACCGAACCCCGTACGCCCGCAGGGGCCACGATGAACAACTCGATCACCGAGCCGCCTTCCGTGTCCTCCACCACCCTGAGGGGCACGTGGACATCGCCCTTGGCACCGATCGGGAAATAGCGCAGCGGGATGCGGTCGCGCATCAGCACCACGGTAACAAGCTCCGGGCTTGAATTGCCGCCACGGAAGTACAGTGTCTGGTTGACCACGCCGTCCGGGACAAAGTGGGAGAGCTCGGCGTGGATGGGAACCGGTTTATCCAGCCCACTGCCTTCAAAGTGGTAGATGCCCTGCAGGAAGAGATTCTGGATGATCACGGGACAAGTCCTTTGGGCCGGTTCCCTTCCCATGGTGCTCTGCCGTTGTTTCAGGATGCTCGATCCCGTGTTTCCGCCCGCAATACTGGGGGTAACGATCGCTTTGCGAACAGCTCACCGGCGGTGAACCACCTGCTGGCCAAGGCACTGCGGACTACAGCAATTCGCCGCCCTGCATCCCGTAGCGGAACCATGAACCTGCCGAAGCGCCCCGGCCGGAGGCGGCGGCACGGCCACCGCCCTCAACCCGAGCACAGTGATCGAACCACTCTCCCAAGGCGCGGTCATGGCTCACGATCACCAAGGTCCCGGCAAACGAGGCCAGCGCTGACTCCAGTTGTTCCACCAATACCGGTGCCAGATGGTTGGTGGGCTCATCAACGATCATGGTTTGGTACCCGCCCAGAAGCAGCCGCGCCAAGGCCAGCCGGCGTTGCTGTCCGGCGGATAAGCCGCCAACAGGCACGTGGAATTCGGCAGGGCGGAATAGTCCCAGCCGGAGCAAGCCCTCCGCGTGTTCATCAATGTTTCCGCCCAGTCCCGCAGCGAACGCAGGAAGCAACCGGAGCGACGGGCGGGCCAGTACCTCCAATTCCTGCTGCAGGTAGCCCACCGTCCCGTTAACGTATACGGAGCCGGTAGCGGGCTCCAGGTTCCCCGTCAGCACTGACAACAGCGTGGATTTTCCTGCGCCGTTGGGCCCGGTGATGAGCACTTTTTGGCCGGTTTCCACTGTTAGGTCCGTGGGTTGCAGCCGCCCCGGGACGCTGACGCTGCGGGCTTCCAGCGCGTGCTCGGACACCGCATCAGTCACTGAGCCCAACGGTGCCGCCAGCTTCAGCGGCACGGGCGGCCGGTCCACCGGGTTTTCCTCGAGTCTCCGGAGCCGTTCCTGGGCGTTGCGGACTTTACTGGAGACCGCGCTCTGCAAGGTGCCTGCTTTGAACCCGAAAGCCATCTTGTCGTTGTCGTGTTTGCGTCCGTAGCCCATGCGGTCACCCACAGTGGCGGCCTGGAGGCGTTCGGCGGCCATGGCATCGAGCCATTCGTCATACTGCTGGATCCACCGTGCACGTTCCGCCGCCTTCTCGCGGAGGTAGCCTTCATAACCATTTCCGTAGCGGTTCACGGACCGGCGATCGGCGTCCACTTCGATGATGGTGGTGGCTACTTTCCGCAGCAGGACACGATCATGCGAGACCACCACCACGGTGCCCCGGTGCGCGGCCAGCCGCGATTCAAGCCACGCGGTTCCGTTCGCGTCCAGATGGTTGGTGGGCTCGTCCAGGAGCAACGCTTCGGCGGGATCGGCCAGCAAGCAGGCGAGCGCCACCCGTTCCTGCTCGCCACCGGACAAAGATCCAAGCGTTCGACGCCGGTCCAAGCCGCCCAGCCCCAGCTTGTCCAACGCGGCTTCCACCCGGGATTTGGCCGCGTAGCCCTCGCGGAGCTGGTACTCCGTCTGCAGGCTTCCGTAGAGCTCAAGTTCGTCATTGCCGGCATCGGCGAGGCCTGACTCGAGGTCGAGGATTTGGGCTTCAAGGGCACGCAGCGATGCCAGGGAAGAATCGATGGCATCCCCTACCGTCACGGACTCGGAGAAGCCGTGGGTCTGGGCGAGGTAACCCACGCGATACCCGGGGTTGCCGCTCAGGCCGGCGGCGCCGTCGTCGGGCGTTTCCACCCCTGAGAGCAGCCGCAGCAGCGTGGACTTCCCTGCGCCGTTTTCACCGACGATTGCTACGTGTTCGCCGTGGTGGATGACGAGGTCAACGTTGTTCAGAAGTTCGCGGTCCCCATAGCCGTGGGAAACGCCGGAAAGGTAAAGGTGGTCAGTCAAGAGGGATCCTCGCTAGTCCGCAGTGGGTGGCTTAAAGCCGTGTGGGTACTGGGGATGCAGCCACAGATGTGGGGCTGCGCTCAAGACTTCATCGCTCCAGCCTGCCCCGAGAAGGCGGCCTCGTCAAGCCGAACCGCAGGAGCTGACCACTGCTTCAGGACTTTCCTTGATTTGACACCATCATGGCGTCACAATGGTGTCATGCAGCTCAACCAGTACGTGACCGCAGTCCAG
>NZ_JABMCX010000198.1 GCF_013179505.1 Paenarthrobacter sp. CM16 | reverse complement strand
CGGGAGGGCCGTCAAAGCCGCATTTTCGCGGTGAGGCGGACAGTATTCAGGGTCTTCGCGCACTTGTTCGTAACCGAAGATAACGAGACCTTGGCGTGACCTAGCCTTCGCAGTCCTTGCAGAACTTGAGGCCGTTCTTTTCCAAGGCAATCTGGGAGCGGTGGCGGACCAGGAAACAGGAACCACAGGTGAATTCATCCGACTGCTCCGGGACAACAATGACGGTCAGTTCTTCACCGGAAAGATCGGCACCGGGAAGGTCGATTCCTTCAGCAGTATCATTTTCTTCGACGTCGATGACTGCAGTCTGTGCAGCGTTGCCACGTGATGCCTGAAGTGCCTCAAGAGATTCAGCGGGAGACTCTTCTTCGGTCTTGCGAGGGGCGTCGTAATCAGTAGCCATTGAGGGGTCGCTTTCGTTGCTGCATAGTGCCTCTTCCGGCACCCAGTGAAGCAGTTTAGGGCATAGTACCCGCGATCAACGAATAGTGTGCCCAACGCAACATTGTGCAGCTTCGGCAGCATTACCTAGGGCTTGGAAGGCACCTTCACAGCATGGGAGTGAATGGCCTGCGCGCTGGCTACCGTCACGCCGCTGAGGGCTGGCAGCCACGCCAGGCGGTGCTCGTCCCCGGATTCAGCTTCAGGGCAATCCTGGATATAGGCGGCCTCGATCCAGGCCCCCAAGGTGGTGCCGATGCGGGTTGCCAGCGAGGCCAGAGAAGCGATCATGCGGCAACCGTATCCAGCCCTGATGTGGGGGCGGTTTCTGCCGCGTCACGGGCGTGTTAACTCCTCAGTCCTGCAGCGCCTGCTCCACGATGTATTCCGCGATGGCCATGGACGACGTAGCCCCCGGCGATGGCGCGTTGCGCACCAAAACCGTGTCCCGGCGTCGTGAAATCACAAAATCATCCACCAAGGATCCGTCGCCGTTCATGGCCTGGGCCCGCACGCCACGAGTGCCGGGCAGGATGCTTGCCCCTTCCAAGGCCGGAACAAAGCGCACTGCTTCCCGGATGAATTTTTTCCGGCTCACTACGGTCTGGAATTCGCGCACAGCCGATGGCACGTTCTGTCGGGCAAAATTCCAGAAACCAGGAAAGAGCGCGTAATTGGCGACGTCTCGCACATTGATCTCATTCCAGGCGTAGGACTCCCGCCCGAACGAGATAAAGGCATTCGGGCCAAGCATCATTTCGCCGTCGATGCGTTTGGTCAGGTGGACACCAAGAAATGGATGCCTGGGGTCGGGGACAGGATAAATGAGACCCCGCACGTGATCGCGGGCTTCCTTGCCCAGCAGGTAGTACTGCCCAAAGAACGGCACGATCTTCGGAGTTGCGGGCTCGCCGGTCACCTCGGCCAAGCGGTCCGATTGGAGACCCGCGCACGCCACCACCAGGTCATAGTGTTCCCCGCCGCCCTTGGTGGTGACCACCACCCCCTTGGCCTGCTGCTCCAAGGACACCACTTCCTGCCCCAGCCGGATGGTCCCGCCGGAGCTCCGGACGTCGTCGGCGAGCGCGTTGGTGATGGCCGTGTAGTCAACGATCGCCGTTTCCGGCGAGTGCAAGGCGGAAAGTCCGACGGCGTTCGGCTCCACCTCGCGGATCCGGCGACCGTCCAGCATCCGCACGCCGGGGACCCCGTTGGCTTTGGCCCTGGCGAAGATGGCGTCCAGGCGCTTGGATTCCTCCGGGGTCTGGGCGATGACCAACTTGCCGCAGGCCTCATAGGGAAGGTTCTTGGTGGCGCAGAATTCCTGGAGCAGCTCCACTCCCCTGCGGCAGAGCCGTGCCTTCAGTCCGCCTGGCTCGTAGTAGAGGCCTGCGTGGACCACACCCGAGTTATGCCCGGTCTGGTGTGCCGCGAGCCGGTCTTCTTTCTCGTATACGGTGACGTGGACGTCGTCGAGCGTGTTGGCGAGCTCCCTGGCCACAGCAACACCGATGATCCCCCCACCCACCACGGCACAACGCTTGATGGTCCTGGTGCGCGAAGGCTTGGGCATGGCACTCCTCGTCATTGGGGTGGGTCCGTATCAGTCACAGCATACGAAAAAGGGCGGCACACGTGGTGCCGCCCTTTTTCTGATGGAACGTGGTGCGTGGCTGACTAGGCAGTCGGCTGATCAAAACGCTGGCCGGCCGGGTTTGACGGCAGGAGAGCGAAGATGAAGAGCGCAATGCCGCCCAGGCCCGGAATAAGGCCGATCAGGACGAGCCAACCGCTGAAGTTGCCGTCGTGGAGACGACGAACCAGCAGTGCGATGGACGGGATGAGGATCGCCAGGTAAAAGACGAACGCCAGAATAAGGCCTACAACGGAGCCCGGACCTGGAGTGGCCGTCCCGTTTGCGGAAACGGTGGCCCCGGCGCTGCCAAGTACCAGGGTGAGGATCTGCAGGACGAAGCCCACTACACCCAGAACCAGTGCCACCCACCAGTATTCGCTACGGCTGGCACGGCCGCTGAACGCGGTGTACTTCTTGAAGAAACGCTTGACGGCGGCACCGATGGGAGCGCCGTAGTAGGGTGCCCACAGCGGCGGCTCGCCGGTCTGTGCGGCGTAGGGCTGGGTCTGCTGCGGTTGTTGCGGGTAAGTGCTCATTGGTATATCCCCCGGGTTAGGTGTGAGTTGATGATGCGTCTTGCTCAGAGTGAGTCGTGCTTATCGTAATGCCCCGGAGGCGAATTAGGCAGTTCGATGGAGGAAATTAACCCGGATTTAGCTTGGTAACGGATTATGTCGGCCGGTAGCCGCCTCTCGGATCTTTAGCTACCCGACAGTAAAGACATCGATTTCCACCGAGCCAGGCCTTCGGCGCCCGGTTCCGAGAGTGACTACCCTGTTCAGCCAGGCCAGCGCCGGAGCGGCGGTGGAAAACCGTGGGGTGCAGCGGAAATAGATCAATGCCGGGTCTACGTCCTCACCGCTATTGAGCCTGTTCAGGTCCTCCGCCGCTCCTGAACGAAGCGCCTGGTTGTGGACGTAGACCATGGCTCCATCCTCAAGTTCCACAACGTACCTGGCGTCCAGCTCGGTCAGTCCGGCGTCGCGTTGGACCTGGTAATCGGCCCCCGCCGGCAGCACCTTTCCTTGAAGGCGTGGTCCGGACACGGTTCCTCCCACAATGGGGATGACCCGCCGTTGCCCTTCCGGGGTCATCCCGATATCGAGCGCCGGGCCCACTTTGACATTGAGGGTGGCCAGGAACGTCAACGCAGGGGCTTCGGGCAAGCCGGTCACAGCGCGTACTGCTTCCGAAGGTCCATCTTCCGGATCTTCCCGCTGGCGGTTCGCGGCATCTCCTCAACAAACACCACGGACTTGGGGATCTTGTACCGGGCCAATCGTCCCTCCAAATGCGAGCGCAATTGATCTTCCGTCAGGGACGAGCCCTCCCGCAACGTGACGATGGCCCGGGGAACTTCGCCCCATTTCTGGTCCTCAACACCGATGACCGCCACACTTCCCACTGCGGGCAGCTCAGCGATGGCTGCCTCCACCTCTGCGGGGTAGATGTTCTCACCGCCGGAAATGATCATGTCCTTGATGCGGTCGGACACAAACAAGAAGCCCTCATCGTCGCGGTAGCCCATGTCCCCCGAGCGGAACCAGGAGGAATCGGAATAGCTCTCCATGGTGGCTTCCGGCCGGTTCCAGTACTCCTTGATCACGTTGGGTCCGGAGATTTGGATCTCCCCCACCTCCCCAACGGTAACCATTCCGCCCATCGGATCGGCTATCCGCACATCGGTGAAAAAGTGCGGCAGCCCGGCCGAGCCGGCTTTCTCCTTGGACCGCGATACCGGCAGCATGGTGGCTCCGGGCGCAGTTTCGGTCATGCCATAACAGCTGGTGAAACCAATGCCGCGGGCTTCGTACGCGTCCAGCACCCGCTGTGGAACGGCCGACCCGCCGCAGGTGAGCTTGTCCAGGGACGTAAGGTCCGCCGTCGACCATCCGGGGTGGTCGCAGAGCATCTGGAAGGTGGTGGGGACGCCATTGAGGGTGGTGACGTTGTGCCGCCCCACCAGCTCCAGTACCCGGCCGGCGTCGAACTTTGCTTCAAGGACCACCGTGGCACCCTTGAGCAGCATGGGCAGCAGCCCCATATCCAGGGACGCCACGTGGAACAGCGGCGAGATCATGAGCGCCACGTCGTTACGGTTCAAGTCCATGTCCACCACCGTGTTGATGCAGTTCCAGGTGATGTTGCCGTGGGTCAGGAGCGCTCCCTTCGGCTTGCCGGTGGTACCTGAGGTGTAGAGGATCATGGCGGCGTCGTCCAGGGTGACGGTCTCCTCGAGCGGCGTTGCGGACGCGGCCGCCATCACCTCCCCATAGTGCTCGACGCCGGACGGCAGCTTCGGCGCGAATCCGTCAGTGTCGTGCTCGGGCGCCACCACAAGACGGTGGGTTACCACGGTGTCCGTCACTGACTCGGAGGCCACAACGTCCAGGGCTTCGGCGCTGACCAGGAGCCGCGCGCCGGAGTCCTGCAGTTGGAACTGCAGCTCCGGGGCGGCGAGCCGGGTGTTGAGCGGGACGAAGATGGCACCCACGAGCCCGCAGGCGAAGAAGGTTTCCACGAAGGACGGGTGGTTCTCACCGAGATAGGCCACGCGGTCTCCCTTGGCCACTCCCCTGTCCTTGAGGGCGTTGGCCAGGCGGTCGGTCCGATCGGCGAGCGTTGCGTAGCTCAGGGTTTGTTCGCCGGAAATGAGGGCCGTTGCGGTGCCGGACTTGATCCGGCGCCTGTGCAGCCAGGTTCCAACTCCGTTGTTGTCCATGGTGCGATGCTCCTAACTGACCGTTGAGAGGTCGTTGTTCTTAGACTCCCGCGTCAGCAGTATGAAGACAATCGAAACCAGCGACATCACTGACAGGAACACCACCACGGGGACGATGCTCTGGCCCGCGTCCTTGTAGAGGCCGGCGACGATCCCGGGGGTGAAGCCAGCACCGATCAGGGTGGCCAACTGGTAGCCCACCGCTGCGCCGGTGTAGCGGTTGGTGGTTCCGAACTGTTCCGACACAAACGCGGCGAGGGGTCCATAAAGGGAGGAGTGGAGGATCAGCGCCACGGTGAAAGCCAGGAAGACCAAGGCGACGTTGCCGGAGCTGAGCATCCCGAACATCGGGAACAGGTACAGGATGAAAAGCCCCAGGCCCGTGACCATGACCGGACGCCTGCCGAAGCGGTCGGAGAGCCGGCCTCCCAGCAGGACGAACAGGATGGAGATGGCCGAGGCTCCGGCGAATGCGTAGAGCACACCCTGCTGCGGCGCACCCTTGGAAACTGCATAAGTGACGGAGAACGTGGGCAGCACTACCTGGAGGCCGAAGCCGGCAGCACCGGCAAACATGATCATGATCAGTGCTTTGGGACGCTTCAGTACTTCAAGCAGGGGGATCTTGCGTTTGGTGCCCTGGGCGCTTTCCTTGGCAACGGCTTCGGCGAAGATCGGGCTCTCCGAAACCCGCAACCTCACGAACATGCCCACAATGAGCAACACAAAGGACAGCAGGAACGGCACACGCCAGCCCCAGGCCAGGAACGCATCTTGGGGAAGGGCAGAGAAGATGCCCATGACAACCGTGCCTAGCACTGCTCCTGTTGGGGCACCGGCATTGACAAATGAGGCGGCAAAACCGCGGCGCTTGGGATCCGAATGCTCCAAGGCCATGAGGGCAGCGCCGCCCCATTCACCTCCGACGGCGATTCCCTGGCAGACACGCAGGATCACCAGGATCACGGCACCCCAAGGACCAATGACGTTGGCTCCGGGAATGAGGCCGATCAAAGTTGAGGCGATACCCATCATCGCCATGGAGACAATCAGCATGCCCTTACGGCCGATTCTGTCGCCGAAGTGCCCGAAGATGATGCCGCCCAGGGGACGCGCTACATAGCCGGCAGCGAACGTGGCATACGCGGCGACGACGCCGACCCACTCGTCCGTGCCTGCAAAAAACACTTTGGGGAACGCAACCGCTGCGGCCGTTGCGTAGAGCAGGAAGTCGTAGAACTCGATGGTGCTGCCCAGATAACTGGACATGATGACCGTACGCGCCTCTTTACGCTTGGCGGCCGTGCTCGGCTGGGCGAGCGCAGTGTGTCCTGACATGGCTGTTCCTTGGGAGAGGAGGGAAAGGATTTTTACTTGTAGAAACGGGCGAGGAATTCCGCGACGACGGCGGGGCGTTCCTGGCCTTCGATTTCGATGGTGGCGTTGACCTTGATTTGGGCGCCGCCTTTGACTTCGGTGACCTCGGCGATGCTGCCGTTCATACGGACTTTGGAGCCGACCTTCACTGGGGAGGTGAAGCGGACTTTGTCCAGGCCGTAGTTGACCTTGGTGGTGACCCCGGCGACGTCGAACAGTTCACCCCAGAACGGGATGATCAGGGACAGGGTGAGGAAGCCGTGTGCGATCGGAGCGCCGAAGGGACCGTCCTTGGCACGTTCGGGGTCGGTGTGGATCCACTGCTGGTCATCCGTGGCGTCGGCGAACAGGTTGATCTGCTGCTGGGTGATTTCGCGGTAATCGGTGGTGCCGAGGTCCTTGCCGGACATGGTGAGCAGGGTGTCGAAATCGACGACGAGATTAGGCATCTTTGCCTCCTGAGTAGTTGTTTGAAAGGGATTAGTTGGTGAAAGCCCCGGCGCCGGTGAGGGCGCGTCCGATGATGAGGGCGTTGATCTCGTGGGTGCCTTCATAGGAGTAGACGGCTTCGGCGTCGGCGTGGAAACGCGCGACGTCGGCCGCGAGCGTGATGCCGTTACCGCCCACCACTTCCCGGGCCAGGGCAACGGTTTGGCGCATCATCAGGGACGTCTGCATTTTGGCCAGGGCCGAGTCCTGGTCCCGGTAGATCCCCCAGCCCTGCTGTTCGGTCAACCGCACCACCAGCGACAAACTCGCGGTGATGTTGCAAAGCATCCGGGCCAGTTTCTCCTGGACCAATTGGAACGAACCCAAGGGCCGACCGAACTGCTGGCGCTCCTTCACATACGCCAGCGCCGCTTCGAATGCGCCGGCTTGGATTCCGGTGGCGATCCAGGCAACGTCGGAGCGCATCGCCCGCAGCATCGCGGCGACGTCCTTGAAGGAGTTCACGTTGTGCAGGCGCATGGCGTCGGGAACCCGGACATTGTCCAGGGTGATGTGGGCGTTCTGCATCATCCGCAGCGAGGTCTTGCCGTGGATTTTCTCGAGGGACACCCCGGCGGCGGTTCGGTCCACGAGGAACGCTTTGACCTGCGCGTCCGCAACGTCCCGGGCGAACACACACAGCACATCCGCAGTGGAGGCTCCCCCGATCCACCGCTTGGCGCCGTCCAGGACCCAGGTTCCGCCGTCGGAGTCTGTCCCGGCGCCGGGTTGGTAGCGCGCTGTGGTGGCGAGGCCGCCGGCGATGTCCGAGCCGTGCTCCGGTTCGGTCAGGGAGAAGACACCTTTGAGGGAGAAGTCGATGACCCGGGGCATCCACTCCTTCTGCTGTTCCTCGGAAGCACCAACCCGGATAGCGGTCCGGAACAACCCGGCCTGCGCGGTGTACCAGGTAGCCAGGGACGCGTCAGTGCGGGCGAGTTCGAAAATCCGGAAGCCGTGGAAGATCCCCCGCGCCGGGGCATCGACAGTGAGATCAGCCGGTTCCATGAGGTCCAGGTCGATCAACGGCCGGGCCAGTTGCTCCGGAAATTCGCCGCGTTCCCAGTACTCGGCCAGCAACGGCTTCGCCTCGGTGGTCAGGAAACTCCGCAACCGGCCCAACACCTGACGTTCCTCGGTGCTGAGCAACGCTTCAGCGTCGTACCAGTCCGCCACGGTATACAGCCGCTGATCCGTCCCTGGTGCAGTGGTTGTGGTGGTCATTTCAGCCCCCGAGCCCGAGAAGGCGGACGGCGTTGTCCTTGAGGATCTTCGGGCGAACCTCGTCCTTCAACGGCAGGTCAGCGAAAGCACCCAACCATTTCTGCGGCGTGATCAGCGGGAAGTCCGTGCCGAACAGCACCTTGTCCTGCAGCACTGAATTCGAGGCCTTCACCAGCGATTCCGGGACATACTTCGGCGACCAACCGGACAAATCAATGAACACGTTGGACTTGTGCGTCGCGATCGAGTTCGCCTCGTCCTGCCACGGCACCGAGGGGTGGGCCATAATGATCTGCAACCCCGGGAAATCCGCTGCCACAGCATCGAGCAGCAACGGGTTGGAGTACGCCAACTTGATCCCGTACCCGCCCGGAAGGCCGGCGCCCATGCCGTTCTGGCCAGTGTGGAAGATACACGGCAGGCCCAACTCCTGCAGGGCCTCCCAAAGTGGGTAGAACGTCTCGTTGGACGGGTCAAAACCCTGCAGTGAGGGATGGAACTTAAACCCGCGGGCACCGAGCTCAACGGCTTGGTGTTTTGCCCCGGCGATCGCGTCTTCGCCTCTCCGCGGGTCAACACTGCCGAACGGAATCAGCACATCGTTGTTCCGCGCAGCTCCGGCCATGAGCTCCGGGATGCTGTTCGGCTCGTGCTTGAGCTGCGTTCGGGCATCGACGGTAAAGACGACGGCGGCCATGTTCAGTTCGCGGTAGAGCTCAGCGATCCGGTCCAGCGACGGTGTCCGGTCCTCGGACTTGAAGTACTTCGCCGAGGCCTCCGTCAACGCCTCCGGCAGGGACCCGTGCCCGCAACTGTCCACTTCCAGGTGGACGTGCATGTCGATCGCATCGAGCCCCGAAACGTCGATGCCCAATTCGTAACGCTCAGCCATGATCAGCGCGCCTGAACCGGCACAGCCTTGGCAGGTACAGCCACCGGCTCGGGCTGGAGTTCCGCAGGCAGCGGCAGGAATTCCTCGCCGAAACTC
>NZ_JABMCX010000197.1 GCF_013179505.1 Paenarthrobacter sp. CM16 | reverse complement strand
GGACCTATCAACGCCCTGATCATGCTGGCCATCGTCCTGCTGGTCCAACAGCTCGAAAGCCACATCCTGCAACCCTTGGTGATGGGCAAGGCCGTGGCACTGCACCCGGTAGCCGTGATCCTTTCAGTGGCAGCAGGTTCCTACCTCGCCGGCATCCCGGGAGCGCTGTTCGCGGTCCCGTTGCTCGCCGTAGTAAACACGGCCGTTCGGTACATTGCGGGCCGGACGTGGGAACATGATGAGGGATTGGGCGGTCCGGAGCTTCAGCCGGCACCTGCTTCTGCAGGGCCTGACGGAGACGCCAACTTCAAGGAGGTTCGCCTCCCCAAGCCCGAATCCCGCCTCGGTAAAGGCATCGCAGGCAAGAACAAGGCTGCAGGACGTCCCTCTGCTGAGGGCCCTGCCGTCGACACCACCAAAGGAGAATAGTCAGTGAATACCCTCGAAACCCTGCCCGTCACGCTGGACGATGTCCTCAAGGCGCAGGAGTTGCTCGAGGGCATTATTACCAAGACTCCGGTGGAGTCGTCCCGTGCTCTTGGCAGCCTCGTGGGCGGCAACGTCTTTTTCAAGTGTGAGAACCTGCAGCGCGCAGGGTCCTTCAAGGTCCGTGGCGCCTATGTCCGCATGGCCCGGCTGACCGAGGACGAAAAGAAGCGCGGCGTGGTGGCGGCCTCAGCAGGCAACCATGCCCAGGGCGTGGCCGTAGCTGCCAAGAGCCTGGGAATCAACGCCCGCATCTACATGCCGCTCGGTGTGGCCCTGCCCAAACTGGCGGCCACCCGCAGTCACGGCGCAGAAGTTGTCCTGCATGGACACAATGTGGACGAGGCCCTGGCCGAGGCGCAACGCTACGCCAACGAGACCGGCGCTGTATTCGTACACCCCTTTGACAATGTTGACGTTGTTGCCGGCCAAGGGACCATCGGACTGGAAATCCTGGAGCAGATCCCCAATGTGGACACCATCCTCATGGGCGTCGGAGGCGGAGGACTCCTGGCCGGTGTAGCCGTGGCCATCAAAGCCAAGGCCAAAGAGCTCGGGCGTGAGATCAGGGTGATCGGCGTCCAGGCAGAAAACGCAGCCGCCTACCCGCCGTCGCTGGCCGCTGATGCGCTGGTGCCGCTGAAGAAGGTCACCACCATGGCTGACGGCATCGCCGTGGGCCGGCCGGGGCAGTTGCCCTTCAGCATCATCCGCGAGCTGGTGGACGATGTTGTGACCGTCAGCGAGGACTCCCTCGCGCGGGCGCTGATCTTCCTCCTGGAGCGGGCCAAGATGGTGGTTGAGCCCGCCGGCGCCGTTGGAGTAGCCGCGCTGATGGACGGCAAGATCGAAAACCCGGGGAACACCGCCGTCGTGCTTTCGGGCGGCAACATCGATCCCATGCTCATGCTCAAAGTCATCCAGCGCGGCCTCTCGGCTGCGGGCCGTTTCATGACGGTGCGCATGATGCTGGATGACCGTCCCGGTTCCTTGGCCACGATCGCCCGCATCATTGCCGAAAACGATGCCAACGTTACCGGGCTGGACCACACCCGCCTGGGCGGCTCCATCAGCATGGGCGACGTCTCCATCACCATCAACCTGGAAACCAAAGGCCACGAACACGGCGAACAGGTTCTTGGCGCACTGCGGGCCGAGGGCTTCCAGCCGATCGTGGTGCACTGACGGGAGGGGCGCCCATGGTGCTTGGAATGCCTGAGGGTTCAAAGGAAGAGGCCAGGGAGTCCCTTGCGGGGCGCGCGAAGGGCGGCCTGTTGTTCATGGGTGGGTTCGTGATCCTGCTCTACGTCATCGAGATCCTCAACACACTGATGCGGCACGGCCTGAACTACACCTTTGGCCTGCGCTCCCGCTCCATGGACGGGATACTGGACATCCTGACGTTCCCCTTGCTGCACGCGAACTTCAACCACTTGCTGTCCAACACGCTGCCCCTGATAATTTTCGGCTTCCTGGTTTTCCTGTCCGGGATCCGGGTGTTCCTGACAGCGCTGGCTTTTAGCTGGCTGGGCTCGGGCCTTGCGGTATGGCTGATTGGCGGCGGGGGAGTGACGGTCGGAGCGTCCGGGCTGGTGTTTGGATTCTTCGCGTTCCTGCTGGTGCGGGGGTTTTTCAACCGGAGCTGGTGGCAGATTCTCCTTTCCGTGGTGCTGTTCATGGCTTACGGCAGCATTCTCTTCGGTGTGCTTCCTACCGTCATGGGTTTTGTGTCCTGGCAAGCGCACCTCGGTGGAGCTGTTGGCGGCATTATCGCTGCGGTCCTGCTGCGCCCCAAGGCTAAGGCCAAACTCGCCGAACTCTGACCCAGTTGGTGCCCACACGAAAAACGCCGGCCCGCCCCGCGAAGGGGTGGGCCGGCGTCGTGTATTTCAGGCCGGTGAGCCGTGGAGCCGGTGAGCCGGTGATTAGGCGACGTACGGCTTGGCGGAGACGATTTCCACCGGAATTTCCTTGCCGTTGGGAGCGACGTAGCTCAGGCTGTCGCCTTCCTTGTGGCCGATGATCGCGGCACCCAGGGGTGACTTCTCGCTGAAGACGTCCAGATCGGAGTCTCCGGCGATTTCGCGGGAGCCCAGCAGGAACGTCTCTTCGTCACCGGCGATGCGGGCAACGACCAGCATGCCGGGCTCAACGATTCCGTCATCGGCAGGGGCCTCGCCAACATGGGCGTCGCGAAGCAGTGCGGTGAGCTGGCGGATGCGGGCCTCGATCTTGCCCTGCTCTTCCTTGGCTGCGTGGTATCCGCCGTTTTCCTTCAGGTCGCCTTCCTGGCGGGCAGCTTCGATCTTCTGGACGATTTCAGCCCGGCCAGCGCCGGAGAGGTGGTCCAGCTCAGCCTGCAAGCGGTCGAAAGCTTCCTGGGTGAGCCAAGCCGCAGTGGCGCTATTGGTGGTAGACACGGATTTCTCCTCTAGATCTGACAATGCAAAAGACCCCGCCGAGGTGGCCACTCGTGGAACTCAGTAACCAACTTAACGGGGTGAAGGTTTCATCCATTGTAGTAAATCCTTTGGACGAACCCAAACCCGGTGAGTCACGGGTCACACGATCGTTATTTGCCGCTGTCCACAATCCAGCAGCTGTCCACCACCGCTGAAACGGCCGGGGACTCAGTACGCAGGACCGTGCGCTGGGCGGTGGTGCTGCCGCCGTCGGGATCGTCCTGGGGATCGTTGGGACCGATCTCCACAACTTTCCAACCCACCACTGCGAACTTCGAATCCAAGGCTTTCACGGCACATTTGGCGGTGGCTCCGGGGTATTTGGTGACTTGGTAGTCCGCCTCAGCCTGGGTGCCATCCACCGTGCTGTAACCAACGTCCTTGAACGTGACGGGGGCCTGCGCGGACCCGGTGGCCACGTAAGCTGCGAACCCAATCCCGATGACCAGGGCGCCGATGATGATGTTCCGCTTGGTTTTGCGGGTCATGGCGCGCTTTTGACCGCCGTAGCGATTGGCTAGGCTGGTGCTTGCCGGTACTTGGGTGGCCGATAGGTCCTCTGAAGTCACCCGTCCAGTTTAGTGCCGATCCCGGCGCCCCATCACCGCCCACAAAGCTTGATCCACGAAAGAGGAGCCGTCACGTGACAGCGTCCAGCAGTTCCGACCAGCAGCTGCGGCTGCTCGCCGTCCACGCACACCCGGATGATGAGTCCAGCAAGGGCGCGGCAACCATGGCAATGTACGCCGCCGCGGGAGTGGAAGTGATGGTCGCTACGTGCACTGATGGCTCACGCGGCGACATTCAGAACCCGGCCATGGAAGATGCGCCACACCCGAAAAGGGACATGGCCGGCGCCCGGCGATTGGAAATGGCAAATGCAGCTGCTGTCCTGGGAATTCAGCAGCGTTGGCTCGGTTTTGTCGACTCGGGCCTTCCGGAAGGTGATCCGCTGCCGCCGCTGCCCCCGGGCTGCTTCGCACTCCAGCCGCGTGAACGTGCCTCGGCGCCCCTGGTCCGGCTGGTCCGCAGTTTCAAGCCGCACGTGATTCTGAGTTACGACGAAAACGGGGGCTACCCGCACCCGGACCACATCATGGCCCACAAGGTGGCGGTGGAAGCCTTTGATGCCGCCGGTGACCCGGACCGTTACCCGGGCATGGGAGAGCCGTGGGCCCCAAGCAAGCTTTACTACGACCGTGCTTTCAGTCCCGAACGATTCCGTGCGCTGCACTTTGCGTTGGAAGAGGCAGGATTGCAGTCTCCCTACGCCGAGCGCCTTGCCGCCTGGTTGGAAGCCGACGCCGAGGGCCATACCCCCGTCCCTCCGGGGCACCAGACCACCACTCAGGTGGATTGCGGTGATTTCTTTGAAGCCCGCGACGACGCACTCCGGGCGCATCGCACGCAAATCGATCCCTTGGGATTCTTCTTCGCGGTATCACCGGATCTGCAACGGACGGCGTGGCCTTGGGAGGACTACACCCTGATCAAGTCCACGGTCCCGTCCGAGCTGCCGGAGAAGGACCTGTTCGCAGGGATAAGATAGGAACTCCGGCAGTTTCTATCGCCCGTAGAAATTGCTGCCGGGCCAACCAGCTTCCGGCTACCCGCTGCCTGTCGGCATGCATCAGCTCTCATAGAAGGTTTGAACGTGCACCACTTGATTCTCGCCCTGTCCGTCACTCCGTCGCCCAATCCCTCGGGCACACTGCGGCCCGGCCTGTCCGAGGACCAGGTGACCCCGGGTACGTGGGGCTTCGTCCTGACAGCCTTCATCGTGATCCTTACCACGTTCCTGATTGTGGACATGGTCAGGCGCATCAGGCGCGTCAGGTATCGGGCACAGGTGGAGGAAGCGCGTCTGGCGGCTGAGGAAGAGGCCAGTCAGCCCGCTGACGCCGGTACTCTGGCTCCCGACGCCGGTACTGCTTCCGACGCCGGTACTGCTTCCGACGCCGGTACTCTGGCTCCCGACGCCGGTACTGCGGCGCCTTCGGATGGCACCCCGGAAGAGAATGGCGACGCCGGTACCCGCACCCGCTGAGGGGCCGGGTCAACCTAGCTCAGGACCGCCATCATGATGGCAATGAAGTGCGCCGCGAAAGCCAACACGGTGAAGGCGTGGAAGAGTTCATGGAAGCCGAAGTGCTTGACGCTGAAGTTGGGCTTCTTGATGGCGTAAAACACCGCGCCCGCAATGTAGAGGGCGCCGCCCACGCAAATGAGGATGGCTGCGGCGGCATTGGCTGCAAAGAACTGCGGTAAGTAGAACAATGCTCCACAGCCCAAAGCGATGTAGACGGGCACATACAGCCATCGGGGAGCGTGCGTCCATAGAACCCGGAAGAGCACTCCAACGATCGCCCCGGACCAGACAAGCCAGAGCAACGTGACAGCCTCGGAGCGTTCCAGCAGGGACCAAGCCAGCGGAGTGTAGCTGCCGGCGATGACCAGCATGATGTTGGTGTGATCCAGCCGCTTGAGGATCATGCGGACCTTGGGGGACCAGTTTCCCCGGTGGTACACCGCGCTGACGCCGAACAGCAGGAAGCCGGTCAGTGCGTAGATGGCGGAGGTGATTTTTCGGTCCGCCGTGGGGGCGACCGTCACCAGGGCGATGCCCGCGGCCAGGGCAAAGGGAGCCGCGACAGCGTGGATCCAGCCACGCCAGACGGGCTTGGTTTCGAGGAGCTCAGCCATGGTTAAACCATAACTTACGTTTCAGTAAGTTACTGCTGGGTAACAAGTGGTTGGTGGATTTTGACCCTCCGCTGCACCGGCTCGCCAGCTGGGGAAGGTAGCCTAGGATGTGCGTCGTCGTACAAGCAAGGAAGTCAGGTGAGAGTGGCGTGGAGCTGCCCGGTTTCCTCTATGGCTTCTATGAGCGCAAACTCCTGCGCTCCCTCAAACAGGACCAGATCCCGGGCCACATCGGTGTCATGGTGGACGGGAACCGCCGGTGGGCCCGCCAGTTCAACGCACCCACCAGCCAAGGACATCAAGCCGGTGCAGACAAAATCCACGAATTCCTCGGGTGGTGCCAGGAGCTCGGCGTCAAAGTAGTGACGCTCTACATGCTGTCCACTGACAACATGAACCGCTCCGGTGAAGAGCTGGACCTTCTCATGGGCATCATCGCGAACACCATGGATCGCTTGGATGAAGACGAGGACATCTCTGTCCACGCCATGGGTGCTCCTGAACTCCTGCCGGACTACCTCGCCGAACGGCTCAACAAACTCACGGCCCGCACACCGGTCCACGAGAAGATCCATGTCAACGTCGCCGTGGGCTACGGCGGCCGTCGCGAAATTGTCGACGCCGTCCGCGAACTCCTGCACGACGCCGCCGCCAAGGGGCGGAACATGACGGAGGTCGCAGATGAACTTTCGGTGGACGACATCTCCCGGTTCCTCTACACCCGGGGCCAGCCCGATCCTGACTTGGTCATCCGCACCTCAGGTGAGCAGCGGCTCTCCGGCTTCCTGATGTGGCAAAGCGCCTACAGCGAGTTCTACTTCTGTGAGGCACTGTGGCCGGCTTTCCGCAAGGTCGATTTCCTGCGCGCACTCAGGGATTATGCCGGGCGCCAGCGCCGCTACGGAACATAGGGCTTTCCGGTTCATCAAAAATTAACGAGCCGGACATGCGACTTGCCGGGCGTGGGTTGCGGAAATGAATGTGTCCGGGATTACGTTAATCACATCAGCAGGCAAAACCGCCCGCTGATCGGGGAGGCCAGTACATGGAGCGGAACATCGCACCAGTTACATGGGAGGCCACGCCCGGCCTTCCGGCCGAGCCGCTTCACCATTAGGCCGGGCGAACTGCCCGGGGCTGGAGTCGATGTGGCTATTTCTGAGCAACTGCCCGCAATGGTTTCCGACGGGGAAAGTGCAGCTACCTCTCGCGCCAAGCGCGTCCCACAAACAGCGCGGACCAAAAAGTCCGCCACAGGCCGCAGCTACGTCATCGATACGTCCGTCCTGTTGTCCGACCCCCACGCATTATTGCGATTCGCTGAACACGAAGTCATCGTCCCCATCGTGGTCATCAGCGAACTGGAGGGTAAACGCCATGATCCAGAGCTTGGCTACTTCGCCCGCAAAGCGCTACGGCTCCTGGACGATCTGAGGATCGAACACGGCGGACTGGACCAGTCCATCCCCATCGGGAACGACGGCGGAATGCTCCGGGTTGAAATGAACCACATCTCCCCGGACGTGCTGCCGGCAGGATTCCGTGGAGGCGACAACGACAGCCGCATCCTGGCCGTGGCCAAGAACCTGGCCAATGAAGGCAACGACGTCACTGTGGTTTCCAAAGACCTCCCCATGCGCGTCAAGGCGTCCGCCATGGGCCTGCAGGCGGACGAGTACCGCAACGAACTCGTTAAGGATTCCGGCTGGACCGGCATGGCCGAAGTGGAAGCCAACGACGACGAAATCACCACACTCTACGGACACGAGCCCGTTTTCATCCCCGCAGCCGCCGAACTCCCCGTCAACACCGGGCTGGTCCTCCTCTCCAACCGTGGATCGGCATTGGGCAGGGTGGGTGCCGACAAGCAAGTCCGCCTCGTCAAAGGCGACCGCGATGTCTTTGGGCTCCACGGACGCTCGGCCGAGCAACGGCTTGCCATCGACATGCTCATGGACCCCGCCGTCGGGATCGTCTCCATCGGCGGGCGCGCAGGCACCGGCAAGTCCGCGCTGGCCCTCTGTGCGGGCCTGGAAGCTGTCCTGGAACGCCGCGAGCATCGCAAAGTAGTGGTCTTCCGCCCCTTGTACGCTGTAGGCGGCCAGGAGCTCGGCTACCTCCCGGGATCCGAGTCCGAAAAAATGAACCCCTGGGCCCAGGCCGTGTTCGACACCCTTGGCGCCCTGGTGAGCCAGGAAGTCGTTGAGGAAGTCATGGACCGTGGCATGCTCGAGGTACTGCCACTGACCCATATCCGCGGGCGTTCCTTGCATGACGCGTTCGTGATCGTTGATGAGGCGCAATCCTTGGAGAAGAATGTCCTCCTCACCGTCATGAGCCGCATCGGACAAAACTCCAAGATCGTCCTCACCCACGACGTCGCACAGCGCGACAACCTCCGCGTGGGGCGGCATGATGGTGTCGCCGCTGTTGTAGAGACACTCAAAGGCCACCCGCTGTTCGGTCACATCACGTTGACCCGTTCTGAGCGGTCGCCGATTGCTGCGCTGGTGACGGAACTACTCGAAGGGGCTGAAATCTAACCCCATCGACGCGGTGCCGCCTTCGGCGAAGGCCAGACATCCTCTGCGTGCTAGCTCGTTCCTCGCTTTTGACGCACGCTGCCGGATGCCTGGCCTTCGCCTTTTCAGTCACCCGCCGGAAGTTCTTCGATTCCAAGATAGTAGGAGAAGGCTTCGTGGCCGTGGACTTTGAGGGTCCAGTCGGGGCGTTTGAAAGTGGTGGGGGTTAGGCGGACTTTTTGGACTTCCTCTACTCTGTCTCCCCAGCCTTCCCGGGAAATGCCGTTTGGCTCGTAGCCCAGGCTGGTGGAGACGCCCAGGGATTGCTGGTTCCAGAGAGCCGCCTCGGATTCGGCCACTTCGGCCTTCAGGAAATCGAAGGCGTAACTCACGACGGCGGCACGCATCTCCTTGCCGAAACCCTTGCCTTGGGCGGACTGCTTGAGCCAGGAGCCAGTGCTGACTGTTTTCAAGGTGTCGAAGTCCTTGGCGCCGATGTCCTGGACACCGAGGAACTCGTTGTCACTGAAGACTGCGAGCAGGAGCGTCCAGGATTCCTTGGTGAAGTTGGCGCGGCACCGCCAGTACCACTGGGCCATATTGGGTGCGAGCTCATTATCCGGAAGGTCGGTCCAAGGGGTACTGAACGGATTTTTGCCGGGCTCGTGGACGCCGGAACGGGCAGCAGCCACCGCGGTGGGAATGTCGTCGTCGAATACTGGACGGATGCTCAGCCTCGGGGTGGTGAGGGTGAG
>NZ_JABMCX010000196.1 GCF_013179505.1 Paenarthrobacter sp. CM16 | reverse complement strand
CGATATCTGGTCCACGCTGGCCGGCCTTGCCCTGATTGCCTTCCCGGTGACGTTCTACATCGCCAACCTGGCCTCTGCACTGCCGGCACTGTTCCCGACGTCCAGCCGTTACGGCGGAATGGGCATCGCTTACAACTTCTCGGTGGCGATCTTCGGTGGAACCACACCGTTCATCGTGCAGGGCCTGATCGAGGGCACGGGCGATGACATGATGCCGGCGTACTACCTGATGGCAACGTCCATCATTGGTGCGATCGCCATCTACTTCCTGCGTGAATCCGCCCAGCGCCCCCTGCCCGGCTCCATGCCCAGCGTGGACACCCAGGCAGAGGCACGCGAGCTCGTAGCAACGCAGGACACCAACCCGCTGATCAACCTGGACGAGATGCCGTTCGACGGCCAGCCCATTGATGACGCGGTGTTCGGTAAAGGCAACAAGGACCTGACCCCCGCTTAGGAATTCTTTGCCTGCAACTTCTGCGAAGCCATTCAGATAGTTCGCGGCCGCCGTGCCGCCCACCGTAGCCACCAGCCCCAAGGCGCTCTCCTTGAGGTTGGTGGCTGCGGCTGTTAAAGCCCCAACTGGGCCTTCACTGCCTCGCCGATAATCCGGGCCCCCTCCGGGAAACCGCCGGGATTGGGGCCGGCGAAATTGAGCCGGACGCAGGGTCCTTCCGGTTCCGCCGGGAACCACTCCGTGCCCGCGGCAATGAGCACCCCGGCCGCCTCGCAATCCTTGGTGAGGCGATCGACGTCGAACCCGTCCGGCATCCGCAACCACAGGTTCAATCCGCCCTTGGGCAGGTGGCTTAGGTGTGCTTGGGGAACATGCTCGCGGAGGCTGGTGACCAGGAGGTCGCGGCGGGACTGCAACTGGTGTGCGAGTCCGCGAAGGTGCGTTTGCCACCCCGGCTGGGTGACGACGTCGAGCGCTGCTACTTGGAGCAGCCCGCTGACGTACATCGATTCGGCGGCTTGCGCTCCCATGATCCGTTCGCGTGCCGGCCCGCGTGCGATCACCGCAGCGATGCGGACGGAGGGCGAAACGCTCTTGGTCAGCGAACGAATGTAGACCACATGCCCGGAATCGTCCTTCGCCGCCAGCGGGACTGAGCGTGCAGTGATACCGAAGTCGTGCGCCCAGTCGTCCTCCACAAGGAACGCTCCGTGCCGTTGGAGAATCCGCAGGACCTCTTCCCCACGTTCGGCCGACCACTGAGCACCCGTGGGGTTGGCGAAGTTTGGCTGTGCGTAGAACAACCGCGCGCCCGATTCCTCGAAAGCCCGGTCCAGTTCTTCCAGGTCCGGACCTTCCGGACCGGACGGAACAGGGATGACATTGACGCCCGCCTGGCCTGCCGCCAGCAGCGCGCCCCAGTAACTGGGCGACTCCACCAGCAACGGTCGGCCGTGCCCCACCAGGCCTCGGAAAATCGAGCTGAGTCCGCTCTGGCTCCCCGGAAGTACGACGACGTCGCTGGGCTGGGGCGGTGTAATGCCCACCGGCGTTGAGGTACTGAGTTCCTGCGCGAACCAGGTCTGGAGTTCGGGAAGACCTTGCGCCGGCGGCCGGGACAGGGCCGCGTCTCCCCTTGCGGCACGAGTGAGGGCGGCGCGGACGAGCCGCTCGGGGAGGAGTTCACGGTCCGGATACCCGGAGTGGAAAGCGATGACATCGTTGGTAGCGCTCCGCATGGCGGCAGAGTTCAGTGGCCGTGCGGCTTGGGCTGCCCGCAACGCTGCCGTTTGCCATCCGTAGTCCGAGGGCCTGGCCGTCCGGTAGGCGCGCACGAAGGTTCCCACGCCGGGACGGCTCTCGATCAGGCCCTGTGCGGTGAGTGTCCGCAGTGCCTTTTGAACGGTGACGGGGCTGGCTTGGTACTCGGCCACGAGTTGCCGGGTCGATGGCAGTTTGGCTCCGGGCGCCGCTCCTGCGATCCATTCTTTTACTCGCACGACGATCCGTGAACTGCTATCGTGATTCATGAGTCACAATAGTAGCGCTACTACACTTTCGCGGCCAGTGGTATCCACCAGGATGTCAACAGGTATCTGGTGGGGCCTCCTCGGCGTCGTTGCTTTCTCCTTCACTGTTCCGCTCACCCGGGTGGCTGTGGAGGGGATGTCCCCCTTGTTCATCGGAGCGGGCAGGGCGGTGGTTGCCGCCATCCTCGCGGCTCTTGCCTTGGCATTGACCCGGCAACGTCTTCCTCAAGGCCGGCAATGGGTTCGACTTGCGGTGGTTGCCGGAGGAATCGTAGCCGGGTTCCCGCTCCTGACCACGTTCGCCTTGACCAGTACGTCCGCCAGCCATGGGGCGGTGGTGATTGCGCTGCTGCCCGCAGCAACCGCGACTGTAGCGGTGATCCGGGGACGGGAACGGCCACGAATGCTGTTTTGGGTCCTCACGGCAGTGGGCGTGGTTGCCGCTGTGGTGTTCGCCCTGGTCCAATCGGGTGGTTTCGGTTCGCTGCACTGGGCCGACCTTCTGTTGCTGGGTGCCGTGGTGGCTGCGGCCATTGGCTACGCGGAGGGCGGGCTGCTGGCCAGGGAACTCGGTGCGTGGCAGACCATCTCTTGGGCCTTGGTGGTGGCTTCCCCTGTGATGATCCTTCTGACGGTGGTGTCACTGGGTCCGGGTATGCCTGCTGCCACCACCATCCAGTGGTTGTCCTTCGCATACCTCGGCGTAGTGAGCATGTTCCTGGGCTTCTTCGCCTGGTATCGCGGACTGGCCATCGGGCCCATGGCGCAGGTCAGCCAGATCCAACTGGTCCAACCCGTCATGAGCATCGCCTGGGCAGGGCTCCTGCTCGGCGAATCGATGACATGGACCACCGTGATCGGCGGCCTCGTGGTGATTCTGTGCGCCGGTGCCGCCGTCCGTGTCAGGCTCAGGAAGTAGGATTCCGCGTGCCGCGAGCGCAGCCGGTGTGGAACCGGCCCGGACCTCGTAGAATCGGCGCATGCGTGAGAGTCCGGTGGGGTCCATCCACCATCTTGAGATCTGGGTGCCGATCCTTGAACGGGCACGGGAAGAGTGGGGCTGGTTGCTGGGTGAGCTTGGCTATGAGCCGTTCCAGGAGTGGCCTACCGGGTGCAGTTGGAAGCTTGAGGGCACCTACGTGGTGGTGGAGCAGACGGATGCCATCACCGGGACCGCGCACCGGCGCACCGATCCCGGGGTCAACCACGTAGCCTTCCACGCCGGAACCCGGGAGAACGTGGACCGGATCCGGGCACTGGGTGCGGACGCGGGTTGGTATGAGATGTTCGAGTCGAAGTATCCGCACGCGGGCGGCCCGGACCACTACGCGGCGTACTTGCTCAATACGGACAGCTACGAGGTAGAGCTGGTGGCGGACCAGCGCAGCTGAGCTAGGTGGGCGGGACCGCTGGGCGCCACATGGCTAGGCGGGGCCAGCGGGTCAGGCCCAACTCAGCCTCGTGATCCATGAGGCGGGTCAGCTCCGGACCCCAAGTGCCGGCGTCGAGCACGTCAAAACCAAGCCGGCGGTAGTACGGCGCGTTCCAGGGCACATCGCGGAATGTGCTCAACGTTTGCCGCTGCATTCCGTGTCCACGGGTCCACACCCGGGCGGCATGCAGGAGCTCGCGGCCCAGGCCTTGGTGCGCTTGATCCGGATGGACGCTGACCTGCTCCACGTGGCCGTTGCCATCAACGACGTCCGCCAACAGGTAAGCCACCGGGTAGTCGAGCCCGTCCACGGAAACCCAGGCCCTGCCCGCTGCGGCGTAACCCTGCAGCTCATCGACGGAAAGTGGGGGGTCGTCCGCCACTGAATCCATCCCCAAGGAACGGAAGGCCTCACCCGCGGCACGCTCGATCTCCTGCAGGACCAGTAGGTCGTCGGCATGCGCGAGCCTGATCATTGCCGGGAATCCAAAGTTGATGCCGGTGGTGCCTGGGCCACCAGGAATTCGTTGCGCTTCTCTATCAGGTTCTGCAGGTACCGGGCCAGAACAAGCTTCTCCACGAGCCTGCCCACGGGGCCGAATGGCGCAGCAAATTCCACGGTATCCACCATGAGCGTCCCACTGCCGTCCGCCCGGAACTCGTGCGTATGGCGGAGGTACTTGAAGGGGCCCTTCACCTGTTCGTCAGAGAACGACGACGGCGCCTCCATCCGCGTGATGCGACTGGTCATACGGATGCGGACACCCAGATGCCACGCCTGCCACGTGACGGTCTGGCCTTCGGAAATCAGGCCGGTGGTCACTCCGGCCACTGCCTTCTCCCGGCTTTTGGTCATCGATCCCACGTGGGCGTCGATGTTGCGGGAAAGATCAAACAGCTCCTGCGGCGACATGCTGGAGCGGGTGCGGCAAACGAAAGCGACGGGCATACCTCGATCTTCCCAGACCTTTCCTCCTCAGCGCGCCGATGTCCGCTACGGCTTGTGACCGGGCTAATGGCGGCCACGACGGTGATAATGCTAATTTCCAAAGGCAAGCCCTGACTGATTGGTGGTGTTCCCCCGTGCCCGGATTGATGGTCCACGCCCGCGAACTCCACCGGCTTGGGCCCGCCAACAACGATCGCCTCTCAGCCGTGCGCGTTGCCCTGAGCGTCGCGGTACCGGCACTGGTCCTCATTCTCATCGGCCGCCCGGACCTCATGATGTACGCCGTCTTCGGTGCACTGACCGGAATGTACGGTCGCAACGAAACGCATCAGCTCAGGCTCAAGCACCAAGCCCAGGCGGCCCTGTTCCTGGTGGGTGGGCTGACCATCGGCGTTTTCCTCTCGGTCAACCACATCCATTCCTGGTGGTTGGTGCTGGTAGCCACCTGCTTTGCCGGGGCGGGCTCCCTGTACGCGGACGCAGTGCGCCTCAAACCGATCGGCCCGTTCTTCGGCATCCTCGCTTTGGGCGCCTGCGCCTCCGTGCCAACCAACGTTCCACTCACGACGGCGGTACTCATCGGGGCCGGGTCGGCCGCCTTTTCGCTTCTGGTGGGGTTTGCCGGCTGGCTCCGTCACCGTGTGTGGGAGGCCGGCGCCGGACGTGATGTTCCCATCCTTCGCGGACCGCAGCGCCAGGCAGAGTTGGTCCAGGCTGCGCTGGTCCACGCCGTTCGCTACTCGCTCGCGGTCGGTGCAGCCGGGGCCATCGGAGTGCTGAGCGGGAGCGGGCATCCGCACTGGGCCATGGCTGCCGCGGCTGTGCCCCTCGCCGGAGCCGACCTCCCAAGCCGCGTCCACCGAGGTATCCACCGCATCGTGGGGACGTTCCTCGGCTTGGCGGTGGTCGCCGTCGTACTTTTCCCCGGTCCGCTATCGCCGCTTCAGTACTTCCCCGGGCAGGCAACCGTGGTGCTCGCCGTGTTGGTGGTTCTGTGCCAGTTCCCCACGGAGCTCTTCATGGCCCGGCATTACGGGTGGGCCATGGTGTTCTTTACGCCGGTGATCCTGCTGATCGCACAGCTGGCAGCACCCATGGATCCGGGCCTGCTGTTGATGGAGCGTGCTGTTGAAACCTTCGTGGGCGCAGTGGTGGGCATCGCGGTGGCGGTGCTGGTTCGGGCACCGCGAAGGCGGGTTCCGCAGTAGGAACTGGTCCGCACCACCGGCCTACGGCTCCAGCGGTTTCCGGGGCGGGCCGGACGTCAGCTTGGCCGGCAGAACGCGGGCAAAAAAGGTGACCACTTTGTAGCGGCGCGTCGGGATGGAAACGCCCTTGCCTTTGGCGTTGTCCGCCAGGCCTTCGCGCACTACCCGCTCAGCGGTGAGCCAAAGGAACCGGGGGGCTACGGACTTGTCCATGCCCATGCGGTCGTGGAATTCGGTGTGGGTGAAACCCGGGCACACTGCGGTAACCTGCACGCCGGACTTCGCATAGGTGATGTTTGCCCATCGGCTGAAGGTCACCTGCCAGGCCTTGGCCGCCGAGTACGTGCCACGGTTGGCGAAGGCGGCAACGCTGGCCACGTTGATGATCCTGCCCTTGCCCCGGACCAACATGACCTCCAAGGCGGCGTGGCACAGCTCCATGGGTGTTTGCACGTGGAGCCGGAGGTGCCGCCGTTCCTCGTCCAGGTCATTGCGTTCAAAAGACTTCAGAAGGCCGATCCCGGCGTTGTTGACCAGCACGTCCACCGGCCGGGTGGCGTCCCGGAGTCGGTCCGCCACTGCCGAGACCCCGACGCCGGTGGTCAGGTCGGCGGGAAGGATCTCCGCCGAGATACTGAAGTCGCGTTCGAGCTCGGCGGCCTTTTCCTTCAAGCGTTCCTGGTCACGGGCCACGAGGACCACGTGATGGCCCGATTCGGCGAGTTGGCGCGCAAATTCAGCACCGAGCCCCGCGGTGGCCCCGGTGATCAGGGCAGTGAGTTCATTGGCTCGTGTGGTCATGGGCCAAGACTAGTAGGGGTGGCCTCCGGAACCCACTGGTTCCGGCTTGCTGGCGCGTGGCCGGGTCACCACCACAGCAACCACAGTGATGCCCAGCATGCCAAGAGCCCACCAGGGAAAGCCGGGATCAATCGTGGTGCTGGGCAGGACTTGTTGGCCGTCATCGGCAGAGGGAGGCTCGGTGCGTTCACCCCGTACCAGCAACCTGTGGCTGTTGACACCCTTGGGCGTGCAGGTGATGAGGGTGACGTAGTCCTTGCCCTCAACCTTCCTGAGGGCGTCGGTTTCATCCGGAAGTACCGTCAGGATCTGGTCCACCTTGTAGAACAGGGTTTCATCCAGGGTTGAAATGCTGAAGACATCGCCTTCGGCCATCTGGTCCACGTGGTCAAAGAGGGTCGCATTAACAAAGCCGGAGTGCCCGGTCAGTACGCTGTGGGTGCTGGCGCCCCCGACCGGGAGCGCAGATCCGAACAAATGCCCCACTCCCTTGGAGAGCGCATCTTCTTCCGTGCCGTGGAAGATCGGCAGGTCGGCGCGGATGGAGGGGATACTGATGCGGCCCATCATTCCGCCCGGTCCCACAGCAAGCATCTTCTTGTAGGCCTCGGAACCGGCGCCGATGACGGCCTGTTCGCCTTTGCTGTTGAGTGAGTACGGATCGCGGAGGGGTCCCGACGGGAGACCCTCGTTGAACTTCCGGGCCTCCTCAAACAGCGCTTTCTGTTCCGAGGGATTGAGATTTTGCACGGAGTCCACATAGCCGCTGATTTCCGTGGCATGGACCCGATCCGAGAACCAGGCGGCAGCGGTGGGATACAGGAGCACTCCCACACCGATCACAGCAGCAAGGACTATGAAAACTCGCTGTTTGCTCCATTGTCGGGAAAGGCTGCGGATACGGGCTGGGAGTTGTGGCATCAGAATCCTGGGCAGATAACGGTACATGCAGGAACCAAAGTGGGGGAAAACGCAGGTTATGCGTCTTCCCCCACCCTGTTTTCACCTGGAGCACGGCTTTAACCGGCTCCCGGAATTAGCTGTTGGTGGTCCTGCGTGTGCGGACGAACAACAGGCTGGCACCGGCGATCAGGAGAAGGCCGGCTCCGTACAACAGACCGGTTCCAACGCCACCGGTCAGCGGCAGCTCGAAGCCGCCGTTGGACGGTACGTTCTTGACCTCGAGGTCGATGCCTACGGTGGTGGACGCAGCGTTTACCAGGAAGGAAACGGGCTCAGCAAGCAGCTCGTAGCCGGACGGAGCAGTGGTCTCCACCAGGTAGTAGGTGCGGTAGTCAGCGGAGCCGGGTGCAACAGCTGCACCGTTGGCCCAGTCCGAGTAGCGCAGGCCGGAGATGGTCAGCGTACCGTCAGCAGCAACGGTGAAGGTGCTCGCACCGTTGAGGGTGATGGGGTTGGTTCCGGCCAGGGCGTCAGCCTCGGTGGAGTACACCGAGAAGGAAGCACCAGCAAGTGCAGCACCGGTCTCGTTGACCTTCTGGAGGGTGATCTCGCCCCACTTGGTGACTACGGGAGGGGTGACGATCGGTCCGCCGGGCTGGCCCGGAGCGATGGTGAAGCTACCCAGGTTCGGGTAAACAACAGCTTCGTTCTCGATCTCGCCGATGGTGTTGACGGTGGTGTTCACAACCAACTGAACACGGGTGTCGTTGTTTGCTGCAAGCAGTGCCCGGCCGGCGGCCGTGAATTCTACCGAAACGGTGTTCGTGGCAGCATCGAAGTTCACCGTGTAGTCGGTGCCCTCGGTGATGACGGTGCCATCAACCAGTGTTGCGGTGGCATCCACGTAGGTCAGCTTGGCGTCCAGCTGGTCCACGATCTTGTAGCCGTCAATGACAGCGTCATTGGGGATGTCGCCGGTGATGGTGTAGTCGATCTGGTCGCCCAACTTGACGTCAGGTGCATCGGTGACGGTCTTCTCTGCACCCGTGACGGAGTTCTTGGGGTACACGTGGACGTCGTAGATCCAGTTGTCCGTGTTGTCCGGGTCCGTCAAGGGAACCGAAACCAGGAACGGCGCCGACGGCGTGACGCCGGACGGGTATGCCGTTTCCGACACCAAGTACAAGCCAACGGGGAGGCTGCCAAAAGCAGCGGTGCCGGCAGCGTCGGTGGTGTCCGTCTGGGCGGATCCAAGCGTAAAGCCTGCACCGGAAATGGAACCTGCCGGGTCGCTCGCGGAGAAGACGCTGCTCAGGTTGTGTGCAGCTTCCCATCCGGCGTTGCTGGACAGGTCAATGGTGTTGACCTGCTGGATGGTGAACTCAATGCCTGCCAGCGGGCTAAGGCCGGTGGTATCAACCACGGTGCCATTGTTGGGCAAACCGGTGGGGGTGTCCGGACGTTCGAACTTGTGAACGGTGATGGAACCCGTCTGGTCACCGTCAACAAGGGGAGCGGCCGAGGCCGGAGCCATGGAGAACGACATTGCCAGCACCGCCCCCGTGATGGTGGCGGCGGCGGTCTTCAAAAGCCGCCGTGAGCTGTGATTACTCACTTCTGTCCTCTTTCTTAGTGGTGGTGCGGTGTTCGGAGATGAACACTTTCTGACATGCGTTCCCCCGGAATC
>NZ_JABMCX010000195.1 GCF_013179505.1 Paenarthrobacter sp. CM16 | reverse complement strand
GGGCGCCGCGGATGCCACACTGCCGATGACAGCGTCTTCCAGCACAGGGTTGCCACCGAGGACGATGCCGGCGATCGCGAAACCCGTGGTCAGCAAACCCGTCACGGAGAAGAACATGTTGAATCCGATGCCGGCACTCAGCAGGGGCCCATGTTGCCGCGTGTAGTGCTGGAATGCGCGCATGGCACGGTTGGTGTTCAGCCTGGCCATGAAGAGGGCAAAGAATGCTCCTGCCTTCTTCGGCAGCCCTTCGCCGGCCCGCTTGGCCTGGCCCCAGTCCTGCCTCTTGCGGAGCAGCTCGAGTTTGAGCTTGGCCAGCTCAGTTGGCAGCGGAGGAACGTCCGCCTGTGTGGCCTGAATCCGCTTGCTGTTCTTCGTCAGTATCGCCGCCAAAGTCGAGCTCTTCCCGTAGCTGCCATATTCCATTGGTGTCGTGCTCGTAAAGTCCCATGCTAACCACAGGGAAGGTGGCCCGGTAATCTCTGAGGACCGTTTCGGCCTCATCAAGATTTTCCTGGGCAACATCGTGAGCCACAGTGACATGCGGGTGATACGGGAAGGGCAGCAACCGTTCAAGCGGCCCGGTTTGAAGTTTCTCGTGCAACTGCACGCACTCTTCAAAGCCTTCTTCCACGTTGACGAATACCACCGGTGAGACGGGCCGGAAAGAACCCGTGCCTGAAATGGTGATGTGGAAGGGTTCCTGGGTCCGGGCTACTTCCCGGACATGCTCGCGGGTGGCGTCCCAATCCTGGGTGGGCGTAGTGGTAATCAGCGTGATGTGGGCAGGAATGACCTCAGCCATGGGGTCACCGAAAGAGGCCCGCCATTCCTGCAGTTCGCGGGCGATCTCCGGCGGGAAACCGAGGATGACACCGACACACATGGTGTCGCCATCGCCGCAGTCGCTGCCGGAAACACCTGTCTGGCGAGAGTCGTCCGGACCGACACCCTTGCGGGTGTCGGTCTTGACGTTGAGCTGGCCAGCGGAGCACATGGAGTTAGCGGGCTCCCAGGTGGCGGTGGGCATCTCCGCGGTAGGGCAGGAAGCCGACCTTGGCATAGACGTCCGCCAAGGTGGCCGAGGCAATTTCGCGAGCCTTGTCTGCGCCCAGGGCCAGGAGCCGGTCCAGTTCCGCAGGATCGGCCAAGAGCTCGTTGGCCCGCTCCCGGATGGGTGCCAGGTGCCCCGAGACGAGTTCTGCGAGGTCAACCTTAAGGTGGCCGTACATTTTGCCCTGGTAGTCGGCCACGATCTTCTCCACCGGTGTTCCGCTGATGGCCGAGTAGATGGTCAGCAGGTTCGAAACGCCCGGCTTGTTCTCGCGGTCGTAGCGGATCTCGGTTTCCGTGTCCGTCACCGCTGACTTGATGCGCTTGGCCACAGTCTTGGGGTCGTCCAGGAGATTGATCAGCCCGGCCGGCGATTCCGCTGACTTGGACATCTTGGCGGTGGGGTTCTGGAGATCGTAGATCTTTGCCGATTCCTTCTGGATGAAGGCCTGGGGCACTTGGAATGTCTCCCCGAACCGGCTGTTGAAGCGGTTGGCGAGGTCCCGGCTGAGTTCCACATGCTGGCGCTGATCTTCACCCACGGGCACACCGTGCGGCTGGTAGAGGAGAATATCGGCGGCCTGAAGGATGGGGTACGTGAACAGGCCAACGCTGGCGTGGTCCGATCCCTGCTTCTGCGCCTTGTCTTTGAACTGCGTCATGCGGGCTGCCTCACCCATGCCGGTGATGCAGTTCAGGACCCAGGCGAGCTGAGCGTGCTCAGGGACCTGGGACTGGACGAACAGGGTGCACTTGTTCACGTCAACGCCACCGGCGATGTACTGGGCAGCCGTAACGCGGGTGCGCCGCGCGAGCTCGGCCGGATCCTGCGGGACCGTAATAGCGTGCAGGTCCGGGATGAAGTACACGGCATCGTACTCGTCCTGCATCCGCACCCAGTTGACCAAGGCGCCAAGATAGTTGCCCAAGTGCAGGGAGTCAGCGGAGGGCTGCATGCCGGACAGGACGCGGTGCTTGGCGCCAACGGCAAGCTTGGTGGACGTGCTGGTCTGCGGTACCGCTGCAGTGCCGGTTTCAGTCGTGGTGGAACTAGTCATGGAGGAATACCTTAGGGAGCTTAGAGCCGGTAGTCGACTACCAGCGGTGCGTGGTCGGAGAAGCGGGTGTCCCACGAAGGCGCCCGGTCAACGACAGCCGAGAACGCGGCTGCAGCGAGGTCCGGGGTTGCCAGGTGGTAGTCGATGCGCCAGCCTGTGTCGGTGTCAAAGGCTTTACCGCGCTGGGACCACCAGGTGTAGGGGCCGGCGACATTTCCTGCCAGGCCCCTGTGGACATCCCTCCATCCGATTTCTTCGCCGAGGAAGCGGTCAAAGTAAGCGCGCTCCTCGGGGAGGAAGCCGGCACGCTTGACGTTGCCCTTCCAGTTCTTGATGTCCAGTTCTGTGTGTCCGACGTTGAGGTCCCCCACCACCAACGCATGGTCGCTGTGCTTGGCAAGTTCCGGCAAGCGGACAGTCATGGCGTCGAGGAAGCGGAATTTGTCGTCCTGCTTGGGAGTTCCGACTTCTCCGGAGTGCACGTAGGCGCTGACAACGGTCAGGGTGGTGGGTTCACCGGCCGCGTTCTTCACAGTGAAGTCGGCTTCAACCCAGCGGCCTGAGGTGTCGAAATAGGAATCGCCGATCCCTGTTCGCGTGGCCGTGGGCTCTTCACGGGAAGCAATTGCTACACCGGCCCGGCCCTTGGCCTCGGCTTCGGTGTGCAGGATGTGCCAGCCTTCGCCGATCAGCTTCCTGACGATGTCATCAGGTGCGCGGACTTCCTGGAGGCAGAGAATGTCAACCTCGCGCGGCTCCAGCCATTCCGCCATGCCGTTCTTGTAGGCAGCCCTGAGGCCGTTGACGTTAACTGACGCGATGCGAAGGAAGTCCTTCTTCAATGCCGTACTCACCCGGTCCACTCTAGTCGATGATGGTGCCGGCCACGGGCTCGTCCGAGCCGCCGGAGGACTTGATCATGTCGCGCGCATTGGTGGCCGTAATGGCAATGGTTTCCAGGGCGCGGTTGATGGTGTCCTGATCTGCCGCAGCGCCCTTGGCGCGTTCCTCGTCCACTACGCGGACCTGCACCTGGACAATCTTGAAGGAATGATCCAGCTTGAGGTCGCGAACCTCGTCGGCCTTGCTGCGTTCGGCGACGACCCGGGTTCCGCCGCTGTCGGCAGCGGACGACGACGGCGCGCGGCCGGCTGCGGCGTTGAACGCGTTTTGCGCTTCGGTCAGCTTGGCGCCGGCACGCTGCGCGGCCCTGCGGATGCTCAGCACCACGAAGGTGGCCAGGGCCAGCCAACCGAAGGCCACTACTGCGACGACCCAACCCACAACATCGTTCTGGTTGGCCGCGAAGATCACGGCCACCAGGAACGCGATGATGACAACGGTCATCCCCAGGCCGCCAATGCGGAAGCCCTTGAACATGCCTTTACCGGCGGGAGACGTGGACGGGTGCGGGTCACCGAGAGATTGCATGGATCCATTCTCTCAAATGCCTGCAGGTGCCCGTGCCAGCTTCCACGGACGGCGAACACCGGCCCCCAAGCCTCGGGTTTTTGTACAGCTAATGCCCCCAAGACGCCGCTTTCGGGGCATTAGCTGTACAAAAACTCCATCACTTCAGGAACAGCTGGCGTAGCCTTCGGGTGGTCAGCATGATTCCGAGAGCGATCATCAGCACGTAATAGCCCACGTGGATTGCCGTGGCAGGGCTGAAGGAGCCCACGCTGATCTGCCGCAGCAACTCCACTCCGTGCCATAGGGGCATGGCCTGGATGAACCACTGGATGACTTGGGGGTAGACGCTGAGCGGATAGAACGTAGCGCTGAACAGGAACATGGGCAGCAGGAAGAAGTTGATCCAGTCCATCTGTTGGAAGGTCTTCATGAAGCTGGTGATGCCCATCCCGAAGCTCGCGAAACCGAATGCGATCAGCACCGAGGCCGGGATAACCAGGATGGCCCACCAACTGGTAAGCAGACCCATGACACCCATGACGGCGGTGAATCCGGTGGCGTAGAGCAAACCCCGAAGGAGGGCCAGGAAGATCTCCCCGATCGCCACATCAAGCGGCCCCAAGGAGGTGTAGAGCATCCCTTGGTACAGCTTGGCGAAGTTCATCTTGAAGAAAACGTTCCACGTGGAGTCGTAAATGGCTCCGTTCATCGCCGAGACCGCCAGGAGCGCGGGCGCAATGTAGGCGGCGTAACTGATCTCCTCACCACCAGGACCTTGGACAGTGCCCACGATCGAGCCCATGCCCACCCCCATGGCCAGCAGGAACAGCACCGGCTCAAAGAACCCGGAGACCATGACCAGCCAGGTGCTGGACTTGGCCGCCATGAGCCCGCGGCCCACCACGGCTTTTGCGTTGCGGGAATAGAGCGAACCGAACTTACGCTCACGGGCCAGGTCCGTGGCGCTGTGGCCGTCCGTCAGGACACTCATGAGCCCATCCTTTTCACGAATTGGCGGCGCACCAGCACCCACCCCACGGTGGCTGTGGCCAGCAGGAACACCACATGGGTGATGGTCAGCAACGGATTCTGGTCCATTCCGTAGGTGAAGACCCGTCCCAACTCGGTTCCGTGCCACACCGGCGAAATCCAGCCGATCCAACGAACAGCCATAGGCAGCGAATCGAGCGGGAAGAACGTCCCGGAGAACAGGAACAGTGGCATGACGATGAACCGCTGCACCAACGCGAACTGACCTTTGTCCTGCTTGATGCTTGCGGCGTAGGCCATCAGCGGCAAACCGAAGGACAGTGCCGCCACCGTTGCCACGACGGCCGATACCCATCCCCACGGGCTCGGCGAAGCGCCAAACATGGCCACCACCGCGAAGTAGACCACCGATTGCAGGAGGAACCTCAGGGAACTGGCCATGATGTGTCCACTGGCGATCTGCTGCGGAATCAACGGTGAGGCGTGCGGACCGTAGAACACCCGGCGCCACTTGAAACCGTCCATGATGGGGTACGAGAACTCCCCCGATGCCGTCATCACCGCTGCGGAGACCAACAGGGCCGGGGCCACAAACTCCAGGTAGCTCACGCCGCCGAATGCTGCCTCGCTGTTGGCATCCACCAGGCTGGCCAGCCCCACCCCCATGGCGAACAAGTACGCCACCGGCTGCCCTACGCTGTACAGGATCACGGACCAGCCGTAGTTGCGCATGACGCGAAGCACCTGCTCCGCGTAGAAGAACGAACCCCAGCGTCGTGCCCGGGCAGCCGACACCTCAGGTGAGTGGGCCCGCAACGGTGGCACCGCCGTCGTAAGTGGTTTGTCAGTCAACGAGGCTCCTGCCGGTCAGCCGCAGGAACACGTCCTCCAGCGAGGATCGGCGCACCAGCGAGGTCATCGGGTGCAGCCCGCGGGCAGTGACCTGCTCCAGCGCGGCCTCGCCATCGTGTGCATAGATGAGCACGCGGTCCGGCAGCGTCTCCAGCCGCTCACCGATGCCTTGAAGCTCGACGCCGATGCTCGCGTTCCGCTCGGACCCGAACCTGAGCTCAAGTACTTCGCGCGAAGAGTGCTCGCGGATGAGGGTCGCCGGGGACCCCTCGGCCATGATCCGGCCCTTGTCCACCACGATCAGGCGGTCGCAGAGCTGTTCGGCTTCATCCATGTAGTGCGTGGTGAGGATCAGGGTTACGCCGCTTTCCTTGAGCCGGAACAGCCGGTCCCAGAGGATGTGGCGCGCCTGCGGATCAAGGCCGGTAGTGGGCTCATCCAGGAGCAGGATGCGGGGCTCGTTGATCAGCGACCGCGCGATGGTGAGCCTGCGTTTCATGCCGCCGGAAAGTGCGTCCACCTTGGAATTGGCCTTATCCGTCAGCTGCGCGAATTCCAGCAGTTCATCGGCTTTCGGCTTCAGATAGCTCAGGGGCAGGCCGAAGTAGCGCCCATAGACGATCAGGTTCTCGCGGACTTTCAGCTCTTCGTCAAGGTTGTCCTGCTGCGGAACCACCCCGAGATGCGCCCTCACCTCAGGGCCGTGCGACTCGGGATCCAAGCCCATGATGGTCAGCGAGCCGGAGGTTCGCTGGGAGACGCCACCGATCATTTTCATGGTGGTGGATTTGCCCGCACCATTGGGGCCCAGCAGCCCAAAGGACTCCCCCGCCGGTACGTCGAAGGAGATGTTGTCCACGGCGGTGAGGTCACCATAGGCCTTGGTGAGGTTCCGCGCGCTGATGACAGAGGGTCGGTTCATGTCGAGGCTGGACTGCAACGATTCTGACGGTGTTGGTGACGGTGTCGGGGAGCGGGTTGCTTCATTGTGCACCCTCAGCAGACTAGTAGTGCCCACTGACATGTGAAAGGGCTCTTGCAGATATTCCTGCAAGAGCCCCCTCGAAAGACGCGTCCGGAACTAGGCGATGCCGGCCTGGCGTTCAGCGCTCTCCACGACGTTCGCGAGCAGCATGGCACGGGTCATCGGACCCACGCCGCCCGGGTTCGGGGACAGCCAGGCGGCGACGTCGGCAGCTGCCGGGTCCACATCTCCGGTGACAACAGCCTTGCCGTTGCCGTCATCCACACGGCTGACGCCGACGTCGAGCACTATGGCGCCCGGCTTGAGGTCCTCTGCCTTGATCATGTGCGGCACGCCGGCAGCGGCGATCACGACGTCGGCCTGCTTCAGTTCTGCGGGAAGGTCCACCGTTCCGGTGTGGGCAAGAATGACCGTGGCGTTGACTTCCTTGCGGGTCAACAGCAGTCCGATGGGGCGGCCGATGGTGACGCCGCGGCCGACCACCAGGACGCGCTTGCCCTTGAGTTCAATGTTGTGGCGGCGGAGCAACTCCACACAGCCCTTGGGCGTGCAGGGCAACGGGGACGTCATTTCGCCGTTGACGTTGGCCACCAGGCGGCCAAGGTTCATGGGGTGCAGGCCATCGGCGTCCTTGTCAGGATCCATGGCTTCGAGGATGACGTCCTGGTCGATGTGCTTGGGCAAGGGAAGCTGGACGATGTAGCCGGTGCATTCCGGGTTGTCGTTGAGCTCGCGGACAGCCTCCAGGAGGTCTTCCTGGCTGATGTCCTCGGGGAGGTCGCGGCGGATGGACTGGATGCCAACCTCGGCGCAGTCCTTGTGCTTGCCGCCGACGTACCAGGTGCTGCCGGGGTCCGAGCCCACCAGGATGGTGCCCAGGCCCGGGACGATTCCCTTGGCGGCGAGGACGGAAACGCGAGTGGTCAGTTCTGCCTTGATAGCTGCGGCTGTGGCCTTGCCGTCAAGGATCTGTGCGGTGGACTGTGTCATTCCATCTGCTCTTTCTGGTGGGTGACCTGTGTGAAAAAGCCTCATAGGAGGCCCATGCCAACGGGACCCGCCGCCGTAGGTGTGGCGGCGGATCCCGTCGGCTCCGGGTCAGAGCCCGGGTATTGCTTGTCTAACCGCGGAAAATGCGGATTACCACTGCTCGTGCTGCGGGTACAGCGGGAAGTCAGCGGCCAGCTTGTCAACGCGTGCCTGGAGGGCTTCCACGTCCGTAGCCGAACCGGCCTTCAGCGCGGCGGCGATGATCTCGGCAACCTCGGTGAACTCGGCAGCACCGAATCCGCGGGTAGCCAGGGCAGGGGTACCAATGCGGAGGCCGGAGGTGACCATCGGCGGGCGGGGGTCGAACGGAACAGAGTTGCGGTTCACGGTGATGCCCACCGAATGCAGGAGGTCCTCGGCCTGCTGGCCGTCCAGCTGGGAGTTGCGGAGGTCAACCAGCACCAGGTGAACGTCGGTGCCGCCGGTGAGGACCGAGACGCCGGCTTCGGCGACGTCGGACTGGTTCAGGCGGTCGGCGATGATCTTGGCACCCTCGAGCACGCGCTCCTGGCGTTCCTTGAACTCCTCGCCGCCGGCGATCTTGAAGGCAACGGCCTTCGCGGCGATCACATGCATGAGCGGACCGCCCTGCTGGCCCGGGAAGACGCTGGAGTTCAGCTTCTTGGCCCACTCCTGCTTGCCCAGGATCACACCGGAACGGGGGCCGGCCAGGGTCTTGTGGACCGTGGAGGTGACGACGTCGGAGTACGGCACCGGGCTGGGGTGCAGTCCTGCTGCAACCAGGCCGGCGAAGTGCGCCATGTCCGTCCAGAGGAGTGCGCCAACCTCGTCGGCGATGGAGCGGAAGGCAGCGAAGTCGAGGTGGCGCGGGTAGGCAGACCAACCGGCGATGATGACCTGCGGCTTCTCGGCGATGGCCTGCTCGCGCAGCTTGTCCATGTCGATGCGGAAGTTCTCTTCTTCCACCTGGTAAGCAGCTACGTTGTAGAGCTTGCCGGAGAAGTTCAGCTTCATGCCGTGGGTCAGGTGCCCACCGTGTGCCAGGGACAGGCCAAGGATCTTGTCGCCGGGGGTGATCATGGCCGAGAGTGCTGCAGCGTTTGCCTGGGCACCGGAGTGCGGCTGGACGTTGGCGTACTCGGCGCCGAACAGTTCCTTGACGCGGTCGATGGCGAGCTGCTCAGCGACGTCGACGTACTCACAACCGCCGTAGTAGCGGCGGCCCGGGTAACCCTCGGCGTACTTGTTGGTCAGGACGGAGCCCTGGGCTTCCATGACGGCGCGGGGGGCGAAGTTTTCGGAGGCGATCATTTCCAGGGTGCCGCGCTGGCGGCCGAGTTCCTGGTTGAGGACAGCTGCGATCTCGGGGTCGAGATCGGCGAGCGACTGGTTGCTGACAGACGCTGAAGTGGTTGTGGTAGTCACGGAGATCTCCTGGCTAGGCAACGGGTGGTGCTACAGGTCAGGCTACCGGCAGCAGCATTCCCGCGTCCCCTTGGTTACAGCCCTTGATGCGGCAGGGATCGGTCACGTGCGTGCAGCGGTAAGACATGACCCTCGGCCCAGGCGTACGATCCGTGGTCTTCATGATTGCCGCTCCCTGGTGGTAGT
>NZ_JABMCX010000194.1 GCF_013179505.1 Paenarthrobacter sp. CM16 | reverse complement strand
TGGCAGTCGCGGTGGAACTTTCCAAGCGTTTGGCACAGTATCCACGTGTCACCGTCACCACCACCCACCGCGATCTGGGCCGCGAGTAGTGGGCGTCCTTACCGGCCCGCTGCCCCTGATTCCACCCAAAGGCGTCCCCGGCAGCCAGCAGAAGAAAAGTCCATCGGTGGTTGCCTTGGGAGGCGGCCATGGACTGGCTGCCTCCCTGTCCGCCCTTCGCTTGCTCACCTCGGAGCTGACGGCAATCGTCACGGTAGCCGACGACGGCGGCTCGTCGGGGCGGCTCCGCGAAGAGTACGGCGTCCTTCCGCCCGGTGACCTGCGGATGGCGCTCAGTGCCCTGTGTGATGACACAGACTGGGGCCGGACCTGGCGGGATGTCATGCAGCACCGGTTCAATGCCGGTACCGCCAAGGGTGGCTCCCTGGACCACCACGCCATGGGCAATCTGCTGATTGTGACGCTGTGGGAACTCCTGGGAGATACGGTTGCCGGCCTGAAATGGGCCGGTGCGCTGCTGGGAGCAAGGGGCCAGGTTCTTCCCATGTCCAGTGTGCCCCTCACCATTGAGGGCCAGGCTCACGTTGACCTTCCGGGGGGCGGACAGGAGCTGCAGACCGTTCGCGGACAGGCCCGGTGTGCTGTTGCCGGAAAGCTTGAAGAGGTCAGGCTGTTGCCCGAAGACGCCCCGGCCTGCACCGAAGCCTTGACGGCCATCGAGTTGGCGGACTGGGTCATTCTGGGGCCCGGATCCTGGTACACCTCGGTGCTGCCCCACCTGCTTCTGCCCGAGCTGCGCCAGGCGCTTGGGGACACTGCTGCAAAGCGCTGCCTCACTATGAACCTTGACGTGGAAACCAAAGAAACTTCGGGCATGACGGCGGCGGACCATCTGGATGTCCTGCGCCGCTACGCCCCTGAGTTCAGCGTCGATGTAGTCCTTGCCGATCCTGCTGCAATCCAGGATCTCAAGGCCTTTGAGAAGGCCGCGGGGATGATCGGGGCCGAAGTGGTGTTGGGTAGAGTAGGGGCGTCGAGGCGCCGCCCCGTCCATGATCCACTGCTGCTGGCAGCGGCGTACCACGATATTTTCGGGAACAGTTAGGAATACGCGATGGCACTTACTGCGTCGGTCAAGGACGAACTGTCCCGGCTGGACATCAAGAAATCTTCGGTCCGCAAGGCGGAGGTTTCGGCAATGCTGCGCTTCGCAGGCGGCTTGCATATCATTTCGGGCCGGATCGTAATTGAGGCCGAAGTCGATCTTGCCTCAACAGCCCGCCGGCTCCGTGCCGCAATAGCGGAGGTCTACGGCCACCAGAGCGAAATCATTGTCGTCTCCGGAGGGGGCCTGCGCCGGGGGAGCCGCTACGTTGTCCGCGTAGTCCGCGACGGTGAGGCCCTCGCCCGCCAGACCGGCCTGTTGGACGGACGCGGACGACCGGTCCGCGGACTGCCCTCTGTGGTTGTCAACGGCTCGGCTGCAGACGCAGAGGCAGTATGGCGGGGAGCCTTCCTTGCCCACGGGTCTCTGACTGAACCGGGGCGTTCTTCCTCCCTGGAAGTCACCTGCCCCGGACCTGAATCAGCACTGGCACTCGTGGGAGCTGCCCGGCGTCTCGGCATCCAGGCCAAGGCCCGCGAGGTCCGTGGCGTGGACCGCGTGGTCATCCGCGATGGCGACACCATTGCAGCCCTCCTGACCCGCATGGGCGCACATGATGCCCTGATGGTCTGGGAGGAGCGTCGCATGCGCAAGGAAGTCCGGGCCACGGCCAACAGGCTGGCGAACTTTGACGACGCCAACCTGAGGCGTTCGGCCCAGGCTGCCGTTGCGGCCGGTGCCAGGGTTGACCGCGCCTTGGAAATACTGGGCGACGACGTTCCGGATCACCTTAAGTACGCCGGCGAGCTTCGCGTTGCCCACAAGCAGGCCAGCTTGGACGAACTGGGTCGCCTGGCCGATCCGCCCATGACCAAGGACGCCATCGCGGGCCGCATCCGCCGTCTCCTTGCCATGGCCGATAAGCGCGCACTAGACCTCGGCATCCCGGGCACCGAGGCAAATGTGACTCCGGAAATGATGGACGAGTAGTCCGCACCCATAGAATCGAAAATGCGTGGAGGAAATACTGCGAGGCCACCCCGGGTTGTTCCCGGTGGAGGCAAGAGCAAGCTTCTTCGCCAAGGATTTCCGGCCGGCCCGCTGGCCGGATGACATAACGAGAGTTACCAACCCGGACGTCAGTCCATTACATTGGAGGATTTCGTGACAGAGTACGTTCTGCCCGAGCTCGGCTACGACTATGCAGCACTCGAGCCGCACATTTCGGCAAAGATCATGGAGCTGCACCACAGCAAGCACCATGCGGCTTACGTTGCAGGCGCCAACAATGCGCTCTCCCAGCTGGCCGATGCCCGCGAGAAGGGCGACTACGCCAACATCAACCGTCTCTCCAAGGACCTCGCGTTCCACACCGGCGGACACATCAACCACTCCGTCTTCTGGAACAACATCTCCCCGGACGGCGGCGACAAGCCCGAAGGTGAGCTCGCGGCTGCCATCGACGACGCTTTCGGTTCCTTCGATGCCTTCCGTGCTCAGTTCAGCGCTGCCGCACTCGGCCTGCAGGGTTCCGGCTGGGCCTTCCTGGCCTACGAGCCCATCGGTGGAAACCTGCTCATCGAGCAGCTTTACGACCAGCAGGGCAACGTCGCAGTAGGCACCACGCCGCTGCTGATGCTGGACATGTGGGAGCACGCCTTCTACCTGGACTACGTCAACGTCAAGGCTGACTACGTGAAAGCCTTCTGGAACATCGCCAACTGGGCGGACGTCGCCAAGCGCTTCGAAGCCGCACGCACCAACGCTACGGGCCTCATCGTCCTCTAGTTGGTGAGCCCCGGTTCACGCCGATGTAACAAAAGTCACTTTTAGCGTGAATTGGGGCCAAATGCTGGAAAGCCTGCCTCCGCAGTTGCGGGGGCAGGCTTAGTTAAACGTAAGATGGATCACGGAAGGCGGTTAGCCTTCAGCAACGTGGCTGGTCGCCCTCCGATCTGATAATCACCTCTGCCCAAAGACGTGCGGGGTCTGTTAGTTGGAAATTATTAATCCGACTCACTAGGCGTGCTTGCAAGAGCACCAAGGAGATTGACACATAGTGACCACCCGTATTGGTATCAACGGCTTCGGCCGCATCGGCCGTAACTACTTCCGCGCAGCACTGGCCCAGGGCGCAGACCTTGAGATCGTGGCAGTCAACGATCTCACCAGTCCCGAGACCCTCGCCCACCTCCTGAAGTATGACTCCGTCGGTGGACGCCTCGCCCAGACCGTGGAAGTTGTCGATGGAAACCTGGTAGTCGACGGCCAGTCCATCAAGGTCCTCGCCGAGCGCGATCCCGCCAACCTTCCCTGGGGCGAGTTGGGCGTTGACATCGTCATCGAGTCCACCGGTTTCTTCACCAAGGCTGCAGCCGCGCAGAAGCACATTGACGCCGGTGCCAAGAAGGTCCTGATCTCGGCGCCTGCCAGCGACGAAGACATCACCATCGTCATGGGTGTCAACCACGAGCTTTACGACCCCGCAGCGCACAACATCATCTCCAACGCATCCTGCACCACCAACTGCCTCGGCCCGCTGGCCAAGGTAGTGAACGACGCCTTCGGCATCGAGCGTGGCCTCATGACCACGGTCCACGCCTACACGGCGGACCAGAACCTGCAGGACGGCCCCCACGGTGATCTCCGCCGTGCCCGTGCTGCCGCGATCAACATGGTTCCCACGTCAACAGGTGCGGCCAAGGCAATCGGCCTGGTGCTCCCGGAGCTCAAGGGCAAGCTGGATGGCTACGCCATCCGCGTTCCGGTTCCCACCGGTTCAGCGACGGACCTCACGGTAACCGTCTCCCGCGAAGTAACGGTCGAAGAAGTCAACGCAGCCGTCAAGGCCGCCGCTGAGTCCGAGCAGTTCGCCGGCATCCTCAGCTACACCGATGCTCCCATCGTGTCCTCGGACATCGTTGGGGACCCTGCGTCGTCGATCTTCGACTCCGGCCTCACCAAGGTCATTGGCAACCAGGTCAAGGTTGTTTCCTGGTATGACAACGAGTGGGGTTACTCCAACCGCCTCGTTGACCTCACGGAGCTCGTCGCATCCAAGCTGGGCTAGGGTAGACACATGACATCTCACACCCTCAACGAACTCATCGCTGAAGGTGTCCGCGGGCGGTACATTCTGGTCAGAAGTGACCTGAATGTGCCGCTCGACGGCTCTACAGTGACCGACGACGGCCGCATCAAGGCTTCGCTTCCGGTCCTCAAGAAGCTCTCGGACGCCGGTGCCCGTGTGCTCGTTACGGCCCACCTGGGACGCCCCAAGGGCGCTCCTGAAGACAAGTACTCCCTGAAGCCCGCTGCGGCCCGATTGGCGGAGCTCGCCGACTTCCCGGTGCAGCTTGCAGCAGACACGGTAGGAGCCTCCGCCAAGGAGCTCTCAGCCGGCCTGCAGGATGGTGACGTCCTCATCCTGGAGAACGTCCGCTTCGATGCCCGGGAAACGAGCAAGGACGACGCCGCGCGCGGCGCCTTCGCCGATGAGCTGGTTGCCCTGACGGGAAGCAACGGGGCATTCGTGGACGACGCCTTTGGTGCGGTTCACCGCAAGCATGCCAGTGTCTACGATGTAGCCACCCGGTTGCCGTCATACCTGGGCGATCTTGTGCATACGGAGGTCGAAGTCCTTCGGAAGCTCACCACTGACACGCAGCGGCCTTACGTCGTGGTTCTTGGCGGGTCCAAGGTGTCGGACAAGCTGGCTGTGATCGAGAACCTCCTGGGCAAGGCCGATACCATCTTGGTTGGCGGCGGCATGCTTTTCACCTTCCTGGCCGCTGCAGGCCATAAGGTTGCCGGAAGCCTCCTCGAGGAAGACCAGATCCCGGTTGTGCAGGACTACCTCCAGCGCGCCTCTGCTGCCGGCACCTCGTTCGTGATCCCCACCGATGTGGTGGTGGCCAGCCGCTTTGCAGCTGATGCCGAACACGAGGTCGTCAAGGCGGACGCCATTGAGGACAGTGCTTTCGGTGCGTCGGGCATAGGCCTGGACATTGGACCCGAGTCTGCTTCCGCGTTCGCGGCACAGATCGAAGGGGCAAAGACCGTCTTCTGGAACGGCCCCATGGGTGTCTTCGAATTTGAAGCCTTCTCCAGTGGCACCCGGGCCATCGCCCAAGCGCTGACCGATACGGTTGCCTTCACTGTGGTGGGTGGCGGCGACTCCGCGGCTGCCGTTCGGACCCTTGGGTTCGAGGACTCACAGTTTGGACATATCTCAACCGGTGGCGGCGCAAGCCTGGAATACCTTGAAGGCAAGGACCTTCCCGGTCTGAGCGTCCTGGACCGCTAAGTACTACCCGGCCGGCAGGACGCCATGCGTCCTGCCGGCCGTTCCATATTTCTACGCATTCTTTGGAGTTCATGTGACTACCTCTGCCAACGGCAACTTTGTCCGTAAGCCCTTCATCGCCGGCAACTGGAAGATGAACATGGACCATGTCCAGGGCATCACCTTGCTGCAGAAACTTGCCTGGACATTGTCCGACGCCAAGCACGACTACAACCGCGTCGAGGTGGCTGTCTTCCCGCCGTTCACAGATCTCCGAGGCGTCCAAACGCTGGTGCAGGGTGACGACCTCGATGTTGTCTACGGTGGCCAGGACCTCTCCCAGTTTGACTCCGGAGCGTACACAGGTGACATCTCCGGCCAGTTCCTCAGCAAGTTGGGCTGTGCTTACGTCTTGGTGGGGCACAGTGAGCGCCGCACCATCCACAACGAGTCCGACGACGTCCTGAACGCCAAGGTCAAGGCCGGTTTCCGCCACGGAGTCACCCCGGTTCTTTGTGTCGGCGAAGGCCTCGAGGTCCGTCAGGCAGGAACGCACGTGGGGCACACCCTTGCCCAACTGCGCGCAGGCGTGGAGGGACTCACCGCGGAGCAGGCTGCCGAGCTCGTGGTTGCCTATGAGCCCGTCTGGGCCATCGGTACAGGTGAAGTTGCCGGTCCGGAGGATGCACAGGAAATGTGCGCAGCCATCCGGACCGAGCTCGCCGAGCTCTTCGATGAGACCGTAGCGGCAAAGACCCGGCTTCTTTATGGCGGCTCCGTCAAGGCCAACAATGCCGCCGCCATCATGGCTGAAAATGATGTGGATGGATTGCTTGTGGGTGGCGCAAGCCTGGACCCCGCTGAGTTTGCTAACATTGTCAGGTTCGAGAGCCACCTCGTCACGGACTAGTCCGGCTCCCGTTTTCCGCTTCTTCGAAAGGCCGTCGTGGACGTTCTTCAAGTCATTCTGCAGATCCTGCTGGGAATCACCAGCCTTCTGCTGACGCTGCTCATCCTCCTGCACAAGGGACGTGGCGGCGGTTTGTCCGACATGTTCGGTGGCGGAATGAGCTCCGGATTGAGTTCGTCCGGTGTAGCCGAGCGTAACCTGAACCGCTTCACCATCATTCTGGGTATCACGTGGGGTGCTGTCATCATCGGCCTTGGCCTGATCATGCGATTTACCTCGGGTGGCGACTCCTAGTCGTTTCCTAAAAAGGGAGGCTCCTTGTTGGGGGCCTCCCTTTTTCTTTTCCATTGCGTCCACCACTAGTGCCGTCGTCGTAACCCCGCATTAGACTGGGCCTGTTGGCCATAACGGCCAGGGCCGTGAGGGCCGACCACCGAGTCGCTAGGGGTTCGAAAATGGTTCATGGCACGCCTGGATATCGGGGCACCCGCGTTGGAGTAGCCCAAGGGTCACCTCCAAGGAACCACAGCGACCACAGTGATGGTGTTCAACTGCCGCGCATTCGCGTCCCCTACTGGTGCGCCAAGGGACACCAAACACAGCTTGTCTTCCTCAAACTCCCGGACGACCAGATTCCCAAGAATTGGGATTGCCCCAAGTGCGGCCTTCCTTCTTCACGCGATCCCGGCCTTCCCGCGCCGCCCAGGCCAGAGGATGAGCTCTACAAATCGCACCTGGATTACGTTAAAGAAAGACGCTCCAGCCAGGACGCGGAAATTGTCCTGGCTGGAGCGTTGGAGCGGTTACGCGCCCGCAGGGTCCTTCCGGACCAGTTGCTGGGGGACGCGTGAGGCCGCATTCTCGTCAATAAGCCACAGAGTCCGGGAACGGCCCACAGGACCCGCGGCCGGTACCTGCACCGGGTTGGCACCTGCCAAGGCCAGTCCCACGGCTCCCGCCTTGTCCTCGCCGGCAACAACCATCCAAATCTCTTGGGCGGTATTGATAGCCGGCAACGTCAAGGAAATACGCGACGACGGCGGTTTGGGTGAGTTTTCGACCCCCACCACAGTGCGCTTCTTCTCACGAATTCCGGCCTGCTCGGGAAAGAGCGAGGCTACGTGGGCGTCAGGGCCGACACCAAGAAGCAGGACGTCGAAGCGCGGGAGGATGCCCGCCTCTTCTAAACGGTCATCAGACATGTCGGCTGCATGTTCCGCCTCGGCTGCTGCTTTAAGTTCTTCTGCATACGCGGCGGCGGCGTCCTCAGCAGTGGCGAACTGATCAGTTGAACCTGGCTCGTGGATCCTGGAGGCATCCACGTCCAAGTGCGCCAAGAGGGCCTGGTGTGCTTGACGGGTGTTCCTGTCCTCGCTGTCCGCAGCGACGAAGCGTTCGTCACCCCACCAGAAGTTAACCTTGGACCAGTCGACCGCCGGGGCTGCGGCTGAGTCAGCCACCGCCTTCAGCGTTCCAATGCCGACGGTACCGCCGGTCAGGACCACCGTAGCCTCACCATGTTTGTCCTGGACATCCACGAGCTTGGTAATCAGGCGGGCCGCAATGGCGGCCATCAACACCTTGGAGTCGGGATGGATGCTAACTCTGGGCTCAGCGTGCACTGGTCTGGACTCTCCTCTGGCTGGTAAGTGGAAGTCCCATCGTAATCACTTCTCCGAAGACTTCGTCGGGGTCGAGTCGTCGTAGTTCTTCGGCGAGGCAATCCTTCAGGCTGCGCCGGGGGAGGGTGATACGCTGCGCCGGCTGGCCGGGCTGCGTCAGTTCGGCCACGGAAAGGCCCGGACGGAAGAGCTGGACGTCACCGCTTGCCCGGGTGAGGCGGACGCGGCGGATACCGGTCCCTGCAGGGTCCGCCACGATGGTGACCGGCGCCTCCAGCGCGAGGCTGAGCCAAGCTGCCAGAAGCAGCGTGCTGGGGGAGTCGGACGCGCCTTCAACGGCAACCGCGGAGACCGGGTCACTGTCTACCTGATCGAAGACGGCGGCGAGTTGCATGCGCCAGTTGGTCAGGCGTGTCCATGCGAGGTCTGTGTCGCCGGCCTTGTAGGTCGCCCGGATGTTTTCCAGTGCATGGCGTGGATCGGGTTCGTTGGCCGAGTCGGTGATCCGGCGGTGCGCGATCCGGCCAATGGACGTCTCACAAGCGCTCTCCGGGGCTCCGTGCGGCCACCAGGCCACGATCGGCGCGTCCGGCAGCAAGAGCGCGGCCACCAGCGATTCGCTCTCGTGAGCCATGTGTCCGTGCCCGCGCAGGACGATGACCTCGGAGGCACCGGCGTCGCCACCGACTCGGATCTGGGCGTCCAGGCGATCCGGTCCCTCCACTCCCGCGTCTGCCAGGACGATGATCCGGCAGGGGTGTTCCCGACTGGCTTCGTTGGCTGCCTCGATGGCATCTTCTTCCTGCCCGGACTTGGTCACCACCACCAACGTCAAAACGCGGCCCAAAGCGATCACGCCGCCTTGCTCGCGCAGCGACATGATCTTCTTGGAGATCTTGGAGGTGGTGGTATCGGGAAGATCTACGATCATGGCCTTCTCCAGGTTCGTCCGTCGCGGGCCAGCAGGGCATCGGCGGAGGCCGGTCCCCAACTGCCGGGTGCGTAGGGTTGCGGTTGTTCATCGAGCCCGGCCCAGTATTCCTCGAACGGGTCCAGGATCTTCCAGGACAGTTCCACTTCCTGGTGGCGCGGGAAGAGCGGCGGCTCACCCAGGAGCACGTC
>NZ_JABMCX010000193.1 GCF_013179505.1 Paenarthrobacter sp. CM16 | reverse complement strand
TGGTTTCACAGCGCCAGAACGCAGACAAAGAACGCCTGGGCAACTTCGCAACATCGTCCCCGGGCGTCCGGCTGGTGGGTACCGTTCGGGCCGTCCTAGTGGGCTCCGATCACGTTGACACAATCAGAACGAAGGGTTTCACTCATGAGGTTTCAAGATACCGGTTGTACCAACATGCACCGCAAGGACCAGTGGCAGTCCCTTGTTGGCAAGGTTTTCGAGGTACGGCCGGATGGACGGTTGCGTCGCCGGGGGGTAACTGATGAAGGGATGCTCGGCGGCGGCCGCTCTTGGAGTGCTCCGGAGACCGTACTTCGGTGGGACTTCATGCACGTCGCTGCTGGCTTTGAGGTTTGGACCAGTCTTCCTCTGCGCTCTGGATGTCACACCGCAGATCCTGTTCCCCTGCTAGAGGTAGAGGCAGAGGCAGAGGCAGCCAAAACCTTCGAACGGATTCCGGCCCGGTCAGGCGATGCGACGTGAACTCTCCAAGCCTAGCCCCAATAACCCTCACCGGCCACGCCCAAAAGGAAGCATGGCAGAACAACGTATTGCCGGCCGTTGAACAGCTCGGCACGGAGGTGTGGTCCATCCCCATCCCATTCCCTGGCAATCCTATGCGCTACACCCTCAGCTACCTGCTCCTAGGCGACGGCGACGCGGTCCTGATCGATCCGGGCTGGGACAGTGACGCCGGCCTGGACCATCTGACCGCCGGCCTGCGGCAAGCCGGCCTCGGGCTCACCGATCTGACGGGAGTCGTCGTCACTCATTTCCACTCGGACCATCTGGGCATGGCCGCCCGCCTCCGGATGGCATCCGGGGCATGGGTTGCCCTAGGGGACCGGGAAGTGCGCCGGTTCACCGATGCAGACGACCCCGACCTTGTCCTGCGCACCCACCGCGAGGAGTTGACGTTGTGGGGCGTCCCACCGAACAGGCTGACCGAGGTGTCCATGGACCACCGCAGCCTCATCCATCTGCAAAACCTCGCGGACCCGGACCTGCGGTTTACCGACGGCGCCCTGGTGCCCGCCAAGGGGCTCGACCTGCGAGTGGTCAACACTCCCGGGCACTCACCGGGGCATATCTGTCTGGTCGATGAGCCCCACGGCCTGATATTCAGCGGTGACCACGTACTGCCGCGCATCTCCCCGCATATAGCCCTGGACCTGCCATGGCTGGCCAACCCGTTGGCGGACTACTACGAGTCCTTGAAGCTGATCGCCTTCGAGGACGAGATGGAAGTCTGCCCTGCGCACGAGTACCGTTTCACCGGGATGCAGCGCCGGGTGGCACAGCTGCTGGAACACAACCGCCAACGCTCGGTCGAGGTCCTCCAAGTGCTGGAGGCGCACCGGCCCGCAACCGTATGGGACATCGCCCAGCACTTGACCTGGTCCCGCGGCTGGAAGTCACTCCAAGCCTTCTCCTTGCGCCTGGCAGTCTCTGAAACAGCGAGCCATGTAGTGTACCTGCGGGCGCAGGGCCACGACATTGACGTCCCCGTAACAGATCCAGATCCGGTCGTTCGGTGACAGCAACTTACTCAGACGGGACGGGAGATGATCTCGCGGGGCAGAAACGTATGCGCCTGACCCGATCCGGGACCCTATTAGGCTCCAGTAGGGGTGCGGTCGCGCAGCACCATCGACCGGACCCCGCACCCACTCAGTCTTCCAGTGTCGGGCCGACGTGTGGGCTCGGCCCGACACCGAGCCGCACCTCGCAAAGTGTCCTCCCAGGCTGTCCCTCCGTCAGCAGGGCCTCCGTTGTGCCTCGCCGATCGGCCATAGTCTGCAGCGTTCCCAGCGCCGGCGGCGCATTGATGGGCAGCACGATAACGAGGTCAGTAACGAGTCCCGGCCAAACATTGCTTGGGGCCAGGGAGCTCCTACGACAACGACCAGACGCTCTGGATGCAGTGGACCAATGATGCGCAAAGCGCCGGTGCCAGCGTAGTTGCGGGAGGCGATTTGCTGCTCGGCTAAGCGGTGGGCGGACGCCCTAAAGCCTCAACGCCAGTGCCTTCCTTCCAGTGCATGGATCACTCTGTCCCAATCCGAAGCCAGAATGGTCCGGGGACCGACTAGAAAGCGTGCTCCGGGCCGGGGAACTGTCCTGAACGGACCTCAGCGCCATAGGTTTTAGCCGCATTGCTGAGTATGGTCCGAACGTCCGCGTATTGCTTTACGAATTTGGCCATTTTCCCGCCGCGCAGGCCTGCCATGTCCGACCACACGAGAACTTGCCCCGTGGTCGCATTCCCGGCACCGATGCCGATCGTCGGAACGGAAACTGCGGCATCGACGGCTGCCGCTGTCTCGGCAGGCACCATTTCCATGAGTACACAAAAGGCGCCAGCCTCCTCCAGGGCCAGCGCGTCCTCGATCAGCCGTTGGGCGTCATTCCCCCGGCCCTGGACCCGGAAGCCGCCAAGGACGTGTTCGCTTTGCGGAGTGAACCCGATGTGTGCTATGACCGGGATGCCGGCCTGGACCATGGCCCTGATGGTCTCTGCATAGAACCTACCGCCTTCGATCTTTACCGCGTGGGCAAGGCCCTCCTTCAGGAACCGGATACCTGTGGCTACTGCCTGTTGAGCGGAGACCTCGTAACTGCCAAACGGTAGGTCGGCGACCACGAGGGCGCGCTGTGCCGAACGCGCAACGGCGCGGCACAGCGGAAGCAATTCATCCACCGTGACTGGCAGGCTCGTTTCGTTTCCAAACACGTTATTGGACGCCGAATCGCCCACGAGCAACACCTCAATGCCCGCTTGGTCAAAGATCTCCGCACTGTACTGCTCATAGGCCGTGAGCATGGCGAATCGCTGACCGTTGTCCTTTGCCTTCTGCAGATGATGGATGCGCATCCTCCCCACGGTCTTCGTAGCCGCATCCAGCCCGTGACGACCAGCTGTGGAAGGGCCGTTTCCGTAGGGGCTTGAATCCTCGGCGGACGTGTTTGGGTGGGTGCTGTTCCCTACCATGAATAGTTCACCGTGCCGTTGTCTAGAGCGGAAGGCGCGTGTGTGTTCCCCGCGGTGTTGGTTTCCTTCTGGGCCGGGACCTGCCTGCCGGCCAAATCCGTCCAGTCTGCGTGGTTTCCCATGGTGCTGCCTTTCGTATCCCAGTGTTTTGCTCTTGCTGCCGTGTATTCCCAGGGAATTCTCGCGTCGGTCGGCTCGGGCCAGTACCTGCGGTCCAAGTCAGGAAGCTTCCCGCTGTCACGAACGGGCGCCTCGCTTGCGGCGGGAGCCGGAGCTCTTATAGTCGTCGAAGGGCAAGTGTATTTCCCGGCGGACGCCGGCAGGTTCACCGTGCCTGAAAAAGTGGTGCCGGTCACACCAGCGTACGAGGCGCCGAGTGCCGCGACATAGGTCAAACCTGCCAGTCGTTGGTACGGAAGCGACGCGAACGGGCCGCCACGACGGACCACACGAGTGCGTGCGTCCCAATAGTGGGCGACACGGTCCGGCTCGGATGATGGTCAGTCGTTGAGTGCTGGGTACACCGTGTATCTGCGGGCGTCGCCCCATAAAGCGTGGCCGCGTCTGGCTCTTTGAGCGCGGCACCGATGCCAACCGGCGCGGCGCGTCGGGGTTTGATGAATGGACAGTCGAAGGCTTCGGCGTCTACGTGCCAACAGGAACACGCTCGGCATCGAGGTAATTGTCCACTGACAGGATAGTTGGCAGTGGTCTTCCTCGGACTGGCAGATGACAATGTCAAACCTTCATGCGATTGGATGTCAATGCAGATAATCCCGAAGCGATGAGGCCGCTTAGAAGCTGGTGGGCAGGTCCTCCAGGACGTCTGTGAATATTGAGACTCGCTCGATGCGGACTCAGGCGAGACGCCGGTCGCGCCGCCAATGCGCGAGAAGGTATGCGTCGGTCGCGACCCGATATTTCCACCCGTGGCCCGACAGGGTGTAGCGAAATCCTAGCCGACCGTCATGAGCGGCCCGACCGAAGTTTTACTGATCTACCCGCAGTACCCAAGGCGCAGGACCTCGTCGATCCGATCGAGTGCACGGACACCCGGGCCACAATCTCGGAGCCAATCCGCTGCTGGAGCGGTTCCCGAAGGCAAGTATGTGGCCCTGCCCCGAGCTGTCGTGGGCAGAATCACTGTAGGGGCAGACCAGGTATCCGCACCACCGTGATCTCTGCACGCTGCGGTTCTAAGTAAAGGGGCATAAGTAGCTCCTCGCCAGATCCTGCCACCGGGCCGGTGCTGCATCCGTCTCACGAACCGAATAGACATTGACGTCGGTTTCAGGTTAGCTTTCAGTCATGGACTCGTTCGGATCAGCGCAGAGACGCGACGGCGGTTCGGCAAAGGAATCACCTCGTACCGCGCGCGGGGCGCGCACGCGAGCAGCTCTGGTTGCGGCTGCCCGCACTGTCTTTGAGCGTGACGGATACCTTGATGCCCGGCTTGCCGACATCACAACTGAGGCCAAAGTGGCGGCCGGCTCCTTCTATACGTACTTCACCAGCAAGGAGGAGATCTTCGCGGCGGTCCTCGAGTCCGTCCAGGAGGAGATGGTTCACCCGCAGGTGAGGCGGATGATTCCCAGTGACGCTCCGCTCGCCGTGATAGAAGCCAGTAATCGGGCGTACCTGACCGGCTACCGACGCAATGCGAAACTCATGCGGCTGATGGAGCAGGTCAGTGCGGTCGACGACGGGGTGAGGGTGCTGCGTCGCGCCCGAGGGCGGGCTTTTGCGGAGCGTAACGCCCAGAGCATCAAGGACCTGCAAGCGCGCGGGATCGCGGACCCCGAGGTGGACGCCTTCCTTGCTGCGACCGCGTTGTCGGCCATGGTGAGCCGGATGGCCTACGGGGCCTTTGTCGTGGGCGACCCGTGGGGCATGGAGGATCTGGTCGCCTGCCTGACCCGGTTGTGGGCCAATGCGCTGCGCATCACGTGAATTTTCCAGAATCGCTTGTTGTCTCGGGACTACAAGGAGGGAATGCGCTAGACTCGATATGAATTCGAATTCATGTTCATCGTCGCTTGGAGTCATGACATGGAATCCGGGCCAGTAATCGTCAACAAGTCAAGCAGGAGCCGGGCATGAATGTTTCTGGGAAGGTCGCCATCGTGACCGGCGCGGGTAGTGGTATTGGTGCCGCACTCGCTGCCGGGCTCGCTGGGCAGGGCGCTCATGTAGTGGTCGCAGATCTAGATCTCGAGCGCACCAGCGAAGTTGCTGCCGCGGTCGGGGGCGTAGCTGTGGCCGGGGATGCCTCTCGCGTCGAGATCCTGGAGGAGATGATCGCGGCCGCCGAGGGTAACTTTGGCCCGGTCGACCTGTTCTTCGCCAACGCAGGGGTAAGCGGGGAGGCTGGAATCGGCGACAGTGACGAGCAGTGGCAGCGCGCACTCGATATCAATGTCCTCGCGCACATTCGTGCGGCTCGCCTGCTGGTGCCCGGCTGGATCGAACGCGGATCCGGCTACTTCGTATCAACGGCCTCGGCCGCCGGGCTGCTGACGCAGATTGCTGCGGGGCCGTACTCCGTCACAAAGCACGCAGCCGTCGGATTCAGCGAATGGCTGTCGGTCACCTACGGCGACCGAGGCGTCCGGGTGAGCTGCATCTGTCCGATGGGCGTCAATACCGCCATCCACCATGACGCACTCAATGGTGATGATGAGGTGTCACAGCTTGGCGCAAAGGTCGTGGCCACGGCCGGCAGTGTGCTCGAGCCTGAGGAGGTCGCCGCAATCACGCTGGCGGCCATGCAGGACGAGAAGTTCCTGATACTCCCACATCCGGAGGTACTGGAGTATTACCGGCGAAAGGGTGCGGACTATGACCGTTGGCTCGCTGGAATGCGGCGACTGCAGCGGGAGGCGGCCAATGCCTAATCACTGCGCCCGCAAAGATGGCGCAAGGATTTCGGATCTTGTAAGACGCTAGACTATCCAGAATCCCGGGATTCTTGCCTCGCGGACGTGGACGAGGCCATCTGACAGCCCGGTGAAGGAGAAGGACGTTCGTGACAAAAGACACCGCTCGCAAATCACCGCTGTCGAAACGAGGCATCCGCACCCGCCAAGCGCTGGTTGACGCTGCGCGGGTAATTTTCGAGCGCGACGGCTACCTCGATGCCCGACTGTCCGACATTACGGCCGAGGCCAAGTGTGCGACCGGCACTTTCTACACCTACTTCCTGGACAAGAGTGAGATCTTCGCCGCGGTCATGGAGGCGACCAAGAACGAGATGCTCCACCCCGGGATGGAGCACGTCGACGGCGTTGAAGATCCTGCCGCAATCATCGAGTCGAGCAATCGTGCCTACCTTGAGCGCTACCGTAGCAACGCGAAACTCATGCAATTGCTGGAGCAGGTCTCAAGCATAGATCCCCAAGTCCGTGAGCTGCGGCGGGCTCGAGGTTGGGTCTTCGTTGAACGAAATGCCCGCGGCATTAAGGACCTTCAGGATCGAGGGCTTGCTGATCCCGACGTCGATCCTGTCATGGCCTCGCGTGTACTCTCCGGCATGGTCAGCAGATTGGCGTTCGCCACTTTCGTACTCAAGGATGGAGGCGACTTCGAGCAGCTGGTCTACACCGCCTCCCGCCTATGGTGCAACGCATTGCGCATCGAACACCAGCTCACCATGCCTCAAGCCGTCGAAAAAAGTGACGGCTGATGAGGCTGAAGACCTGACTCGTCATCTCCCTGCGTCTCGGCTTGGGCGACAGCCCGGCAAGTAGGAAATAATCTGCCGGTCGACGAGGGTCGACCACTGAAGTATCAAACTTCCGACCGCCGAGGCCGAACTCGGTCACATCGGTAACTAAATTGTCGTTGAGCACGTGGGTACCACTGCGCCAGGTTCGCCTATGTAGGGGTTGTGGCGCTTCTTGCGCGGGGCCGTGCCTACTAGCTGCAGCGAGCTCATCAGTGTCAGCATGGTCTTCTTCGCGACCGTCCACTCTTGGCTTGAATAGCTCCGTGTGCATGCGGCTAGCGGACGCGATTCATTTCGCAGATCACGTGACTGACGTCTGAGCTTTGCTTGGGTGTCGGGTGTATAGAGTCATGCGTCGTGTTTGAGAAACGTAGTCCTGGCCCGCCCTGCGCCGCCCAACTGACACCAATCGGATGGCCTGCCCTGCACCGCCCACTGACAGCAATCGGATGGCCTCCGCTGAGGAAGGCGTCGGCTTGAACCTGAATGGACGTCATTGTTCCCTCAAGGCCGGTAGTTTTCCCAACCACGCCAGATCTGCGTCCTGCTGCTTAGGGTCGGGCACACTGCCGCAGGCAGGGGGGATTCGGCTTCCTCGGGCTGCGTGGGGGCTTTTGCCGCAGCCTGCCATCACGGTCCATTCGATTTCGGCCGGACTCACTTTGGCAGCAGTGCTTGAGCGGACAAAGCAGCCTTCGCTGCCGGGGCCGAACCGGACGCGGCCACGCGGAACCTCTTGAGCACGCCGAGGTTTGATTTGAGCGATTGCGACCAGCACTCCTTGGGAATGACTCCTGTGTCGCTCATAGAGTGCTTTCGTCGACAAGACGAAGTGTATTGAACCATCGAGCCCTTCTGGAAGGTCGGAACTGGATTTCCCAGAACCACCCCGTGCACGGTTCACAGTATGGTAACGTACCAGAATGAGAATGAGTTCAGGTTCATGTTTTGGTCTTTGGGTTATCGCAGAGTTTCGGACTGATGGCCTCTCTCTCGTGGCTGATTTGGTGCGAGGAATGCCCAGTGGTTGCTGAGGTACTGACCGATATCACGAATGGCGTCGGCACCATCACACTCAATCGCCCTGATCGCCGCAACGCCCTGTCGGGCGGAATGATCAGGGGCCTTATCCTCGCCTTGAACGAGATGGAGTCGTTGCGCGAGGTGGGAGCGATTATCCTCACGGGTGCGGGCGGCGCGTTCTGCTCTGGAGGTGACATTCAATCTTTTCATGAGCAGGGCGGGGAGGGAGCTGGCGCCGCCGAGATCGACCGGGCCGCCGTCGAAATGCAGCGCCGTGACCAGGATGAGACGGTCGGCCGTATCCACCGGTGCCGAAAGCCTGTGCTTGCATCCATCACAGGAGCAGCCGCCGGCGCAGGCATCGGACTTGCGCTTGCGGCTGACTTGCGAATCGGTTCGCCGCGGACGGTATTCGCGACCGCTTTCGGTGCGGTCGGGTTGGGCGGCGATTTCGGCGCGGCTTGGTTGCTGGACCGGCTGGTCGGGCCAGCTAAGGCGCGGGAGCTCATGTTTCTCTATCCCAAGATCCGCGGCGAGGAGTGCTTGTCTCTTGGGCTGATCAACTGGCTCGTTCCAGAAGACGAGCTCCAACAGCGGACCCGCGAGATTGCCAGCCGTTTGGCCGCTGGCCCCTCTTATGCCCTCGAAGCGATGAAGCAGAACCTCCTGCGGGCACCCCACGAGGATCTCACTGCCTCGATGTACGCCGAGGTGCCTTTGCACAAGGCCACGGGCCTGACGGACGAACACGCCGCGGCAGTCCGCGCCTTCGTCTCGAAGCAAGCCCCGACCTTCCCCTCTGGCTGGCACGGGCAGGACATATGACGATGACGATGCAGCGCGTTGCCGACAAGACATTAGGACCCGCTGGCGTGACCGCGCCGTGCGACGCACGATTTGACCAACGATGAGATGAGGAACTGAGATGGACTTCGAGTTTTCAGAACGTAGCCGTGAGTACCAGGAGAAACTGCTCGCCTTCATGGACGAGCATGTCTACCCCGCGGAGGCGATCTACGACGCAGAGATGGCAGAATCGGGCAACCCGCACTTCCACCCCCCGATCTTGGAGGAGCTCAAGACCGAGGCGCGCAAGCGCGGCCTGTGGAACCTCTTTCACCCACACGAGGACGAGGCATGGGGATCCCCAGGCCTCAGCAATCTCGACTACGCACCGCTAGCCGAGATCATGGGACGCAGCCCCAAGCTCGCCCCTGAGGCGACCAACTGTAACGCCCCCGACACCGGCAACATGGAGGTCTTCCAGCTCTTCGGCACCGAGGAGCACAAGAACAAGTGGCTCAAGCCGCTCTTGGCCGGCGAGATCAATTCGGCCTTCTGTATGACCGAGCCTGACGTGGCCAGCTCGGACGCCACCAACGTCGAGCTCTCGATG
>NZ_JABMCX010000192.1 GCF_013179505.1 Paenarthrobacter sp. CM16 | reverse complement strand
CGCGAAGCAGATGAAGGCCGGAGGCACTGTGCTGACCTTCGAGCTGCTCCCTTCCGCGGGACGTTCGGCCAAGGATTCCGCGTTCGCACTGCTCGATGGCCTGCGTGTAGTGGACATCTCCAACAACCTGGGCGACTCCAAGTCCCTCATCACCCACCCGGCCACCACCACCCACCGGGCCATGGGGCCGGAGGGGCGGGCGGCGATCGGGCTCAGCGACGGCGTGGTCCGTTTGTCTGTGGGCCTGGAAGATGTGGATGATCTGATCCTGGATCTGGAGAAGGCCCTCAAGCAGGTCTAACCTTGCTGCCATGAGCGGGAACCATCCCTATCGCCGTGCCGGAGCGGTCATCGTTGCCGGCACGGTGGTGTGGTTCGTGGGAATCTCGCCGGTCTCGCGCGTCTACATGACACCGGACGACGCCGAACGCTTGCGCATGCTGACCTCCGGACGGCACGGTTGGATCGTGGGTCAGCACCTTACCGCCGTGGGAACCGTCGCCGTGCCAGTTGGATTCGCCGCGTTTGCCCGTGCCGTTCCAGACAAGAACGCCGTTCCGGACAGGGATGCCGTTCCAGGCCACAACGCGCCACGTGGGAATGCGAAGAGGTGGGCTATCGCTGCCGCCGCAGCATTGCTCGCCGGCGCCCCGTTCTTCGTCCCCAGCCTCGCCCGGCGCGCTGCTGACATTGAGGGTTTTGCCTACCGCCATGGATCCAACGCGCCTTTCCTGGCCTATTCCGGGTTGCATGTTGTGGCGTTGGCCGCCTTGGGCGGGAGTCTTCTTTCCTTGCCCACAAAACGCTGGATCGGCGTCACGGCCGCGGCCAGCGCACCAATCTACGGCGCCATTCTGGTAGCAAAAAAGGACATCCCGCCGTTCTGCTTCTACTTGGTGGAAGGCCTCACCGGCGCCTACTTGATGGCATGGGAAGAGCCGGAAGCCGGCAAAGCCTAAGGCCTCCTGACCCGGGACAACATGGGCGCAGGCTCCTTGTGCGCGTCGGCAGAGGTTCCGCGAACCGTCACCTTCACTGCATGCCCGACGACGGCGGCCAGGGCTGCGCTGGCGGGTGGACTGCCCGCCTGGTTCTGGCTGCCTCGCTTCCTGTTGTTGTACCGCACCGCCGCTTCCCGTTGCTCGCGGGCGCCGTTCCCCCGCTCCAGCAGATCTGAGATCCCCTCTTTGACCAGCTCCAATTCGCCTTGGTCATCCAGCACTGGGCTCACGTAATCCACCAACGCCCAGACCACACCCGCTGCCGGCTGGGGACGGAAATCACCGAAGTCCAGAAGGTCTCCACGCAACCCCGCATTGCTGGCCTGCCAACTCGCCATCCGCAGGAGTGCCGTGGGCACCGCGGTGGGCTCAACGCCGTCGAGCATTTCCAAGGAAGCCGTCTCAACCAAAGCCCGCACCAGCACCGCAATCAACGCGGCGTCCTCGGCGCGAAGGCAGACGTCGGCCACACGGACCTCCACGGTGGGGTGGTTCCGGGAGATGCGGGCATCGAAGTAGATCATGCCCTCATCCAGGATCACGCCCGTTTCCAACAGCCGCTTCACGATGCGTCGGTAGGCAGTGAGTGATCCGAACACGGCCGACGGTCCAGAGGTGGGCCAGCGGTTCCATGCCTGGGTGCGGTAGCTGTCGAAACCGGTAGGAAGGCCTCGCCAGAAGGGTGAGTTGGCAGTGAGCGCCGTGAGCACGGCGAGTTTGTCCCGGATGTGGTCCAGCACCACCACACCTTCCTCGGGGGACTCAACAGAGGTGTGCACATGGAATCCGCACGTCAGTTGTTCCGTGGCGATGATGCCGAAGCGGTCCAGCATCGCGGCATAGCGGGGATCCGGGGTGGTGTGGGTGTTCGAATCCAGCGGGGAGGTGGCGATCGCGGCAACCCGCGCACCGTGCTGTCGGGCCGCTTCATTGGCCATGGCCCGGCCGCGGCGGATCTGATGCAGAAGCTCACCGTAGCTGTGGCAGGGGCGGGTCTGCGTCTCGATCTGCTCCAGCTTGAGTTCGTGGCTGAGGCCCGTTGCGGACGCCGCCTGGTTGTGGCCCGCGAGCAGCGCATCCGCGAGGGCAAGAGGCTCTCCCGTCACAGGATGGACGATGAGCAGCTCTTCCTCAACCCCGAAAGTCCGCATGCTCCATTCTGCGTCAGGAGGCCGGTAGAGGACAGTGGCTGGAGGGGCAGCCGCGCACTCTCAAAGGCGCAGCGAGGACCGCCCCCGTTTCCGCCATTCGCACCAGAGCGAGCTGGCGCGAACGGCGGAAACGGGCGCGCCGCCGATCCGTTGCTGGCGCGAACGGCGGAAACGGGCGCGCCACTGATCCGTTGCCGGCGTACGCGTGGAGCCTAGTCCTGGAAGTACTCGATCTTGGCGCCGATGGTGTTCAGGCGCTCGGCCAAGTCCTCGTATCCACGCTCAATCACGTAGATGTTGCGGAGCTCGGACGTACCACGGGCAGCCAGCATCGCCAGGAGCAAGCACGCGGCAGGACGCAGGGCCGGCGGGCAGCCGATCTCCGCGGCACGCCACTTGGTGGGTCCATTGACGTAGATCCGGTGCGGGTCAAGCAACTGCACCTGGGCGCCCAGCTTATTGAGCTCCGTCAGGTAGATGGCACGGTTTTCGTAGACCCAGTCGTGGATCATGGTCTGGCCTTCGGCGTTGCCTGCGATGACTGCGAAGAACGGCAGGTTGTCGATGTTCAGGCCGGGGAACGGCATGGGGTGGATCTTGTCCTGGGGAGCGCGGAGCTCGGATGGCTTGGTAGTCACGTCCACCAGGCGGGTCCGGCCGTTGCGTGCCATGTACTCCCCGGAGATTTCGAGGTTCTGGCCCATCTGCTCCAAGGTGGCGAGCTCGATTTCCATGAACTCGATGGGGACACGGCGGATGGTGACCTCGGAGTTGGTGACAATCCCGGCGGTGATCAGGCTCATTGCCTCGATGGGGTCTTCGGAGGGGAAGTACTCGATTTCCACGTCGATGGCGGAACGGCCGGTGATCTTCAGCGTGGTGGTTCCCACGCCCTGGATCTCCACGCCGAGTCCCTGCAAGTAGAAGCAGAGGTCCTGGACCATGTAGTTGGGGCTCGCGTTCCGGATGACCGTGGTGCCCTCGCGGTGTGCGGCGGCCATGATGGCGTTCTCGGTCACGGTGTCGCCACGTTCGGTGAGGACGAAGGAACGGTCGTGTCCATCAGCGGGCGGCGCAGTCACGGAATAGAACCCGGACTTCGCTTCGACGTCGAGCCCGAACTGGCGCAGCGCCTGCATGTGCGGCTCTACTGTGCGGGTTCCGAGGTCGCAGCCACCGGCGTAGGGGAGCAGGTATTCGCTGGTCTCGTCCAAGAGCGGACCAAGCAGCATGATGACGCTGCGGGTACGGCGGGCAGCGTCCACATCCATGGAACCCAGGTCCAGGACGTCGGGCCTGCGGATGCGGAGGTCGCTTCCGTTGAGCCACGTGCATTCGACGCCGATGGACGTCAGGACTTCAACAATCCGGTTGACTTCCTCGATCCGGGCCAACCGGCGCAACGTGGTGGTGCCGCGGTTGATCAGGCTGGCGCACAGAAGGGCCACGCCTGCATTCTTGCTGCTGTTGACATCCACTTCTCCGGAAAGGGTCCTGCCGCCCTCAACCCGGAGGTGGGTCATCTGGGGCTTGCCCACTTTGACGATTGATCGGCCGAAGATGGCCTCGAGCCGCTCGATCATCCGAAGGCTGAGATTCTGTTTACCTTGCTCCATCCGCGCGATTGCGCTTTGGCTGGTTCCAAGCTCGGTAGCCAACTGCCCCTGAGTCCACCCTTTTTCGCCACGGGCGTTGCGGAGCAGAAGGCCGACGTGTTCAGCGGTAGGTTGCGTCATATCCAAGAAATATCACAGGTGAGCTAGAAGTGCCGTCCAAAACACCGTTTGAGCGGCAAACGTCACAATGTACCCGAACTGTGAGATATGGAGCACGACGGCGGGTGCTCGCCTCGGGCGAACGCTTTCCGCGAGCCAGCGCCGGGCAGAGGTACCCATTGCGATCCCCGGAGCAATGCCAAAGCATGGAGTCAAAGCTCAGGGGGAAATATGCCTTTCTACGGCGCCGACGTCGAACAACTCAAAGCACTCTCCAAGACCCTGGCCAACGGTGCGTCACTGTTGACCAGTCGGGCCCGGGAACTCGATTCACTAATAGGGCAGGGACTAACCGGCCATGGGGGCGGTTGGCAGGGCCAGGACGCCAAGCGCTTTGCCGCAGACTGGCAGGGCCGGCTGAGGCCATTGCTGGAAAGAACCACGCGCGGATTGGAAGAAGCCTCGCAGTCAGTGCTTACCAACGCGGACCAGCAGTCCTCCGCTTCCACTGAAGGTGCAGGCAGCGGCGGCTCCGGTGGCAGTTCGGGGAGCAGCGGCGGCTCCGGTGGCAGTTCGGGAAGCAGCGGCGGCTCCGACACCACCAAAACCGCAGCCAACCCGAACCCCGGCCAGCCCACACCGCAGGAAATCCTGGACCAATACCAGGTCAGCGATGCCGAGGTCACCAAGTGGCCCGGGGACTGGGACCCCCTGCGCTTCGTGGTGGACCAAAGGGAGGTCACCGAGAAGGAAGCGGAGCTCCTCAACGGTTTGGGCCCTTTCGAGATGAACGCTTTCAAGGACATCCATGACGACGCCTTCAGCACAGCAGATGACCGCTTCCCCAGCGCCGACCGCAACGACGACCAGAACGACGCCTTCCGCCATGCGTACTGGAACGCCCTGATGGTCAAGGAGTTCGGTGCGGACTGGGCGGAGGATTACGCCACCGCCCACGAACAACTCCCCGGTAATCCTGCGCCGCGTGAGGCGATGGATCTGTACAACAATGAGGTGGGCCGCAATGTGGCCATAGCCAACCCGGATGCCAGTGCTGAGGAGCTTGCTGATTTGATCGAGGAAGCCGTGAACAACGGCGATACCGTGGTGGTGGGACAGGACCTGCTGCCGCACCCATCCAACGAGGTCCCCATGGACCAGACCGGCGACGCCAACAATGCCGAGCCCGCCCCCGGCGAGGACCCGGAATTCAACGACGAGTCGAGGACCACCTCGTGAGGATCCAACCACAAACACAGGCACGACGACGGATGCGGACCCCTGCTGGCCGCGTCACCCTCGCGGGCCTGCTAACTCTCATCCTGGCCTGCGCCCTGGCCGCCTGTTCACTAGGAGGATCCGTCATGCCCGAATCGAATGAGAACCTCAACAGCCAGGTCCTTGAGTCCGCAAAGAACGGGACGGCCCTGAAGTTGGCTGACGCCACGGACTTCGAGTGGGACCAGGCAGGATTCGTGACGGAGGGGACCCCGGCCAAGGACATCGAAGCCGCCTTCGGCGAGCCGCTGACCAAAGAGAACCGCTACACAGCGTCCCCTGCGTTGTTCGTCTTCTTGAAGGACGGGAAGGTGGCCAAGGCGATCCGCATCGTCCCGGATGCCTTCTTCGGCGCAGACTCACAGAAGAAGTATGGCCGGGACGTGGTCCTCACCCCTCCGGAAGGACAAAAGGGCTTCCTTAACTGGCGCGAGTAACGCTTCAACACAGCAGGAGCGCCGCGGCACCTAAACGCGGTGCCTAACGCCGGTGCCTAAACGCGGTGCCTAAACGCGCCAGTATCCCAAGGCATCGATCCGGTGCTTGTCCACGCCCAGCGTCTTCCGCAAGTGCTTGACGATTGCCCGGGTACTGGAGGCTTCACAGGCGATCCAGAAAAAGTCCTCTTCCACGGACACACTCTCCGCCGTGAGCGCATCGCAGACTTCCTCAACCAGGGCGGCACCGTCGCGTTTACGCGGAACCCAGGTGACGACGTCGGACTCTGACGTCCGCACCTGGAGTGAGGGATCGGCGTCGTGCTGGTATTCAAGCCAGGCGGTGACAGGAGCTGCGCCGGCTGCGGTAAGTCCTCGTTCGTCCAGCAAGGAGTTGATGGCCGGGATCGAAGCGGGATCTCCCACCACCCAGATCCGGCGGGGAACCGGCTGCGGGAAGGTGAAGGAACTGCCTTGGACGGTGGCGTCAATGGTGTCGCCGGGCTGAACGGAGCGGGCCCAGTCAGCCGCTACCCCGTTGTGCATGGCGAAGTCCATACTGAACGTTCCGTCCGCAGGGGATGCGTTGATCAAGGTGTACGCGCGCTGGTGGGCCTTGCCGGAATCGTTGAACCACAACCGGATCCACATGGTGGGGTGCAGGCCGCTGCGCTCCAGGAGCCCGCCGTCGCGCACGTGCACCCGGAAGAAGTCGGGGGTGATTTCTTCGCGCCCCGTGACCTCCAGGGTGAAGTCCTTGGCGCCCATGACTTTGAGGACGACGCCTTCCCAATTGCGCTTCAAGCAACACTCCTTCACGAATGTCCACGATTTGTGAACGGGGCCAAAGCCATTTATCTTGAACTTAAGTAAGCCTAACCTAAGCTCGAAAGCAGCCAGAGATTATGACGCCTGCCCCGATGCACCCTTCCGCCCCGGCAGGCGGCCCCGGAAGCTACCGCGATCAGTGGGGGATCCCGCACTTATGGGCGGATTCCGCGGACGATCTCGCCTTTCTCCAAGGCATGAATGCCGCAACGGACCGCTCGTGGCAGCTCGAGTTGGAGCGCTGGCGTTCGGAAGGCCGGACAGCGGAAGTCCTGGGCGTTGACGCCGTGGTCTGGGACCGGTTCGCCCGCCAAGCCCAGCTGGACGACACCGCACGCCGCTGTTTTGAAAACCTCGACACCGACACTCAGCGGTGGTGCGCAAGTTACGTGGCCGGCATCAACCAGGCACTGGCAGACGGACGCCGTGGCGGCCCGGAATTTCAAGAATCCGGCAGCGAACCTGAACCGTGGAACCCCTGGACCCCGCTGGGGGTCTTCCTGGTGCACCACATCCTGTTTTCAACCTTTCCCAACAAACTGTTCCGCGCCCACGTCGCCCGGACATTGGGTGAGGACGCCGTGAGCCTGTTCAGCATCGAAGCTCCCGTCTGGTCCGGCAGCAACGCCTGGGCCGCGCACGGCTCGACGACGGCAAGCGGGCTCCCGCTGATCGCCGGCGACCCCCACCGCCTCATGGAACTCCCCGGCGTGTACCAGCAAATACGGCTCGCCTGCCCGGAGTTCGACGCCGTTGGCTTCGCATTTCCCGGCGTACCCGGCCTCCCGCACTTCGCCCACACCGGGCACACCGCCTGGGCCATCACCAACGCCATGGCCGATTACCAGGACCTCTTCGAGGAAGAACTGCGCTGGGTCACGGACTCCACCGGGGAACGCATCGAGGCGCGGGGAGCGCAAGGGTGGGAAACCGCCGTCGTGAGCGTGGAAACCATCACCGTCCGCGACGGCGAGCCGGTCACCACTGAGGTCATCGAAACCGCACGCGGCTCGGTGATCTCCGAAGCGCCCGACGGCGATGCGCTGAGTTTGCGCTTTCCCGCCCGCGTTGAACGGCGGCTGGGTTTTGAGGCCCTCCTGCCGTTGCTGCGGAGCCGGAGTGTCTCCGAGGTGGAAACGGCCTTCGACGCCTGGGTGGAGCCCGTCAACAGCGTTGTGGCCGCGGACACTTCCGGAGCCGTGCGGCACTTTGTTGCCGGGCTGGTTCCGCAACGCAACCCCGCCAACCGGCGCCTGCCTGCTCCAGCCTTCTCCGACCGTCATCAGTGGGAAGGGCAGTACGTGATCCTGCCGCGCACCGAGGTGGACCGTTTTGCCGTGAGCGCGAACGATCGCGCGGCCGGAGGGGGTGACGCCGTGGCCATGGAATTCGCCCCGGCGCATCGGGCGGCGCGCATCCGCGAACTGCTCGAGTCGGCGTCGGGGCCGTTGTCCGTGGACGACATGCAGACCATCCATACCGATACCCAACTGGGTCCGTGGCCTCTGTTCCGTTCGGTGCTCTCCGGGGTGTCCGTGGATGACTCGTCCAGGAAAGGCGGTTTGTCCAAGGCGGGCGGTTTGTCCAGGAAAAGCGAGGGCGTGCGTTCGCTGCTGCTCGAATGGGACGGCCGCATGGATGCCGGCAGCCACCACGCTGCAGTGTTCGCGTCATGGCGGGGCTCGTTGGTCCGGAGGCTGGCACAGCATCCCGCACTGGCACCGTTGAACGAACCAACCGGCTACTCGCCGTTATTCGGACCCTGGTTGTCGGTGGCCTCCCGCATCGGCTTCGCGCTGGAGACGCTGCTGGTCCGAGGCCGCGAACTGGGCATCAGCATGGATGCGGAAGCGGCTGCGGCACTTGAGGACGTCGCGCTCGAAGAATCCCGGGGGCTCTCCTGGGGCGACCGGCATCAGCTTCTGGCCGTGCATGTCCTTCCCGGCCCGCTGGCCTCCTCGGCCCCCCGTGCCGGCCTCAGCGGAGATACCGGCTGTGTTCTCTGCACCGAGAGCCTGCCCGGCGTTGATGACCGAAGCTTTCGTGGACCTGTGGCCCGCTACGTCTGGGACCTCTCGGATCGGCGCAACAGCCGGTGGATCGTCCCGTTCGGGGCTTCCGGCACACCGGAGCACCAACACTTCGCCGACCAACTACCGCTCTGGACCGCCGGAGAACTCACACCCGTGGTGACCGACTGGTCGCATCTGGCCAAAGACACACCCTGACCCATTCCGCTCCACGCATCAAGCCCGCATCTACCACGCATCAGCCCCGAAGGAAGCCATGACCACCGTTACCCAGGACTTCTCTGTCCGAGCCACCGTCTACTCCGAGGACCTCGAAGGATGGGGCGCGCTGCGGCTAGTCCCGCTGGTTCCCGCCGAGGACATTGACCTCATCTTCGAATGGGTCACCCAACCCCGTGCCAGGTTCTGGGGAATGACCGAAAACTCCCGCGAGGAAGTCCAAGGAATCTACGAGTTCCTGGACTCCTTGGAGACCCACCACGCGTTCCTGGCCATCCTTGATGGGGAACCGCTGGCCCTTTTCCAGACCTACGAGCCACTGCACGATCCCGTGGGCGAGGCCTACCCCGCGCGGGAGGCGGACATCGGCATGCACCTGCTGCTGGCACCGGCTACCCGGCCCATCCCGCACTTCACCCCGCGGCTGGGCACGTCCTTGATCAAGTACATGTTCTCCCTGCCCGGCAAGGACCGTATTGTGGTGGAGCCCGACTC